>CAYTTF010000695.1:0-1512 GCA_964440665.1 uncultured Myxococcales bacterium | reverse complement strand
GCATGGCCGGCACCTCCGGCAACGTGCAGGAGTTCGCCGACGGCAGCGTCGCCACGGTCACCGGTATCCCGAACACGACCGAGCAACTCGACCTCCTCGTCCGCGACGACGCCGAGGCATACGCGCGCGGCGAGCTCGAGGTCGGACTGCACTCGGCGGTCTGGTACACGCCGGTCGAGCTCACATTCGAGGTGACCGAGTCGAACGCGGCTCTGGATTGCGCGCTGAACGTCGACCTGCGCGATCGGGTGACGGTGAAGTACACACCTCCGGGCCTCTCGCAGATCACGATGGCCCTGTTCGTCGAGCAGATCGTGCATCAGATCCCGATCGAGTCGCAGCCGAACACCTGGAAGTGCACCTACCGGTTCTCGCCAACCGGGCCGGTGGATGCGTTGACGCCGACGAACTGGCTCGTTCTCGATGACACGACCTTCGGGAAGCTCAACACGGCCACGCTGGCGTTCTAGGAGGTCTCGTGATTCGCACGATCGAGACCGACCCCGACAGCCCGTTCGGACCGCTCGAGGTCCCGGCCGCGGAATGGACGTTCCGGCACTGCCGCGCCGAAGCGTTCAAGCGCGGCGACCAGTTCGTCCAAGCGTGGATCACCCGTGCGGGCGTCCGCGACGCGCAGTTCCCGAAGTTCATGTCACTCGACCACACGGTCAAGGCGTACGTGAATCACGGCCGCTGGCTGTGGGACTGCCCGCGCTGCGCCGCCGCTCAGTGCTGCACTCCGTACGACCCGCGCGCGTTCTGTGCCGACTGCCTCAACGGCGGCGACGGCTGGTATCCGGTCCTCTGGCCCGCCGAACAGCACGCCATCGAGACGCTCCTCGAGCGTCGATCGCTCGACGACCAGCGCAACTGGGCGCTCGGCGAGACGGTCGCGCAACTCCAATCCGAGAACCTCAGTCTTGGTCTTGATCCCGAGACGCTCGACCATGAGTGGCCCGGCGCTCAACAGGCGCTCGCGCTGGTGAGTGAGCATCTGCAACTCGCCGGCACGCGGACGCGAGAGCTGGGCTCGTGAGCCTCACTGCCCCGAAGACCTGGGCGTCGGGCGACGTCCTCACCGCCGCTGACATGAACGTCTACGTGCGGGACAACATGCGGTGGGTGTCGCACTACTCGACCGGTGGCGCACCCATGTGCCGGGTGACACATTCGGTTAACCAGACGGGGCTCAGCACTGGAGTTGTGTCAGCGTTCGATACCGAGATCTTCGATATTGGTGCGATGCATGACATGGTGACGAACAACTCGAGGATCACTGTCCCGACTGGTGGTGGCGGGAAGTGGCTGATTGGCGGTTCGTTCCGACTGAACGTGACGTACAGTTCCGGGGCTGCGGCCGCGGAGTTCTTCTTCCGCAAGAACGGTTCGACACTGTTCGCAGCCGCGGGGTTGGGCCAGAACGCATCTACGGCTGTGTATGCGTCTCCGGTCGGTCTGTACACGATCGCCGCGGCTGACTATGTGGAAGCTCAGGTCGTGTTCGCGAACCTG
>CAYTTF010000694.1:0-1518 GCA_964440665.1 uncultured Myxococcales bacterium | reverse complement strand
ATGAGCGACAGGTGCAACCGGCCCACGACCTCGTGGGGATGGCTGGTGGGATCGTCCGCCGTGTAGTAGTCGAACCCCGGTAGGTCGGTGTAGATCGAACCAAGCCCCATCATTCCTGTCACCTGCGGGATGGAGGGCGGCGTTGCCGGCACGGCGCAGGCTCCTCCCGGGGGCGCGTAAGATCTCCGTAAGACGTTCTCCAGGCTCTGGATCGCGTCCGCGTGCGCCAGCAGCCTTGGCTTCTCCGAAGCCGGTACGAGGGTGTTGAGCCGCTGCAGATCGCTGCGCATGTAGTCGAGCACGCTGAGCTTCTGGGCCAGCAGCGCCGGCATCGAGGCGCCGGTCGGTAAAGGTCCGCCGAAGAGCTGGGTGAAGACGTCCAGCGGCTGCGTCTTCGGGTACATCGGCTGTCGCGCCAGCGAGATCTCGACGCTGGCGGTGGGCGGGCGATAGGAGAGCACCCGCGGGGCGATCTCGTCCCGATCCGAGCGGATGTCAGCGGCCAGCTGCAAGGACCCGAACGGCGTCCGGCTCATGAGCGGCGCGCCCGCCCCGCCCAGGATCGGGGACTGGTCGAGCAGGATCTGGTCGATCGACGGGCCCCCCGCGCAATGATCTTGCTGCCCGACCAGCCCCAGCGTGGGCACCCCCGTCATGATCGCGACGGTGCCGCCCTCGGAGGTGTTCTGCCCGCTGTTGTACCCTGACGGGGAGGCGGTGATGATGTTGAGCCCGTCGACGAGGACCATCTTCGATTGCAGGGGCGCGAACGGCGCGCTGTTGGCCGGCAGCGTATAGGTGGTCGTGGTGGCCGCGTCGGTCGGCCGCCACAGATCGAGCGGCGATCCGCAGGCGTGGCGGATGATGAGGAAACGCAGCGGCGCGGCGATCCCCTGCGCGCGCGCCTCGATGCCGCGCAGGAGCGGTCCGAGCAACGCGACGGAACCGCCGCAGCCGCGCAGGAACGAACGTCGCGCCATCCGGTAAGACATCGAGATGTAAACCTCCACTTTGGATGATAGACAAGAACGGTCTGAAGACACGCCTTTTAGGCTGCTAGTCTCGCCGCACGCTCGGACTACGCGAGCGCCGCGGACATGATCTGCGGCGCTCGTTCGTCACGCTCGCACAGGTCGACGGCGCAGGTCGCGATCTCCTCGAAACGATGAGCCACGGACCACGCGGCGACATCGTTTCGATCTACACGAGCTTCCCTTGGCCGGCGCTCTGCGCCGAGATCGCGAAGCTGAAAATCGAGCTGCGATCTCCCTCCGTGCCCGACGGCGGTAGCAAGGCTTTTGCTACCGGGTTTGCTACGGCTCACGCAAAAGGGCGGAACCGTTGGCTAAAAATTGTGACCCCATCGGGAATCGGACCCGAGTTTACGCCGTGAGAGGGCGTCGTCCTAACCGCTAGACCATGGGGCCAGAGTGAAAAATTAAGCGGCTTCTATACCGTGGGCGTGGTTCGGGGACAAGGATTCGAACCTTGATAGCCAGATCCAGAGTCTGGCGTCCT
>CAYTTF010000693.1:0-1524 GCA_964440665.1 uncultured Myxococcales bacterium | reverse complement strand
AGCTCGGGACTGAAAGTGGCGGCCAGGTTGTCGCCGCCGCTCTCGATGATCACCAGGTCGAGCGTCGGAAAACGCCGACCCAGCGCCTCGACCGCGTCGAGGTTGATCGAGGCGTCCTCCCGGATCGCCGTGTGCGGGCATCCCCCCGTCTCGACCCCGACGATCCGCTCCTCGGCCAGCGCGCCGCTGCGCACCAGGAACTGGGCGTCCTCCTTGGTGTAGATGTCGTTGGTGACCACCGCGATCTCGTACAGATCGCGCAGCGTCTTGCAGAGCGCGTCGACGAGCGCGGTCTTGCCCGAGCCGACCGGGCCGGCCACGCCGAGCCGCAAAGGTTGCAGTCTGCTCATCCGGTTGCCCTCCTCATGATCGAAACAGGCGGCTGTAGAGTGTCTCGTGAAGCGCGCTGGCGATCGCCTGCCCGGGGGCGGTGGCGCCCAGATCCCCGTCGGGTAGCGCGCGCGCGCGCGCGACCAGCTTCGGGATCGCGTCGCCCGCCTGCACCAGCAAGCGCTGGCCGGCGTTGCCGCCGAGCGGCACCAACCGGACCGCCGCGCTGGTGACGGCCTCCGCCCAGGAGAACGCATACCCGGCGAGCGCAGGGCCGACCGGGATCGCGAAGTGAGCGGTGGCCAGCGCAAACATCGCGGCGTGGGTGACCTCGGCGCGGCTCGCCCAACCGGCAGCCCCTTCGATTCCGATCGCCCCGAGCGTGCGGGCCAGTGCCGCGCCGAGCTGACGATCTTCGGCGCGGGCCTCCCGCGTCGGTCGGCAGGCGAGCAACCAAGCGCTCCAGCGTGAGGCGCCGGCGGCATCGCCCGCAGTCCAGGCGTTGGTCAGACGCGCCAGCACCGGCAAATCGAGCATCCCCAGGCTCGATTCGAGGAGGCCGAGCAGCCAGGTGGCGGCTGAGTCTTCGTCCGTCACCCAACCCGCCGCGACGGCCTGCTCCAACCCTTGCGAATACGCGAACGCGCCGATCGGCAAGGTCGGGCTGACGATCTGAAGCAGCCGGACGAGCGCCAGATCGCCGCCTTCGGGCAGCGCCGCCTCAATGCCCATGGCGGTGGTCTCCGGGATGGTGGTCGTGGTCGTGGTCATGCCCGTGCGTGTGCTCCCGTTCCTGCGCGCGCGCCTCGCCGTGGCGATACCCACCCGCCTCGGGCTCGAAGGGCGCGCTCACCATCTCCGGGTGCAGCCCCAGATCCTCGATCATTCCGTCGAGCACGTGGTCGTGCTCGTACGCGAGAAAGCCCGGACCGATCTGCACCGGCACGTGCCGGTTGCCGAGGTGGTAGGCGGCCCGCGCCAACCGGAGCTGGTCGTCGGACCGCACCCGGGAGAGGTTCTCTTCCGCCGCGCGAACGGCGATCACCAGGTCGCCGTCCTCCGCGCGCAGCCGATCGCCGTCGCGCAAGATGCTCCCGCGGGGCAATTGGAGCGCGATCTCGCGCCCATCGTCGAGGCGGGTCCGCAACCGGCTGCGCCGGCGATCCGCGAAGGACATCGTGAGGACGCCGCCCG
>CAYTTF010000692.1:0-1525 GCA_964440665.1 uncultured Myxococcales bacterium | reverse complement strand
CAGATGTACGGCGACCGCCAGCCGCTCGACGAGCACTACGCCAACATGAAGCGCTACCAGAGCTACCTGGCCAGCCAGGCGAGCGCGAACATCATCGCCTACGGCCTCGGCGACTGGTACGACGTGGGGCCGGCGGCGCCGGGCGTCTCGCAGCTCACGACGAGCGGCGTGACGGCGACCGCGATCTGGCTGCAGGATCTGGCGGTGCTGTCCCAGGCCGCCACGTTGCTCGGCAACCAGGCCGACGCGACCGCGTTCGCGGCCAGCCAGACGGCGGTCACGAGCGCGTTCAACGCGAAGTTCCTGAACGCCGCCGGCTATTACGACAAGGACAGCCAGACCGACAACGCGATGCCGCTCGCCCTCGGGCTAGTCCCCGGCGCGCGGGAGCCCTCCGTCGTGGCTTACCTGGTCGCCGCCGTGAAGGGCGCGCAGTACCGGGTCACCGCCGGCGACATCGGCTTCGTCTATCTCATTCGCGCGCTGTCGCAGGCGGGCCGCGGGGACCTCATTTACACGATGCTCAAGCAGTCGACGGGCCCAGGGTACCTCTATCAGATCAACCACGGCGCGACCTCGCTCACCGAGGCGTGGGACGCCAACCCCGCCGACTCGCAGAACCACGCCATGCTGGGGCACGCCGAGGAGTGGCTCTACGAGGGGCTGGGCGGCATCAAACCCGATCCCTCGGGCCCGGGGTTCAAGAAATTCTTCGTGGCGCCGCAGCCGCAGATGGGCCTCGCGTCGGTGAACGTGCAGTACCATTCGATCCGGGGCCCGATAGCTTCGAGCTGGCAACAGGGCGCCTACGGGCTCACCCTCGCGGTGACGGTGCCGGTGAACACGACGGCCACCGTAACCATTCCGACCAACACCCCGACCGCCGTCACCGAGAGCGGCATGGCCGCGACGACCGCGCCCGGCGTGATTTCTAACAGCTCGGCGGCCGGGGCGCTCGTGCTCGTCGTGGGGTCGGGTCAGTACACGTTCACCGCGCCATAGAGTACCGGCGAAGACCGATGCCAGCGCCCGCTCATGCGCCTCCGCCCCCTCAGCGATAGAGCTGCGCGCTGCACGCAAGGGCTGCGATCGCGGTGTCGCGAACGGGTCAATTGCAACCGGCGACGCCCGCGTTACTCGAGACAAGAGTGTTGCACGCCGAAATGTAGGAGCTCTGGCCGGTGGTTACGCCGTTGCATGTCGCGGCTGAGTAGAGGGTGGAGCAACCGGCGATCTCAGCCGCAGGAGCGCCGCTAGCAGTCAGGACGGCCACGCAGCACGTGCCGGCCTTGTCGCAGGCGGAGCAGCCCGCGTTGGCCGTGGTACCGCCAGCACCGCCGGTACCCGTGGTGCCGCCGGTCCCCTTGTTTCCTCCGGTACCCGTGGTGCCGCCGGTACCCGTGGTGCCGCCGGCGGCTGTTCCCGTGCCCCCCGCGCCTGTGGTGCCGCCGTTTGCCGCGCCGGTGCCGCCGCTGCCCGTCCCGCTGGAGCCACCGTTGCCCGTCCCGCTGGAGCCACCGTTGCC
>CAYTTF010000691.1:0-1535 GCA_964440665.1 uncultured Myxococcales bacterium | reverse complement strand
TGCTGTCGATCGAAATATTACCCGCCGGAAAGCTACTGAGCCCCGCGCCACTGAGGTTGATCGAGTTCGAGATCGACTGGGGGATCACCGCAGTGCAGACACTGGCGCCGTTGTTGACGCTGCTGTTGTCGGGTTGGCAGACCAGCGGGGTCGTGGTGCAGTCCGGTGCGGGCGCGGGCGCTGGTGGATTGCAACACTCGGCTATGGCCTGACCGTCGCCACAGGGAACCGACTGCGTGCTCCCCGTCGGGAGCCCCTTGAACATCGAGGTGTCGAAGGAGTAGCTCTGCGGGGGCAGCGCGATCTTCGTCGTGGTGATGTCCGAGCTGAGGAGACCACAACCCGCCAAGCCCGTCAGCAGCGCACAAGCCAAAATAGTCTTCATACGGTTATTTTACACCTTCGAGAGGGCGTCGGCGGCGCTCCAGGGATCGAGCGTGCGGGCGGCCACATCTTGGATGATCGCGGCCAAGGGGCCGGGCGCGTTTTCGCTGCCGATGGCGGCGCGCGCGCGATCGCGGGCCCGCTCGCCGGCAATGGCCAGCACCTGACGGGCGGCCTGCCGGCGGCGACGCGCGTCGCGCTCGGCGATCGGCCTGCCACGTAAACCCTGGAGCGCGGCGACAACCTCAGGCATTCCCTGCCCGCTCGACGCGACCGTGCGGAGCAGCGCCGGCGCCGCGCGCGCCCCCAGCGCGAGCATGTTGGTCAAATCCGCCAGCGCACGATCGGCCCCCTGCCGATCGCCCTTGTTGACGATCAAGACGTCGGCGATCTCGAGCAGGCCGGACTTGAGCGCCTGGACTTCGTCGCCCAGGCCCGGCGCGGTCACCACCACGACGGCGTCGGCCGCGTCGGCCACGTCGACCTCCGCCTGACCGGCCCCGACGGTCTCCACGAAGATCACCGGAAACCCGGCGGTGTCCAGCACCGCGACCGCCGCCGACGTCGAGCGAGAGAGCCCCCCCTGCTGACCGCGCGTCGCGAGCGAGCGGATGAAGACGCCGTCGTCGGTCGCGTGGCGTTGCATGCGCACCCGATCGCCGAGCAGCGCGCCGCCCGAAAACGGGCTGGACGGATCGATCGCCACCACCGCCACCCGCTCGCCGCGCGCCCGGTAGGAGGTGATCAGCGCATCGACCAGCGTAGACTTGCCGACGCCCGGAGAGCCCGTAATGCCGACGACGAACGCCCGTCCGCCGTGCGGGTAGATCGCGCGCAGTGCTTCGTGCGCGCCCGGCAGCTCGTCGTCGAGCGCGCGCATGAGCGCCGCCGCCGCGCGAAGATCGCCCGCCAGGAGGCGGTCGACGTCGAAAGCCGCCGAGGCGACCACGGGCCCGCCTAACCGCCTATCCGACTATCCATCTATCCACGCTGCCACGCTGCCACGCTGCCACGCTGCCACGCTGCCACGCTGCCACCTATCCACGCTGCCACCTATCCACCCTCGGCCGCCATCCGCAGAAGCTCGCGCGCGATCACCATCTTCTGGACCTCGTTGGTCCCCTCGCCGATCTCGGCCAGCTTGGCGTCGC
>CAYTTF010000690.1:0-1538 GCA_964440665.1 uncultured Myxococcales bacterium | reverse complement strand
GTCGCTGTCCCCTCGGCCCCTCGCTCCGCCCCGTGTCTCGTCCATCGTGGGATCAACCTCTAGCGCGTTCGATCGCCTCGTGCACGAAATTCCCCACCTGCCACCCCACGAGCTCATCCACCAGCCGCGCGTGTGTGAGGTCGAGCCCCAGCGGTGTCACCGAGGCCAGCCCGTCGCGGACCGCGCTGCAGTCCGAGCCCGGCAAGTCCGTCGCATTCTCCTCGGGACCGCCGATCCAGTAGTAAGAGCGATCGCGCAGATCGCGGCGGACCTCGACCTGATCTCGGTAGACCCGGCGCCCGAGGAACGTCACCTGATAGCCACGGATGGGACCGCCTGGCAGGTTCACGCTGAGCAGCGACGCGTCCGGCAGCGCGGCCGTGCCACGCCGGATGATCTCCGCCGCCAGCGCGGCGGCAAAAGCCGCGGCGTGCGAGAAATCCTGCGGTTTCCGGCGTTCCAGCGACACCGCCAGCGCCGGCACCCCGCGCAGCGCCCCCTCGACCGCGCCGGCCACCGTCCCCGAGTAAAAGACGTCAGAGCCGAGGTTGTAGCCATTGTTGATGCCGGAGACCACCAGCGCCGGCCGCCGCTTGACCAGGTGCAAGATCGCCAGGTACGCGCAGTCCACCGGCGTCCCGTCGATCGAAAAGACGCCCGGCTCGATCTCGTCCACCCGCAGAGGCCGGTCGAGCGAGATGGAATGAGACGCCGCGCTTCGCTCCCGATCCGGCGCCGCCACCACCACCTCGCCGACCTCCCCCAGCGCCTCTTGCAGCGCACGGATCCCCGGCGCCATCACCCCGTCATCATTCGTCACCAAGATCAGCGGCCGCTGGTTGCTCACCTTTTACTTTAACTCCAATCCGGGAGGCGCCCGCGGGGAGGGCCATAGGGCCCTCCCCGCGCCGTAGTCGGGGCGACTGGATTTGAACCAGCGACCCCCTGTCCCCCAGACAGGTGCGCTAACCAGGCTGCGCCACGCCCCGATTTATTCCGCGCAAATACGTATCAGATCCGCGAGGCCCTGCTTGATTTTTCGTACCGTCTCGGCACTGACACCCGTCGTAGCCACAACCGGCGGCGGGACTGGCACGGGCCCCTCGTCATGGCCCTGCTCCCGGAGCCGCGTGCGCGCCCCCTCGATCGTGTAGCGCTTGTCGTAGAGGAGGTGCCGGATCTTGAGCAACAGCTCCACGTCACGCCGCCGGTAGAGGCGCTGCTGCGAGCGCGTCTTCTGGGGCCGCAACGACTTGAATTCGGTCTCCCAGTAGCGGAGGACGTAGGGTTTCACGCCGCAGAGCTTGGCCGCCTCGCCGATCTTGAAGTACGGCTTATCCGGGATGCCCGAGTCATCCTTCGGTATCGCGCGGCGCGCCACGTCGGCAGGCTCAGTCGTTGAGGACGTTCTTGAGAACCTGGCTCGGCTTGAAGGTCAGCACCCGCCGCGCGCTGATGGTGATCTCCTGCCCGGTCTGCGGATTGCGCCCGGCCCGCGCGTTCTTGTCGCGCACGACGAAGTTTCCGAAGCCGGAGAT
>CAYTTF010000689.1:0-1539 GCA_964440665.1 uncultured Myxococcales bacterium | reverse complement strand
CGCCGTCCCGTTCTACATCGCCTGCCTGCGCCTGGATGGGCGCCGCTGCCTCGTCGTCGGCGGCGGCGAGGTCGCGCTCGAGAAGGTCGAAGGGCTGCTGACCTGCGGCGCCGAGGTGACGATCGTCGCACCGGCCGCGCAGGAGGAGCTGACGCGGCTCGCGGCCGAGGGGTCGATCGTGTGGGAGCAACGCTGGTACACGAAGGCCGATCTCGACGGCTCGTTCCTCGTGATCGCCGCGACCGACGACAGCGAGGTCAACATCGAGATCCACGAGGACGCCGAGGCGCGGGCGATGCTCGTCAACGTCGTGGACGTGCCGCCGCTTTGCAACTTCATCCTGCCTGCGATCGTGCGAAGCGGACCGCTCGCGATCGCGATCTCGACGGCCGGCGCGTCGCCGGCGCTGGCGAAGCGGATGAAGCGCGAGATCGCCGCGCAGTTCGGCGACGACTACGCGCGGCTCGCAGTGATCCTCAACGACGCGCGCGGCTGGGCCAAGTCGACGCTGCCGACGTTTCAGGATCGCCGGGCGTTCTTCGAGTCGATCGTGACGGGGGAGCCAGACCCGATCGCGTTGCTGCGCGAAGGTGACGAGCACGCGGTGCTCCAGCTGATCGAGATCGCCAAACTGGCGGCCGTCCGCGCCTGAACGCTCGCTCGTTGCGAGGATTTTGAGCCTCTGGCGGCGGGAGGCGGTCTGGCGAGCTGGGTATGCTGGCGGGCGATGGCGCTGCGCTCCTCGAAGCGCGCCGCTCTCGTGCTGATCCGGAGTGTCGTCCGTCCGCTTAGTCTGGCGCGTATCGCTGGAGATGGGGCGGTCGGCGCCGATGGAACCATCATGAGGCGACGCGTTCACTGCTGGCTGGGACCGTTGGTTGCGATCGCGCTTGCAAGCGCAGGGCTCGCATCCGCATCGGTCGCCGGCGCCGCGACGCAGGTCGGAGTCAACATCGCGCCGACCTCCGGGGACTTCTTCACCTCGGCGAAGGTCGCGGACGCGATTCGCGCGTCAAAGCCCGCCTGGGTGCGGGTGTTCCTTGGCTGGAACGCCGTCGAGCCGGCGAAGGGCGCCTACAACCTCGGCTACATCGAGAACTACCAGCACTTCTTCTCCGAGATGCCGCGCGGGACAAAGATCGACGTCGACGTCGAAGGGACACCGGCATGGGCGACCAGCGGCTCCAACAACCCCGCCACCCCACCCACCAACCCCGGTGACTACGCCGCGTTCCTCAACTACCTCGTCAACGCCTTCCATGGCCGCGTGAACGCCTGGGAGATCTGGAACGAGGAGGCGAACGCCTCTTGGTGGAACGGCAGCCCCGCGCAGTTCGCGGCCCTGCTGAAGGCCGCCTACCCCGCGGTCAAGTCCGCCGACCCGCGCGCGACTGTGGTTCTCGGCGCCAACGACCCGACCTTCCTCAGCGCGCTGTACGCCGCCGGAGCGGAGGTATCGTTCGACGCGGACGCGGTCCACACCGACACCGCGTGCAACATCGCCGCGCCGAGCGTCTTTGAGTACAACGCCGGGACCAA
>CAYTTF010000688.1:0-1539 GCA_964440665.1 uncultured Myxococcales bacterium | reverse complement strand
GGACGTTGACGAACACGTCGAACTGTCCGGAGGTCTCGGTCAGCTCGAGCGCCTGACGGAACACCATGCGCGAGGTCTCGCGGCCAAAATAATCTTCCAGCGAGCGCTTGTTGATGGCGATCTTGCCGGTTCCCGGCTGCAACCAGACCCGCGCGACCGCGTGCTTGCGTCGCCCGGTGGCGTAGGTGGCTTTGGCGACGTCAGGCATTGGGTGCGCTTCCTTTGGCTACGGCTCGCGGCGGGAACTTGATCGGCTTCGGCTCCTGCGCCGCGTGCGGGTGCTCCGCGCCGGCGTAGACCTTGAGCTTCTTGTAGATGCGGCGGCCGAGCGGGCCCTTGGGGAGCATGCCCCACACGGCGCGCTTGATCAGATCGGCCGGGTGGCGCTTGACCAGCTGCTCGGCGGTCTGCGTGCGCAACCCGCCCGGGAACAGCGAGTGGTCTCGGTAGAGCTTGCCCGACCACTTCTTGCCCGACAGATGAACCTTGCCGGCGTTGATGACGACCACGAAATCGCCCGCGTCCTCGTGGGCCGTGTAGGTCGGCTTGTGCTTGCCGCGCAGGATGTCCGCGATCTTGGTCGCCGCGCGTCCCAGCGTCTGTCCCTCGACGTCGGCCACGTGCCAGCCGTGGGGGAACCCCCCTTTGGCCTGAAAAGTCGGGCGATTGTGAACGGCTGCTGCGGGCATGGAGCGGGGTTTCTACTTGAGCTGGGCGTCTTTGTCAACGCGCCAACGAGCCCAAATACGCCCCGATCGCGGCGCAGGCTTTTCGGGCGCGCTCGTCGGTCTCGACCAGCGCAAATCGGACATAGCCCTCGCCGCCGGGGCCGAAGCCGACGCCCGGGGAGACGGCCACCCGCGCCCGTTCCAGTAGGTCGGCCGCGAAGCGCACCGCGCCGCCCGTGGCGGCCCCGGCGGGCAGCGGCGCCCAGACGAACATCGACGCGACCGGCAGTGGCACCGACCAACCGGCGGCGCCGAGCTCGCCACAGAGCAACGCCGCCCGATGTTTGTAGAGCGCGCGGTTGCCGGCGACGTCGGCGTCGCAGGCGGGCGACAGCGCCGTCGCCGCGGCCAGCTGCACCGGCCCGAAGATCCCGTAGTCGAGGTAGCCTTTGATGGTGGCCAGCGCGCCGACCAGCGCCCGGTTGCCGACGCAGAAGCCGACCCGCCATCCCGGCATCGAATAGCTCTTCGAGACGGTGAAGAACTCGACCGCCAGATCGCGCGCGCCCGGCACCTGGAAGATGCTCGGCGCGGGGCGCCCATCGTGAACCAGATCGGCGTAGGCGAGATCGGAGATCACCCAGAGCGACTCGCGGCGCGCGAGCGCCACCACCTTTCCGAAGAACGACAGATCGACGACCGCGCTGGTCGGGTTGTGCGGGAAGTTGATGATGAGGCCCTTGGGCTTGCGCGGCGAGCGGCGGAGGGCCGCTTCGATCTCCGCGTAGGCGTCGAGCCCAGGACCGGTCGCGACCGGCACCGGCTCGCCGCCCGCGAGGATCACGCCGAAGCGGTGAATCGGATAGCAGGG
>CAYTTF010000687.1:0-1546 GCA_964440665.1 uncultured Myxococcales bacterium | reverse complement strand
CTGGCCGCCGCGGCGGAGGCGCGCGCGGCGGCGCTGGCGCGGCTCGAGCTGCAGGAGCGGCGACTGGCGGCGCTGGAACAGGACATCATCGAGATTCGTGACGGCGTCAAGCAGGAGGCCGAGGCGGACAAGGCGCGTCTCATCGCGCTCGCCGAGGAGCGCGCCCGCCGCATCCGCGAGGAGACCACCTTCGCGCTCGACCAGCAGATCAAGGAGGCGGAGGTCCGGCTGCGGCGCGAGGTCGGCCGGGAGGCGGTGGATCTGGCGGAGCAGATGGTGCGCCGTTCGATGGACGCGCGCGATCAGCAGCGCCTGGTGGACGCGTTCGTCGATTCGCCCGTCGGCGACGTCAAACCGGTCCGGAGCGGAAACTGATGGCGGCGCTGGGCGGATCGATCGCGCGCCGCTACGCGCGCGCCCTCTTCGGGATGGGCGTCGACGCCGGAAACTTCGAAGCGCTCGGGCGGGAAATCGGCGATCTAGCGGGCCTCTGGTCGTCCTCGCCCGAGCTGCGCCAGACCATCGAGAACCCGGTGTTCAAGCCCTCGGAGAAGCGGGCAATTCTCGAGCAGATCTTGCCGCGCCTGGCGCCGACGCCGGAGGTGCAGCGGTTGGTGCTGCTGCTGCTCGAGCGTCGTCGCATCGTCCTTTTGCCTGGGATCGCGCGCGCCTATCGGGATCTGGCCGACGCCCACACCGGCCGGGTTCGTGCGCGGGTGACCTCCGCCGAACCACTCGGCCCCGTGGCGCTCGACCGGGTTCGTCTCTCGCTCGAAGAGCGCACCGGCAAGAAGGTGATCTTGGAAACCGCCGTCGACGCCGACCTGATTGGCGGCGTCGTCGCGCGGGTCGGTGATCTGGTGCTCGACGGCAGCGTTCGCACCCAGCTCGACGATCTGCGGCAGAAGCTCCTCAACTAGGAAACCACGCACATGCAAATCCGCGCCGAAGAAATCAGCCAGATCATCCGCAAGGAGATCGCCGGGTTCGATCAAAAGGTCTCCGTCGTCGAGACCGGCACCGTGCTGGAGGCCGGCGACGGGATCGCCCGCGTCTACGGGCTCGAGGCCGCGATGGCCGGCGAGCTTTTGGACTTCGGGCACGGCGGCGTGGTCGGCCTGGTGCTGAACCTGGAAGAGGACAACGTCGGCGTCGCGCTGCTCGGGAATTTCGAAGAGGTGCGGGAGGGCGACACCGTCAAGCGGACCGGAAAAATCGCGCAGGTCCCGGTGGGCGACGCGCTGATCGGGCGGGTGGTCAACGCGCTCGGCATCCCGATCGATGGCAAGGGGCCGAGCGACGCCGCCACCTCCGAGAGCCGCAAGATCGAGGTCAAGGCGCCCGGCATCATCGCCCGCAAGTCGGTCCACCAGCCGATGCAGACCGGCATCAAGGCCATCGATTCGATGATCCCGATCGGCCGCGGACAGCGCGAGCTCATCATCGGCGACCGGCAGACCGGCAAGACGGCGGTCGCCATCGACGCGATCATCAACCAGAAGGGACAGGACGTCCGCTGCTTCTACGTCGCCATCGGCCAGAAGCA
>CAYTTF010000686.1:0-1550 GCA_964440665.1 uncultured Myxococcales bacterium | reverse complement strand
ACCGACGGCAGCGATCGCTCGTCGTCGGTGGAGTACCGCTTGATCCGCCGCTGCCATGTGGCACGATATCTATGCCATATGGCAGGAGGGATCATGGACCGAGCCGCTTACCGATTGGCCGACGGGCAGGACGTGCCTTCACCGGTCCGAGAGACGGCGGATCTCCTTGGGGGCAGGCGGATCTTGCACCGGGAGATCGTCTCCGAGGCGGAGGCCCACGAGCTCGTCTTGCGCGGAATTCCGGCGGGGGCGATGGGGGCTCTCATGGGCGGTCTCGGCGGGTTAGCAGCCTCCGACGCACTCGGTGCGATCGGGGTGAGTGAACGATCGTTCGCCCGACGGAAGGCGGCGCCCAAGGTGCGACTTCCGGTCGACGAGAGCGGCCGGCTCTGGCAGTTCGCGGGAATTCTGGCCCAGGCAAAGCGCGCGTTCGGATCCCAAGAAGAGGCCGTGCTTTGGTTCGACCGCCCGGCGATTGCCCTCGAGAACAAGCGACCCATCGAGCTTTTGAGGACTCACCCGGGAGCTCAATTGGTCGAACAGCTCCTCACCCGAATCGAGTACGGCGTCTACACGTGATTCCTTTGCCTTGGGAGCAGAGGCCGGTCGAAGCTTGGCGTCTCGACGCGCTTCCGCGCGCGGCGACCTGGGATAAAGGGATCGGGGCCGCGAAGGCCGGTGGCCGCTGGAACCCGATCGGCTACCCAGTCGTCTACTGTTCGGCCGATCCCGCCACCGCGATTCTCGAGGTCGCGGTTCACACGGGATTCCGAACGCTCGACGCCGTGGCGCACAGGCTCACGCGCGCCATCATCCTGGAGACCAGCGAAATCCATGTCGTTCAGCCGGAAGACGTTCCCAATCCGAATTGGTTGTCGCCGGTGTCGCCGGGCAGAGGACAACAAGAGTTCGGAAAACAGCTTCTGGAGCGGCACGCCTTCGTCTTGATTCCCAGCGCCGTATCTCGGGAGAGCTGGAACCTGCTCTTCAATCCCGATCGCGCGGTCGGCCGCTACCAAGCGACGGCCCAGAAGCCGTTCGCGCTCGACACGCGACTCAATCCGCCTTAGTCGCTCAACGTCCGCCGCGGCGCCGTCGTCGGTGGTTCGCTCCGGCGTACGCAGGTTGCTGTCCCGGTCGTGCGCCGACCCGCGCCGGTTCAGCGCCGCGCGGTGCGCCCTGCGACGGGCCGCCGGGGCGGACCCCGCCCTGCGACGGGCCGCCGGCGCGGACTCCGCCCTGAGGTGTCGGTCCGCCGACGCGGACTCCGCCGTGAGGTGGCGGGCCGCCCGGTCGTTGCCCCTTGTCCCGTCCCGCGCGTCCCCGCTCCGCGTCGCGTCCCCGCCGACCACCGCCGCCGCCCCGCGCCTGCGGCGCACCCACCTCGGGTCCGGCGACCATCTCCAGCGTTCCGCGCATCATGTGGTGGAACAAGCCGTCGCCGCAGTCGGCGAAGCGGAGCAGCCGCGCGTCGAATCGCGCCAGGTGCTCGGTCACGTTGCGCAGATCGCGGCGCAGGATCTGGCGGGCGTTGTTGTTGCCGGACACCT
>CAYTTF010000685.1:0-1550 GCA_964440665.1 uncultured Myxococcales bacterium | reverse complement strand
GGCGGAGATCGGTATCGGTCCCGGTCCGTCGTGAAAACAGCGACGTCGGAACGGCGAGCGGCTCGACCGTTCCGGTGCGCTCGCCGGAGAGACGCGCGAAACGGTCGCGGAGCTCGCTGCTCACGAAACGGAGATCCGTCCCGTCGCGCGCTAGGCGACGGGCGAGCGCACGCCCGAATGGAATTCGTTCGAGCAACGCGACGTCGCCCGAATGGGCGTAGGCGCGCCGCGGGAGCCGGGCCGCCGACGCCGACGCCGCGAGCGCGGAAGGGACCAGCCAGTGCGACTCGACCCCGTCCCAGTGTGCCGCCCGCTTTCGCGCGGCCGCCGCCAGCGCCGTCGAGAAACGTACCGCCGAAAGCCAAGCCGCTCCACCTTGCTCGAGCGCCTCGGGCGCGCCCGCGCCGTAGAACAGCTGCGATCCGCCCGGGACGCGCGTGACCGTGATCCGCCCGTCGACGACCGGATCGCCGTCGCTCCCGGGCCATCGCCCATCGACGACCAAGTCGCCATCCCCGGCGGCGAGCACCTCGACCGAATGCCCGGCCGAAAGCAGCTGCTGCGCGCGATCGGCCACGAAGCTACCGGCGTAGTCGCCCGCGTGGCGTGGATACGAGGTGGTCAGGAGGCCGATATGCACGACGACGCGCCGATCTCCGATGGCTGCGTGGGGAGCTGTGAGGCGCGCCCCACGGCGTTCTGCAGGGAGCGCTCGGTGGAACGATCCCGGAACCGCTGTCCGAAACGCCCGGTGGAGCGCTCGGTGGCGAGCCGGCGGACAAACGCGCGCACGAGCATCAGCGCCAGCGGCAGTGCCACGCGGATCGGGCGCAAACCCGACCGCCAGCTCGGCCCGTAGACCGGCCGCACCGGCACGTCGACCACCCGAGCGCCGGCGCCCGACAACCGCGCCAGCAGATCGTTCGGATAGCCGTAACGGGCGAATATCCGATCCGGCCCGATCGCGAGCAGCGCCTGTCGGGATGCCACCGTATATCCACACTGCGAATCGAAGAGGTGCCAGTACCCCGACGCCAGCCGCGTGAGCAGCGAGAGCACGACGTTCCCGCAGAGCCGCACGCGCGGCATCTGCCGCCAGCCCCCCGGCCACGCGAACCGATTTCCCTTGGCGTAGTCGGCCGCGCCGCTCACCACCGGTGCGAACAGACGCGGCAGATCCGCCGGATCCATCTGCCCGTCACCCGCCATCACCGCGGTCGCCTGGGCCCCCAGCGCCAGCGCGCGCGCATACCCCGTCGCGATGGCCGCCCCCACGCCGCGGTTCTGGGCGTGGACGATGACATCGACCTGCCGCCCACCGCGACGACCCGCCGCCCGCCGCGCCGCCCTTCGCGCGATCGCCGCCGTGCCGTCTCCGCTCCCGTCGTCGACGACAATCAGATGATCGACGAATCCCGGCACGGATCGAATCGTCGCGGCGATCTTGTCGGCCTCGTTGCAGGCCGGAACCACCACGGCGACGACGCGCCCCCGAAACATCGCGCCAGCATTGGCTCTGGCGCCACCGCGGTCAACGGGAAAAGCGAGGC
>CAYTTF010000684.1:223-1551 GCA_964440665.1 uncultured Myxococcales bacterium | reverse complement strand
CTTATTCACCATGGTCGCGTCGGGCACGGCGCGGGCCGGACCGCATCGACGACGGAGCGGTTGCCCGCATCGCCTCGCCACGACCCAGCGCCGCACCGTCGACGGGCTCACGCCGACGACCGCCGCTGCGAGCCGAGGTTCGAGCCCCAGCTCTCGCATCTGTTCGGCGCCGTCCAGCTTGCGCTTGGTCTCGCCGCTCGGGTCCTCCGGGTCATTGCTCCCCTTCTTCGACGGCATCCCCGAAGTCGAGGTCGATGAGCTCGACCTCCTCGCCTGCCGACCACTCGTTTCGATCCGCCCCTTCAGCATGTCGCTCGCCACTCCCAGCAGGCGGTCGATCGTCCCCACCCGCCCCTGCAGTTTCTCGTTCTCCCGACGCAGGCGCGCGTTCTCGCTCTCCAGCTCCCGTTGTCGCGTCGGTACCGCCGGGCGTCCAGGCGCCTTCTGCGCGAGCTCCGACACCATTGCCTCCAGGCTCCGGTGCATCAGAATTTGGAATCGAAGCCGCGACATTCCAATTTCCGCCGCCGCCTCCGTCACCGTCCATTGCCCCGACACCACCTTCAGCACCGCCTGCACCCGCGGCGCCACCTCCGGCGCGATCGCGGGCGCCGGCGTGTAGCTCGACGTCTTCTTCCCTCGCTTGGTCATGCTGCCCCTCCGCACCGCGAGCCTCGCTCCCCGCTTCACCGCTCGCCAGTTTTCGCTCCCATCTCAGCGCACGCTCTCGCCACCCAGCGTCGGGGTCGAAGCGATCCCGACCGTGCTCTCCATCGTCTCGCTCGACGCCTTCTTCAATGCGCGCGAAGGCTTCGGCCCATCCGTCGTCGAGCGCGGCCGGTTCCGGCTCCCCGGTTGTCGCCCCGCGCCCGTCGTCATCGGGCCTTTCTTCACGAGCTTCCTCGTCATCACGAACAGCTTGTCGGAGCGTCGTTTCTCTTGCTCCGACTTCGCCAGCTTCGCCTCCAGATCCGCCACGCGCGACAGGGCCGCCGACAGCGCCTGCCCATCCGTCCCGTCTGGTCCCGCCGTCGGCGACAGCGCGCGGATCATCGCCTCCAGCGCTCGCTCCTCCAGCTTGTAGTACGTCGCGCGCGACATCTGCCCGCCCTCGATCACGTCCGTCACCGGCTTCGCCCCAGACAGCACCTCCAGCACCATCAGGCATCGCCGCTTCGCGATCTCGTCGAGCTCCTGCTTTTCCAAGAGCCACTTCGGCGTCGGTCGCGACCGATGCTTCCGTTTGTCGGGCTTCTTCTCGTCGGACTCGGGCCGGGACGTTCCGCTCTTCATCGTCTCTCTCCTTTGGTATTTTGTTCGTCTGTTGC
>CAYTTF010000684.1:0-213 GCA_964440665.1 uncultured Myxococcales bacterium | reverse complement strand
TCTGCACCTTCAATCCACCGCCACCCACCGCGATCGACAGGTCCTGATCGCCGAAGCGCCCCACCAGATAGAAGGGCTTTTGCAGCGGCTTTTCTAGCGCCAGGCGCGTCGCGTTTGTGGCCACCGCTTGCTCCACCGCCGCACGCACCTGCGGTGCCGCACGAAAGAAGCGATCCGCCGGTGTCAGCCCCTCGATGCCCTGGTGCGGCCGCT
>CAYTTF010000683.1:0-1553 GCA_964440665.1 uncultured Myxococcales bacterium | reverse complement strand
CGGAGGTTCTGCATCGTGTAGATGTATTGGTGCGCCATGGCGGCGGCAGTCTAGCAGGCCGAATCGCTCGAGTGTCGAGACGCGGACGGGAGTGAATCCATGACGAGACGCAGACTTCGATGGCGCGACTACCGTACCGGCAGCGGGGCACGACCAGTGAGAGCATTCATTGACGCACTCGGCGACGAAGACGCTGCAGTCGTCCTCGCAGGGATGAAGGACGTCGCCGAGAATGGTCTCGCAGCCGCACGCCACCTGCGGGGTGAAATCTACGAGGTTCGCGCCGACGGCGAGCAACGCGCTTTTCGACTTCTGTTCTGCCAGGAGACAAAGTTCATCCTCCTGTCGCTCTCGGGATTCACCAAGAAAACGCGGAAAACCCCTCCCTCAGAAGTCACCCGCGCCGAAGCTCGACTGAAGGATTGGCGCTTTCGTAGCGAACAATAGCGTGCGAGCTATGGCGTCTGTGCAATCGTTCAAGAATGGGGCATACTGTACGCAGCGATGCCGAAAGACTTTCTAGACGAAATGATCGCCAAGCGCACCCGAAAGAATCCGCGCTTCCCCGCCCTCGTCGCGGAAGCAGAGCGGCGACTGGCGGTTGCCAAGGCCCTTGCAGCCCGACGAGCGGCGCTGGGGGTCAGTCAGACGGTCGTGGCCGCTCGGATGGGGACCGCTGCCTCGGTGATCAGCAAGCTGGAATCGGGGGGAGATGTGAAACTCTCCACCTTCCAGCGCTACTGTTCCGCGATTGGTGAAGTCTTCCCACCGCGATTGGCATCGCGCAGGCGGGCCGCCTGAGCTAAAGCGCTAGGACGACGACGCCGATCGACACCAAGATCGCGCCGATCAGAACCCGGCGGGCCGGCCGCTCACCGAGGATCGCCCAGGCATAAAGAACGGTGAAGCCGGCGGCCAGGCTGGCCAGCGGCGAGACGATGGCCAGCGGGGCGTGCCGCGCGCCGAGCACGATGCAGACCGAGCCCGCGGTCTCGAAGAAACCGGCCAGAAAAACCGGCAGCCAGGCGCGCCCGCGCGGGGGTCGGAGGTCGATCCGAAAACCGATCGCCAGCGGCAGCGCCAGGACCAGGTCGGCAACGTAAACGGCCCCGATGGTCCCGACCGACCCGAAGATCGGCGACATCCGGCGCATCGCGGGAATCAGGATTCCGAAGCCCACCGCGGCGCCGACCGACGCCAGCAGCCAGCGGGGCCGGGTCCCCCGCACCGCTGGCTCCGCCCGCTGGGCGTGCCGCGCCACCACGACCGCGCCGGCGATCACCGCGGCCGCGCCGACCAGCTCGGCGGCGGTCAGGCGCTCGTGGAAAATGATCAGCGACAGCGCCGAGGCGATCACCGCCCACGACGACATGATCGGCACGGCCAGCGTCAGACGCCCGTGCTCGAAGGCGTAGAAGAGACAGAAGTAGGCCAACAGCGCCGACACGCCTGCAACGGCGATCCAGGCCGCCACGGCGGGCGTCAGCGACGCGGTCCGGTCGTCGAAGGCGGCGAGCCCCGTAAAGTGTACGAGATTGAAGTTGCGCGGCTGC
>CAYTTF010000682.1:0-1553 GCA_964440665.1 uncultured Myxococcales bacterium | reverse complement strand
TTCCGCGAGAAGGTGCTGGCGGCCAAGATGCCGCCCGAGACCGAGAAGGTCGCCATCAAGCAGCTCGAGCGGCTGAAGATCATGCAGCCGTCGTCGGCCGAGTACACCGTCACGCGGACCTACCTCGAATGGCTGGTCGAGCTCCCCTGGTCGGTGTCGACCGAGGACAAGCTCGACATCCAGGCGGCGCGCGACATCCTCAACACCGATCACTACGATCTCGAGAAGGTGAAGAAGCGCATCCTCGAGTACCTGGCCGTCCGCAAGCTCAAGAGCGACAAGAAGGGTCCGATCCTCTGCCTGGTGGGGCCGCCCGGCGTCGGCAAAACCTCCCTCGGTCGATCGATCGCGCGCTCGCTGGGGCGCAAGTTCATCCGCATCTCGCTGGGCGGCGTGCGCGACGAGGCGGAGATCCGCGGCCATCGGCGTACCTACGTCGGCTCGCTGCCGGGGCGCCTCATCCAGGGGATGAAGAAGGCCGGGTCCAACAACCCGGTCTTCATGCTCGACGAGATCGACAAGCTCGGGCACGACTTCCGCGGCGATCCGGCAGCGGCGCTGCTGGAGGTCCTCGACCCGGAGCAGAACCACACTTTTTCGGACCACTACCTGGAGGTCCCGTTCGACCTCTCGAACGTGATGTTCGTGGCGACGGCCAACATTCTCGACCCGGTGCCGCCGGCGCTGCGCGACCGGCTCGAGGTGCTGGAGCTCCCCGGTTATACGCGGGAAGAGAAGCTTTCGATCTCGAAGCAATTCCTGATTCCGAAGCAACTCTCGGAGCACGGCCTTTCGAACGAGAAGCTGGTCTTCGAGGACGCCGCGCTGGCGGAGGTCATCGACAGCTACACGCGCGAGGCGGGGGTTCGAAACCTGGAGCGCGAGGCGGCCAACGTGATTCGCGCCATCGCGGTGCTGGTGGCGGAAGGCAAGGCGCAGCCGACCGAGACGATAACCGCCGAACGGATCGGTGAGCTGCTGGGACCGGCCAAGTACATCTCCGAGGTTGCCGAGCGGACGGCGGAGCCGGGCGTCGCGACCGGTCTCGCCTGGACACCGGTCGGTGGCGACATCCTGTTCATCGAATCGACCAAGATGAACGGCAAGGGCAACCTGGTCCTCACCGGCCAGCTCGGCGACGTGATGAAGGAGTCGGCGCAGGCAGCCCTGTCGTTCATCCGCTCGCGCGCCCGCTGGCTCGGTCTGGAGGAGAACTTCCTCGAGAAGACCGACATCCACGTCCACATCCCGGCAGGCGCGATCCCCAAGGACGGCCCGTCGGCCGGCGTCACCATGTTCGTGTCGATGGCGTCGCTCCTCACCAACAAGCCGATCCGCAGCGACGTCGCCATGACCGGCGAGATCACGCTGCGGGGCCTGGTGCTGCCGGTGGGCGGCATCAAGGAGAAGTTCCTGGCGGCGCACCGGGCCGGCATCAAGCGGGTCATCCTGCCGGAGCGCAACCGCAAGGACGTGAGCGAAATCCCCGAGCAGCCGCGCAACGAGATCGAGATCCTCTACGTCAAGCGGATGGACGAGCTCCTGCCGCTGGT
>CAYTTF010000681.1:0-1556 GCA_964440665.1 uncultured Myxococcales bacterium | reverse complement strand
GCCTCGGGAGCATGCTGCCGTCCTAGGCCGGGAAGACCAGCTCGGACGGCGACGCGGCGATCGCGCGCTTCAAGTAGACGAGCAGCTCCGTATTGATGGGAATGGCATCGACGCGGCCACCTTTCGGGATGTCGCGATCGTGCGAGCGACCGACCAGGACCAGCCCCGCCTCGAAGTCCACGTCCGACTTGCGCAGCGCGAACAGCTCGCCCTTGCGCATCCCCGTGTAGATCGCCGTCGCGAACAGGTTCTTCCACTTCGGCGTCAGCGAGGCGAGAAGCGGCGGCACCTCCGTCGGACGCAGGTAATCGGGCAGTCGCTTGACCACCTTCCGCTTCGGCACGTCGGCCACGGGGTTCGCCCGCGGGAACCTCTCCATCCGGCGTGCCATCGTGAACGCGCGGCTCAGGTAGCCGCGAAGATGGTTCACGCTCCGCGCGCTGAGCACGCTCTCCTTCCCCGCTAGGAAGAGATCGATCTTCCCGGGCGTCACGTCGGTGAGCAACGTCGACCCGAGCGACGAGCCGATGATGTGCCGGCGGATGCTCGACGCGCCGGTGTCCGATCTTGCCTTGGTGAGGAACTTCCCAATCCACCATTCCATCAGCTCGTCGACCGTGCCGCCGCCGCCCTCGATCTCCATCGGCTCGAGGCCAAGGCGCTGCCGTTCGTACCGGGACTCGAGATCGTGCGCGAGTCGCTTGGCGGCGGTCTTGGTTGATGCCGTCGAGGCGATCAGGCGACGGCGACCAACGGCGTCGACCACCTGCAGATACCAAGTTCCGCGTTTGAGATAGACGGACGCCACGACCTACCCCCCTTGCCTCTCGGCGTCCCGTGCCTCGTCGACAGGCATCGGTTTCAGCATCGTCCTTCCATCCTTCCCGTCAACGGTTCTTTGCAGGTGAGGGCGCGTCCGCGGACCTTTTCTGCCGAGGCGCGCCCTCACTTGCGACCGCCCTCACGCTGTCCGGGCGGAAGCGGAGAAGGCCCCCGACCCGGACGCACGGAAGAAGGCCGGCCTCCGCCCGCTGATAGACCCATGAGCGGCTCACCTTCAGATAGCGCGCGACATCCTGGGCGTCCCAGAGGTTCGCGGACGACCGCACGAAGACGCCCGTCGGAGCATCGTCCGCAGCATCGGCTGACGGCGTATTTCTCATGGTCGCTCCCGTTAGATCGGTCGCGGTTCACGCGGCGCTGATAGCGGTGGGGATGGGGGCGAGACAGCAGCCGGCCGAGGCGCTGGCGGCGGCGCCGGGGGAGCTATCTTGGACGGCTCCGAGGGGGCGCGGCGCTCGGCCTGCCAGACACGGTCCCGGCGGAAAATCTCGCGCAGCGCGAAATCGACCGTCTTGAACTTCGCCTCGTTCGGGGCGATGGCCGAGCACTTCGCGACCCAGTGTGCATACTCGGCCAGCTCCTCCGCTGCCCGCTCGCTGATTTCGAACGTCACCTTCGTCCGCGCTTGGCCCTCCGCGAGCACGAGGGGGCCCGTGCGCGGGGGTGCCTTGGGCCGGCCTGCCTTCTTCTGATTCGTGTCCATTGGTTCTCCT
>CAYTTF010000680.1:0-1558 GCA_964440665.1 uncultured Myxococcales bacterium | reverse complement strand
CTCTATAATCCCCCGCGCTCCGCGCTTGACTCTCTTGTTCTCATAACAGCCACGACGCTGCGCGGCGCGACGGGTGCGTCAGCAGCCGGCGTGACGCGCAGCGGCGTTGGCTCTGGCGGCTGGTTCGGCCTTTTCACTTTAGAATTAGCCATCGCGCGAGATAAGGAAACAGACACAAGACAGGCACCATCCGAATCAGAACGACTGCGGTTCGCGTCGGTTTCGCAACGACCTTCGTCCGCGAAATGAACCACTCTCGAAATGCCGTGGAAAAGCAGGCAAGCGCCGTCATCGCGACCAACATGCTTACTAGAAACGCCGCGCACCACAGCACAGGGCTCGCACGAGTATGCGCGTAATCCTGATCGGTCGCCTGAAACACGCCGAGGGCGCCGACGAACCAACATCCCCAGAGCATGACGGCAATCCGGCGACCGCCTAATGCGGCGGCTAACGCATCGAACAATGGCGTTCTGAGAGTGGGCGTAGGCATATCGTCTTTTGCCGAACGTTACAGGTGAGCCGCGCTCGCCCGGAGAAAGGACGAAGCCGTGAGCGCGCTGCAAGTGGTCGAAAAAAGGACGGACGGCGAGCGTTGGCTCTTGTAGGATCGCCGGCCGTGGGGAGAGGCCATAAGCCAGCTCCCCACGGCCGGTGATCGGGAGTGGCGGGCGGCAGCCCGCCACTCCCTGCCTCGCGTCAGATCGATTGGCTCTCGGAGCGTTGACTCCGTTCGCTAGCAGGATCGGCGCGGGGCACACCGGCCGCTTAACTCGAACCGTTGCCTGAGCGGCGGCCGGAAGGTCGTCAGCTCGCCTGACAAGAAGGAGATGTTTATGCCCAGCCAAGATTGCCCCCTGTTCCTCGGAGTGGATGTCGCCAAGCTCACCTTGGCAATCCAGTTTCCCGACCAAGTCTGGTCCACCGCCAACACCGCCGCCGGTCACGCCGCGTTCCTCGCCAAGCTGCGCGCGCTCGGCGCGGTCCACGTCATCTGCGAAGCGACCGGCGGCTACGAGCGCGCCCTGATCCTCGCCCTGCACCAGGCCGGCGTCCCCGTCAGCGTGATCAATCCCCGGCAGGTCCGCGACTTTGCCCGCGCCTGCGGCCGGCTCGCCAAGACTGACGCGATCGACGCATCCGTCCTGCGCGACTACGGTGAGAAGCTGCGCCCGCCCGCCGACCCCGTGCCGGCCGACGGCGAGCTGGAGTTCGCCGAGCTGGTCCGCGCCCGGCAGGAAGTCGTCGGCCTGATCACCGACGAGATCAACCGCCGCGAACACGCCCGCCTGCCCACGCTGGTGAAGCTCTCGCTCGCCCGGCAAAAGCAGCTGGAAAAACAACGCGCCACGCTCGATGCGCTGATCGACGCGCACGTCGCCGCCCGCGCCGAGCTCACGGCCAGGGCCGCGCGGCTCCAGCAAGTGGCCGGCGTCGGCCGCGTCAGCGCGTTCACCGTCCTCGCGCTGCTGCCCGAACTCGGCACGATCCGCGACAATCAGGCCTCGGCGCTGGCCGGCGTCGCGCCGCTCAACCACGACAGCGGCCAGTTCCGCGG
>CAYTTF010000679.1:0-1559 GCA_964440665.1 uncultured Myxococcales bacterium | reverse complement strand
CGGCGTCGACCTCGACGCGGGCGTGGCGGTGCAGCGCCTCGCGCGCCTCGGCCAGGAGCTCGGCCCGCCGGCCGGCGCGCGCATGCGCCTCCACCTGGCGAAAGGCGATGTAGCGGCCGATCGCGTCGTCCCCATGGGGTGGTGGCCCGAGGATCGCCGCCGAGTCGTCCGCACGTTTGGCCGCGACGAGCCGGTCCGAGAGCAGGAGGGCAAGCGATCGCCGCAACCTGGCCGGCAGATCGAGGCGGAATACGGCGCGCCCGCGCGACAGAGCGATATCCGTCGCGAAGACCGGATCCGCCACGGCCGCCAGCGCTGCGGCAAGAATCGCTTCGTTTCGCTCGCCGGCGTCCAAACTTTCGACCGCGCCTAAGCGAGAGAGCGCCGCGACCGCCTCCGCCGCTCGGCCGCGCGCGATCTCCAGCACGGCCGCCTGCAAGAGCAACGGTCCCGTTGCCGGATGCTCCGGCGGCATCTCGCTGGCTGTCCTGGCCACCAGCGCGATCTCGGAGTCGCTGGCGGGCGCCGGCCTCGCCGTCGCCGTCGGCGAGGTCCCCGGTTCGGCGGGCGCGCAACGGCTGAGGAGCAAGGGAACCGGCAGCTCATCGCTCCAGCGTTCGCGCTCGACCGGCCAGACCACCTCCGGGTTGCGGTCAGTGGCCGTCGCCCGTCCGTCGTGGCGCGCGATCCACCGCGCGGTCTTCGGGGCCTCGGGCCGTTCGCGCGCGAGCCGAACCCGTTCAATCTGTACGAGCCGCCGCAGTCGATTCCAAGGATCGCCGAGCGGAGCATCGCCCCTGTCGAATTGGGGCACGCGCTTGAGCGGCTCGCAGCGCAGAAGCGCGAGAAGATCCGACCAAAAATCTAGCGCCGGATCGGGTTTCCCGCGTTCTGCCTCCGAGAGCGCCGTGAGCTCCGCCTGCGCCGTCCAGAGATCGCCCCGCCAGACCGCCTCCCCGGTCGCGACGAGCCGCTGGTCGCGCGAAGTCGGCGCGGGTGCCGGCGCGCCCACCCAGCGGGCCGGCGGAGCGGCCAGCCGTCCCGTCGACCCGGCGCACGACCCGAGCAGCACCGCCGCGCCCGCCGCGATGAGCGCCCTCACAGCATCCCCCCCAGGCTGAGCGCCGGCAGCGTCCCCCAGACGGAGACGGTCTGACCAGAGCGCGACTCCCGCTCGAACACGATCGCGGCGTCGATGCGCGTGAACAGCCGCGGCGTCAGGAAGACCAGGAACCCGAGCCCGGCGTCGGCGGACGGCCCGACGTCTCCGCCATGGTCGTGGATACCCGCGTGGGCGAACGCCTGCGGCTCGAAATGGATCGCGCCGCCGAGTCCCCCCACCATCACCTTGCCGTAGCCTATCGAATATCGCGCGCCGACGAGCATGAGCCAACCGGGCGGATGGCTGTCGGGGATCGCGCCGAGCGTCTCCTTGACCCGCTCGGCCTCCGCGTCGAGGGAGCTCGAGTTGTGAGACACCTGGACCTCGAGGGCAAGCGGTTCGTGGATGTAGTAGGCCGCGCCGAGGCGCACCCCCGGGCTGTTGTAGAAGTCGCCCC
>CAYTTF010000678.1:0-1561 GCA_964440665.1 uncultured Myxococcales bacterium | reverse complement strand
GGCGTTTCGACCTCGGCGATGAGCCCCCAGGTGAAACGGCTGCGGAGGCGATCTTCCACCCCCGGCAGCTCCGCCGGCAGCTTGTCCGACGTGAGCACGATCTGCTTGTGCGCGTAGTGCAGTACGTTGAACGTGTGGAAGAATTCGTCCTGCGAGCTGTCCTTGTTGGACAAGAACTGGATGTCGTCGACCAGCAGAACGTCCGGGGCGGTCCGGTAGCGGGCACGGAACTCTTCCATCGAGCTGCCGCCCGTCGAGCGCTTCTGATGCATCATCGAACCGATGAAGTCGGTGACGAACCTCTCGCAGGTGATGAAGCTGACCAACCACTCGGGATGCTGGCGGTGAATCTCGTGCCCGATGGCGTGTAGCAGGTGGGTCTTGCCGAGGCCGACGCCCCCGTAGATGAAGAGCGGATTCCAGCGTGAGGCGGGGGCTTCGGCGACCATGCGGGCGGCGGCATGGGCGAACTGGTTGGTCGGACCGACCACGAACTTGTCGAAGGTGTAGCGGTCGACCAGGTCCGGCTTGCGTACCGAGACGGGCGTCGGGGGGGTCGGCGCGCGGGCAGCGCCAGCCAACGCCTCCCGCGGCCCGTCTCCCCGCCCGTTACTCTGTTTGGGTAGGGCCACCCCGTCGTCTTCGGCGATCTCGAACTCGACCGTGAAGGAACGCCGCGTGCGGGCTTCGATGTCCCCCAGAATCGATCTCAGGAAGTTGTCCTCGAACCATTCCTTGTGATAGCGGTTCGGCGCTCGCAGACGAATCCGGTCTCCGTCGATGCCGAGGCATTCGATGGGCCGCAGCCAGAGATCGCGGTGTGCCGGTTTTACCAGGGGCTCGATGGAGCGAACCGCCTCCGTCCAGAGCTCAAACATCCACGCGACCTATCCACAGAGGGGCATTGGTAAAATCCCCAGTAATTTCCGGCTCTATCACGCAGATTCCCCCTCTTTGTCCACAACGAACGGCACGATCGATCCAGGCCAACATGAAGCCGACGGGATCGTCCCGTTTCTGGCCTCGCCGGATCAGCGCGTTGAGGCGGCACGCGGTGGTGATTCTCTATCAAACCGGAGTCGGCGCCCACAAGCGACAATCGGGACGGCAGCGGCAAGATCCCGAAAATCGGTGCGATAATTTTTTCAGGCTTGTTGCCCAGCTGACGCAGTGTCGGGTCCTGCGGGCATCACGCCTCGCGTAACTGGGCGAACGCGCGTGCATTTTCTAGGAGCGGCGGAACCCCATGCGATCCGGAGGTAGAATTCACGCCAGTTTACTGTAAGCGATGGCGCAAAGCCGCATGACATGGGCTCTAGCGGACGCGGCGCGCACGCGATCGAAAAGCTACCGACGGGGATTCACGAACGGCGAGCCTCGGATCTCGCCGCGGCTCCGCAGAATAGGCTGCTCCGTTGACACGCGGGAGGCTCGATGTTATTCAGTTCGCCCCTTAGCTGGCGCGTGTCGCCCGGCGAGAGCACGGAAAGATCTCGGAGGATGTCGTGAAGAGGACGTTTCAGCCGCACCGCAAGAGCCGCAAGCGCACGCACGGATTTCG
>CAYTTF010000677.1:0-1566 GCA_964440665.1 uncultured Myxococcales bacterium | reverse complement strand
CCGACGATCTTTCGCAGGCATCGCACCGCCGACGCAGCCGGATTGCTAGACGGCGGTGTGTGGAGCAATAACCCGATTGCCCTCGCCGTCGTCGAGGCGATGACCTTGCTCGGCTGGCCTGCTTCGGACCTTCGCATCCTGAGCCTCGGCTGTATCAACGAGGTATACAGCCTCGGTGAGGCGCCGGGCATCGGCGCGCTCGCGGGCGACGTGGTCCGCCTTTTCACGGACGGGCAGTCGCGCGGTGCGCGCGGCATGGCCAAACTCCTGACGGGCCACGAGTACGAACGCGAAGCGATTTTCCGGGTTTGTCCGGACGCGCCCAAGGGCCACTTCAAGCTCGACGACACCAGCAGGATCGAGCAGCTGCGCGGAATGGGCGCATCGGCCGCCCGCCGTGAGCGGGTTCGCCTGGAGAGGGTGTTCTTCGGCTCGCCCGCCCGCGAATTCGTTCCGATGTACACCCTGAAAGGATAATTCGATGGTAGCTCCGTTCATTAGGCCGGCAACGCCCGACCATGTCCTTTTGCGCAAGTCCGAGACCTACAGCGTTCTCGAGGAGATTTGCCGCGAGCTGGAGCTGACAACCAGCCAGTACCAGTCGGCCAAGGTCAGCTACGAGGCCGTCGCAGCATGGCTGAGCGCATCGGGCAACCCGCTCCTGCGGAGCCTCGTACTTTACGCCCACGGCTCGGTGGCACTCGGCACGACGGTTCGGCCGTTGAACCGCGAGGACTTCGACGTTGACCTGATCTGCAAGGTGCTCGGCGTGCCGCCCGGGACTTCGCCCGCCGACCTCAAGCGGATCATCGGCCAGCGGCTGCGTGAGAATGCGGTGTACGCTGCGATACTGGAGGAGAAGAAGCGCTGCTGGCGGCTGAACTACGCGCGTGAGTTCCACCTCGACATCTCGCCGACCGTTCCGAACCAGAACTGCAACAACGGCGGCGAACTCGTCCCCGATAAGAGCGTCCGCGCCTTTAAGCCGACGAACCCGACGGGCTATCGGCTGCTGTTCGAGCGTCGTTGCCTTCTTGAGCCGCACTTCAAGCGCGAAGCGCGGTTCGCGGCTGATGCTCTCGCTAAAGCGGAAATCGCACCGTTCCCCTCGCGGCGCCTGCGGAAGGGGATCCTGCGCCGCGTCGTCCAGCTGCTGAAGCGCCACCGCGACATTGCCTTCGCGCTGGTCAAGGAGGACATCGCGCCGATCTCGATCATCCTCACCACGCTCGCAGCGAAGTCCTACGAGTTCTGCGTCCAGCAGTTCGACTTCGAGACCGAGCTGGACGTGGTGGTCGCGACGATCCGATTGGTGCCGCATTTCGTCGAGCGCCCGGTGGTCAATGGCCGCCAAATCTACGTGGTGCCGAACGAGACGACGGAGGGCGAGAACTTCTCCGAGCGCTGGAACAGCGAGCCCGAGCGCGCCGCAGCGTTCTACCGTTGGCACAACAAGGTTCTGACCGACTTCGAGGCCCTGGCCTCGCTTGAGGGCCTGGACCTCATGACCGACAGCCTCTCGAAATCACTGGGTGACCGCGTCGTGCACAAGGTCATGGACGCCCA
>CAYTTF010000676.1:0-1577 GCA_964440665.1 uncultured Myxococcales bacterium | reverse complement strand
GGCACGATCTACTGCGCCTGGACGTTGCGCGCCTGGCTCGCCACCGAGAACGCCATGCCGAGATTCGTCGTGACGATGGTGCGCGCCCGCGAGCGGGAGGATTCCCCCAGGATCTGCGTCACGCGCGTGACGGCCGAGCTGGGCGGCTGCGCGCCGACGGCGACCAGGCCCAGCTCGGTGGTGATCTTGTTCGCGGCCTGCACGCCGATGTCCTTGATGCGATCGACCGCGAACGCGCGCAGCGCGGCGAGCTGGTCGATGGCGAGATGCGGCAGGAGCGACACGATGCGCGCCTCCGGCAGCGCGGCCGCGAGCGGCGAGTCGATCAGCTTCTGCCCGAGCGCCCAGGCCTCGCCCGCGGCCGTGGCGATCTTCGCGCCCGCGGCCTGCGAGAACGTGTCCAGCGCGCGCCGGATCTCGGCCGAGAGCTGCGGCAGGTTCCAGCGCTCGTAGTCGGTCGGCGCGCGCGCGAGCGTGTCGCGCACGAGCTGGTCTGCCGCCTTGAGCAGCCTGACCAGGTCGGCGTCGGTGTTCCGCAGCAGGCCGGACTTGTCCTTGATGACCGCGGCGCGGGCCTTGTCCAGGGCCTTCTGGCGTTCCGAGTTGGTCATGCCGACCCCCCGAAACCGGCCCTTTGGATGCCCGGAATCGCCGAAAACCCCGAAATCGGGGTTTTCCCTACCCCCCCCACCTCAATTCTGGCGGGATTTAAGAGGGTCTTAACAGGGGTCACGGCCCCATCCGGGCGTCCTAGCTCCGACCCCCCCCTCCAAAACGCCTTAAATCGAAGCGTGGCGGCAGGCCAAATTGCAGCGGTTGGGTGCAATTTCAAATCAAGTGGCCGGTTTTGCCGGACCGGCCGGGGCGGCGCCGGCGGCGGCCTGGGCGCCGGCCGAGGCGGCGCCCTGGTTGGTGGCCTCGGACGCCGGCGGCTCGACGAACACGTCGGCGGCCTTGCGCGCGGTCGCCTCGATCTTCGCCTTGTCCAGCTCGGCCTTCGGGTCGATCTCGACGCCCAGGCGCCCGGCGACCGCGGCAATGATCGTCAGCGCCAGCTCGTCCGTCATCCAGCCGCGATCGACAGCAAGGCCGCAGCCCATCACCACCTGCTGCAGCGACTGCGCGCCGCCCTCTGTGTCGGCCGCGGTGAGTTCCGGGAAGATCGCGCTCACCGTCCACTTCGGATCTGCCCAGTCGACGTCGGTGACGCCATCGGCGGCGGCTTTTTTCATGAGCACGTAGCGGCCGATCGATTCGAGGATGTGCTTGAGCACGCTCTGCTTCATCGAGAGCGTCTTGAAGGTCGGCTCGCCCATCGCGGAGGCGGTGGCCTTGTTGGCGTTGCCGCCGTCGGCGAACCAATGCTCGGGAAATCCGACGCCCGAGAGAATGTGGTTCTTCAGCATGCGCGCGGCGACGCTGGTGTCCACCGCTGCCAGCTCGGGTGTCTTCGCCTCGAGCGTCTCCGAATCGTTGTGCACGTAGGTGCCGCCGGATTCCGGCAGCACGAACGCGCGCGCGCGCGCCGTCACCTGATCGGGCGTCGCGTTCTTCAGCTGCAGATCCCACACGAGCGA
>CAYTTF010000675.1:0-1585 GCA_964440665.1 uncultured Myxococcales bacterium | reverse complement strand
CTCGCCTTTTTCCAGCAGCGGCGCCGCGCCGGCCGAGTCGGAGAGCGCGAGCAGAACCAACAGCGGCAGCGAAGTCATCGCCGGAGTCTACCGTTGCGCGAGGAGGTCCAAAAGCCTGCTCTTGAGCCGGGTCATCCGCGCCGGGTCGGTGATCTTCTCCATCGTCGCCTTGTCGCGCACGTAGAAGACGTCGATGGCGCGGTTGGCCTCGCTGGCGATCTTCGATCGGTGGATGTCGAGGCCCTCGACGAACAGCGTGCGGCCGATGGCGTACAGGGTGCCGGGGCGATCCTCGGTGACGATCTCCAGCACCGTGAAGTCGCGGCTCACGTCGTTGTCCAGCTTGAGCTCGGTCGGCACGGCCGGCGTACGCCAGGCGGCAATCGAATCGGTGCGCGGGCGGCCGGCGACCAACGCCTCGGTCTCCACCTTGCCGGAGAGCACGGCCTCCAGATCGTCGCGCACCTTGCTCCAGCGCGCTTCGTCGGTCACCGGACGGCCGACGCTGTCGCGCACGCGAAAGACGTCCAGTGCCTCCGCCGCCTCGCCCGGATCGACCGGGTGGCGCGAGTAGATCGCGGCATCGATGACCTCGATCCGATTGGCGTAAAGGACGGCCGCCACCTCGGCCAGGAGCCCCGGCATGTCGAGCGCAGCCAGCACCATCTCGGTGATCCCCAGCCGGTCCTCGTGGGAGACCTCGACCAACGACATCTTACCCGCCGCCCGACGCGCCCGCACGAGGCGCACGTGCCGCGCGATCCGCAGCGCGGTGTTCTCGACGAAGTAGCGGTCGGGGAAGCCCGCGAAGAGGGTCGTCAGCGCCGGGCTGTCCTCGGCCTCCTCCAGGATGCGGGCGGCGCGTTTCTGTCGCCGCTCCACGATCTCGACCCGCTCCGAGCCCAGCAGATCCGGCCCGCGCCGCATGAAGGTGAGCGTGCGGGAGTAGAGCTCCGCCAGCAGCGTCTCCTTCCAGCTCGACATCGCGTCGGGCGCCACCGAGGCGAGATCGCAGAACGTCAGCAGGTAGAGCTCCCGCAGGTTCTCCTCGTTGCCGCACAGGGTGGCGAAGTCGGAGATCATGCCCAGGTCCTCGAGATCCCGGCGCTGCGACATCTGCCCCATCACCAGATGCTGGCGAACCAGGAACTCGACCCGCCGGATGTCCTCCTCTTCGATGCCGAGCCGCCGGGAGATCGTCACCGCCAGCCCGGCGCCGATCTCGCTGTGCGGGCTCCCGTACGGCTTGCCGACATCGTGAAGCAGCGTCCCGGCCGCCAGCGCCACTGGACGGGTCACCGCGCGCACCGTCTCCGTCGGAACCGGAAGGTTGTCGGCGTGATCGCCGCGGCCGAGCGCGTGCAGCCGTCCCACCGCGTATAGGGCATGCTGGTCGACGGTGTAGACGTGATAAATATCGTGTTGCACGCGGCCCGTCGACGCCTCCCACTCGGGCATCAGCGCGGCCAGCAGGCCGAGATCCTGCATTTGCTCCAGCCGCGACGGGTTGGCGCGATCGGAGCCGTCGCAGAGGATCTCGACGAAGGTCCGTCCCGCGTCGGGGTCTCCGCGCAGCGCCTCCGCG
>CAYTTF010000674.1:0-1593 GCA_964440665.1 uncultured Myxococcales bacterium | reverse complement strand
CCGGCGGTGGCGCCGCCAGCCGGGCGATCCAGGCGACGATTGCCGCGCGGCGTGGGTCGCCGGCGGGGAGCGGCGCGCCTCCCGCGTGCATCTGTCCCGAGGCCTTTGTGAGAAGGATGCTCGACTCGGGCGCTCGCGGATCGACGAGCGCTCGGACGACGGCGTCGTCCCTCGCGGCATCGCCCGAGAGCAGGAAGCGCGTCATCCCCGCGGGCCCGCCCGCGCGGTGGCAGGCGGCGCAGGCGCTCATCAGGACCGGATGCACCCCGGTCGCGAACGTCGGCCCCGCGGGCGCGGCGACGGGCGCCGTGGGCGCAGGCGCGCCCCAAGCCGGAACCGCCGAGGTGGCGGCGGGAGCCGGTGGCGGAGGGGCCGCGCTCGCTGTCACCTCGGGCGTCCGTGCCTCGTGGCGCTGGCCCTCGGGGCGCCTCTCCCGCTCGCGGGCCTCGGGTTCGGCGGCGGCCGCCGCGTGATCCAGGCGCGCGCCCGCGCGAATCCAGGCCAGCACTCGCTCGTAGGGCGCGCTGGCGGCTGGCCAGGGCGCACCGCCTCCGTGCAGCACCGCGCCCGAGGCCTTCTGCAGGAGCTTGCTCGCCTCTGCAGCGTGGATGTCCGCGAACCGAGCCAGCACGCCGTGGTCGGCCTCCGCGTCACCCGTCAAGACCAGATGCGTAGCGCCCGCCGCGCCGCCCGCGGTGTGGCAGGCCTTGCAGGTCGCGAGGAACAGCGGGTGGATCGCCCGGGTAAAGGACGGTCCCGCGATACCGGCGGTTCGGCCGCCGCTCTTCGCCTTTCCGCCGGGCCTTTCCGGCTTTTGCTCTTCCGTCGCCGGCTCGGCAGGCGCCACGGTCGCCCCGGAGGGTGGGGCGTTCGGCTTCTTCTTGAGCCCGAGCTCGTCGAGGATGTTCTCGCGCTTCGTTTCCTGGGGGCTCTCGGCGCGCGCGACGAGGCCGAACCCGACCGTCGCCAACACGAGGAGGCGCCCCAGCCGGCGCCTAGCGGGCATCGACGTGGCACCTCGTGCAGGCGGTTCCCGGGATGGCGAACGCCGTCCGGCCGTCGTGACAGCGGCCGCAGAACTTCCCCTCACTCATCTCCTGATGGGTGAAGCCGACCAGCGTCTGTTGGGGGAAGATCGACGGGTGGCAGCCGTAGCAACCGAAGGACTCGTGCGAGCGGTGGGAGAAGAGCGCGCGCGGAGGATAGGAAACGCCCGGATTGCGGCGGGGGATTCGCAGCACCGCCGGGAAGGCCGCGCCGAGCGCGACCGATGAGACCAGCAGCGCGAGGACCACCCCGAGCCCGCGGCTTCGAGGGTGCCGCCTCACAGCGCCCCTTTGTCCCGCATGCTTCGCCAAACGGCGGCCAGGAACAACGCGCCCCCGACGAGCACGAGCGGGGCGCCGATCGTGGCCGAGAGGATGAAGGTCGCCGGTGTCCAGTGGAACGCGGCTCCCAGCTGCACGGCGAGGCCGAGGCCGCCGAGGATCGCAGCGCGACGAATCTTCCGCGTGACGTCTGGGCGATCGGCCGTCATTGCGCCTGCCAGAAATCGCCGGCGTCGACCTTGGCCATGTCGTGCGCGATGCGGTG
>CAYTTF010000673.1:0-1599 GCA_964440665.1 uncultured Myxococcales bacterium | reverse complement strand
TGCCCTCTTTTACAGCAGCCACAATTCCGCCCAGGCCAGCTTCGGTCAATACAACGCCCGCTGCGGATTTCGCGACATCGGTTGCGGTCGAGACGGCGATTCCAATTTGTGCCTGACGGAGCGCAGGGGCGTCATTGGCGCCGTCTCCGCACATTCCGACTGTGTGTCCGCTCTTTTGGAAGGCTTTGACGAGGTCATATTTGCCTTCAGGAAGAATACCGGCGAAGACTGCAAAATCCGCTTGTTCGATCCTCGAAGGAAGCTTGCCGGGCGGGCAGACTGTACCATTCAATCCAACCGCATGAGCGACAATTGCAGCTGTGACCGGAGCGTCTCCGGTCACCATGACAGTGCGGACGCCGAGGGTTCTCAATTCCGAGATGAGAGACACCGAGTCTGTCCGCGGCGGATCGCTGAGGGCGATCAGTCCGATAATCCTCATGCTGGTCGAAGGGCCTGCCGCTATGGCGAGGACCCTGAAGCCCTTGTTCTCGAGTTCCTCCGCGATCGCGGCTGCGGCGGGCGATGGAGCCGTCATGGCCACAACCGCGGTGAACGCGCCTTTAATGATGCGTTCCGTACCGCCCTTATCATCCGTGGTAGTCGCCTCTGAGGTTTTTCTGGCCGGGTCGAACGGAACAAACGTGGCCAGCTTTGGCAAGAGCGATGCAGGTTTGTGGGAGGCGGCGACGCGAATCGCCCCGTCGACAGGGTCCTGGCCGCCTTCGGAGCTTGCCAGAGCCGCCAATCCAAGAACGTGAGCTTCGTCGAATCCCGGCATCGGGCAAACGCTGGTTACCGAAAGCTCGTTGCGCGTTAGAGTCCCTGTTTTATCCGAGCACAGGACATCGATCGACGCGGCTTCATCCACCGCGGAGAGCCTTGTGGGCAAAACGCCCAGCTTCGCCAACGCACGCGCACCAACCGCCGCGGCGAGGGTGAATGTTGCAGGCAGTGCCACGGGAATCGCCGCAAGCACCGACGTAAGCAACAGGGGAACGATCTCGCTCCACGACATCGCGTGAGCATAGGCATATGAGCCCATCGCAAGAATTACGGCTCCATTGAAGATCGCCAGGTTACGCACGATCTTGAGCACAGCCTTCTGCTGGGTGCTCACCACGTGTGCAGTGCGAACGAGATCCGCTGTGCGGCCAAACTTGGTGCGGATCCCCGTGGCCGTTACCACTGCCGTTGCTTCGCCCCGCCGGACAAGAGCCCCGGTGTACGTGTCTAAGCCGGGACCAGCTTCAATGGGAAGTGATTCTCCCGTGAGCATCGACTGATCGAGTTGAACCGATCCACCGATCAGATGAACATCGGCAGCGACAACGCTGCCGAGCGACAGCTTGACCAGGTCGCCACACACAAGCTGCGAAGACGGAACCGTCTTCCATACTCCATCTCGCTGGACTGAGGCATTGAGGGCCAGCCGCGACTTCAAGGCCTTCAGCGTGGCCTGTGCGCGGCTCTCCTGGAAGTAAGAGAGCACGGCGTTAAAGACCAGCAGGACCGCAATGACGATAGCCTGACCCACGTCTCTGACCTGGCTTGAAGATGCGGGAAACACAACAGCCCTTGCACTCACGATCGGCCGCC
>CAYTTF010000672.1:0-1600 GCA_964440665.1 uncultured Myxococcales bacterium | reverse complement strand
CGTGGGCAGCCGCACCATTGGCTACATTGGCAAGATCATCAGCCACCTCATCCGGCCCGCCACCCTCTCGATCCGCTTGATGGCGAACATGTTCGCGGATCACGCGGTCGTCGGCGTGTTCTTCACGCTGATCCCTTTCCTGGTCCCCGTGCCGCTCATGCTGCTGGGCGTGTTCGTTTCGGTGGTCCAGGCCCTTGTCTTCACCTTGATGTCCGCTACCTACATCAGCTTGGCTGTCGCCCACGAGGAGCACTGAGCGTCACCCCGTCCGTTTCCGAGGAGGAATTTCATCCATGCGCCGAAATCTGAAGGTCCTTTCGACACTGTTGTTCGCCACCGTCTGCTTCTTCGCGAGCTCGGCCGCATTCGCCGCCGACGCCACCGGGGGCGGGGGCAACGGTTCCCGCGAGATGGGTCTCGCCATCGGCGCCGGCCTGGCGATCGGTCTGGCCGCACTCGGCGGCGGTCTCGGTCAAGGTCGGTCCGCCGGGGCGGCCCTCGAGGGGATCGCCCGTAACCCCCAGGCCTCCGGGAAGATCTTCACGCCGATGATCATCGCGCTCGCGCTGACCGAGTCGCTGGTGCTCCTGGCGTGGCTGATCGCGAACGCGCTGAGCGGCAAAATCGGCGGCTGAGCGGCGACCGATCGGCGGCCGCGGCGACTGTCTGCGGCCCGCGTCTATTTTTTGAAGTAGTCTCCGCTCTCCATGGGAATCTCTTGCGGCATCGTCGGTCTGCCCAACGTCGGCAAGTCGACACTCTTCAACGCGCTTTCCGCGGCCGGCGCCGCGGTCGCCAACTATCCGTTCTGCACCATCGAGCCCAACGTCGGCGTGGTGCCGGTTCCCGATCCACGCCTCGACGCGCTGGTGGCGCTCTACCACCCGAAATCGGTGGTCGCGGCGACGGTGAATTTCGTCGACATCGCGGGGTTGGTCCGGGGCGCCTCCAAGGGCGAAGGCCTCGGCAATCAATTCTTGGCCACCATCCGCGAAACCGACGCGATCGCGCACGTCGTCCGCTGCTTCGAAGACGACAACGTCATCCACGTCGAGGGACGGGTCGACCCGGTGGCCGACGTCGGCACCATCGACACCGAGCTCTGCCTCAAGGATCTGGAGACGGTCGACAAGCGGATCGACAGAGCCAAGAAGGCGCTCAAGGGACCGGCGACGCCGGCCAACAAGGACGAGAAACAGGTCCTGGACCTCTGCGAGCGCCTGCGCGCCGGCCTCGACGCCGGCAAGCCGGCCCGCGCGCAGGGATTCTCTGCCGAGGAGCTCGCGCTCCTGCGCGACATGGGCCTGCTGACGCAGAAGAAGGTTTTTTACGTCGCGAACGTCGCCGAGAAACAGCTGGGCGCTGCCGCCGCGACCGACAAGCACGTCGGCGCCCTGCGCGCGCACGCCGAGGCGGAGGGCGCGCCGGTGGTCGTGATCTGCGCGGCCGCCGAGGCCGAAATCGCCGCGCTCGACGCGGTCGATCGCCCCGCGTTCTTGGAGAGCCTGGGTCTCGCGGAGCCGGGCCTCCACGCGGTGGCGCACACCGCCTACAAGATCCTCGACCTCATCACGTTCCTCACCGCCGGCCCCGACGAGTG
>CAYTTF010000671.1:0-1601 GCA_964440665.1 uncultured Myxococcales bacterium | reverse complement strand
CGGCCAGGATCTCCCGACGCGAGCCCCCGTCGAGCGCATCGAGCGTGGCGAGATGGAGCAGGTGCCAGTGCAGCAGGAGCTGCAAGACCTCCTCCGCCGGTTCCACGCTGCGCAGCCGAATCGGCCCCTCGCCGGAAACCGGCCTGACGATGCCGTAATGGAGGGCCTCCTCCAGAAAGGCGGTCGCCGTATTGCGGGACGCGAGGGCATGCTCCTGCACGACCTCGATGAACGACCGGTACGAGATCCCGGTCGCGCCATGGGCGGTCACGCCCCGAAAAAAGCGGGCGAGTCCGGCGTGCGCCATCAGCCAACGCTGTTGCGTCGAGAACAGCGATCCCAAGCGCGGCCCCGCCTCATGGGCTCTCAGGAGTTCGCGCGCCTGGGCTTGGATCGCGGCTTCGAATGCCGGGTGGTTGAGCAAAGTCACCACGCGTGCTTCGATCGACATTCCCTTATCTCCCCGCTCGCTTTCCCTCCGCTTCCGAGAAACCCCTTTTTCGGACAGAGGACGGATGCACCCACCAAAGACCGCCACCACACCAAGCGTTCGCTTGCGCCGACGTCCGGGCTACCCGATCGACCCTCGGCGCAAATCGAGCACGTTTCGCTCCTCGGGGTAGTGACTATTTTTGAAAATTGCCGGAGACCGTTGGGAAATCAATCAAACCCAATCCATCGGGCAGGAGGGCATGCAGAACCCCTGGGTGGTCAGGCGGCGTTCGCGGTGGCATCGGCCGCCGAAACCTGAGCAGCTTAAAGGCATTCACCTCCTGATCACTGCGGTGGCCCGATGCTTGGCGCAGGATGGTGTTTCCTTCCAAACGTGAATCCTCCTGTCCAAAAGAGCGCATCTCGCGCGGCCTGGGCACGCTGATCGGCCCGGCTGGGACGGCGGAGTCAGGTCGCTCCGTTTAGCCTCACCCGGTTCGGCCCCACCCAACGCCGCCGCGCCAATCCCTTCGTTTTGAAGACCCGACGGATCTACACCGGCCGGCCGTGCCGTAGTTTCTGATTTTCCCTCGGATAGCACCAGAATTAATCACTATATTGGTAAGATTTATTTGAATAATAGCCCGTCGTGATGAATTGAACACCACTTTCCATTGCTGATTTTGAGTATAGCCAACGCATCAATTCCATTTTATTTCGGAGATCAAGGAATGGCCACTCCGGATCAATTCGTTCCCTTGTCCGTCATTCCGGCGAGTGGACGGGCGGAGATCGATTCACTGATCATGGGCTATCGGTGGGGGGCGGACGCCGCAGCCGGAGAGGGGATCGCGCTGACCTACTCGTTCGGTTCGGTCGGAACCTCGGTCTACCGGAGCGACTACGCGACGCCGGATCCGGGGGTGGCCTGGACCCTGTCAGCCACCGCCCAGGCGACCATCCGGGCGGCGCTCGGGACCTGGATGGCGGTGGCGAACATCTCCTGCACCGAGGTTGCGGACACCGGCGCCGCCTGCGGCGACCTCCGCTTCGAGGGAAGCAGCGTGCCCGACACCGCCTACACGATCCTGCCGTCGGTCGAGTTGCCCGAGGCGGGCGACGTCTGGTTCGGCACGTCGTTCGCCGACCCGTCGGTGTCCTGGGCGCCG
>CAYTTF010000670.1:0-1605 GCA_964440665.1 uncultured Myxococcales bacterium | reverse complement strand
GCGAAGCGGTTTATGAACCACAGAGGGCCCGCGACCGCCTCCCGCGGTTTCACCAGCCGCCAGCCGCGAGCGAGATCACCGATGTGCAATGCCTTACGGAGCAATCCCATCTACGTCCGTCCTCTCTTCGTCGCGAGGCCACCCGCAACCAGCGGCCTGGAGGGCCATTCGGAGCCTCGACGAAGGCTCTGCTGGAAAACTCCATGTTCCAGTCGCTGCGCTCCATTCCACCAAACGCCGAAACCTGTAGCCGATCTCCCCGCCCGCCCCGTACGTCACGCCTGGCTTCTCGAGCTCGATGATCTCCGCCACCCGGCGGTCACCGGTGCTCTCAAAGAGGCGCTGGTAGATCACCAGGTCCACGGCGCGACCGACCATCGCGGCCACCACCTGAGCCGTCAACCCAGCTATCGGCGCCATTTGGGCAAGCAGCTGGAGCTGATGGAGACCATCTTCCGCGTCGTTGCTATGAATCGTCCCAAAGCCGCCCCCGTGCCCACTGCTAAACGCCCGCAGCAAGTAGAACGCCTCCTCGCCCCGTACTTCGCCGACGACGATTCGATCCGGAGTCTGGCGGAGCGCATTTCGGACGAGGTCACCGATCGTCACCGGATGAGCGCCCGCTTCGTACGGCTCGACGGTCTCCATCGCGACCCAATTTTCCTGCTGAATTTGAAGCTCCCTCGCGTCCTCGATCGTGATGATCCGCTCGTGCGCGGGAATCACCAGCGAGAGCGCATTCAGCAGGGAGGTCTTTCCGGCACCGGTACCGCCGGCCACCAGGATCGATTGCCTCCCTAAGACCAGCGCCTCGCAGATCGCGCGCACCGTCCCATCCACCGAGCGCTTCCGCTCGAGGATCTCGAAGCTCATCGTCTCAGCGGGGAATTTTCGAATGGTCAGCGCGATGCGTTCGCAGGCCGGCGGGATCGCGACGTTGACGCGCTCACCACCCGGCAGCCGTCCGTTCAGCAGAGGAGTCCTCTTGCTCAGCGTCCGGCCGATCACTTCCCCAATCCGCACGCACGCCAGGAGAAAATCCCCCTCGTCGGCCCAGCCGATACCGTCCACTCGCCGATGCCCGCGCCACCCCTGCCCCTTCACCCAGATTTCGTTGAATGCGTTCGCTTCCACTTCCGTCACGTGCTCGTCGGCGAGCAGCCCAATGATGGGCGACAGCGCACCGACCAGGGCGTCAGACCAGGTACCCCGCAGCTTCCCGGCGAGGCCGACTTGCCCTGACTCCTCCAGCGGACGCACCGGTTCAGGCGGAATGGCTTGAACGGCCGACCGCAACGGCGCGCCCATTCCTTCACCGACCGGCCGGCGTCGCCATCTGGTTTGCCAGGCGAGCGAAGCGCACGGCCCAATCGAGGCTCGCGCCGATGGCATCCTCGACAGTCGGTTTGCCGAACCCGAACCGATATAAGAACGGGCCGGTCGGGCTTTCGATCCGGAGTTCGAGGACTACTCCTCGATTCGGCTCGTCGAGCCCCGGATCGAAGACCGCCGCCAGGCACGCCCCGCGGACGCGAATCGTCGCCTTCGGGTCGACCACCAGGCCGTTTTTTTCGGCGACATACCTAAACGCGGCCACCCAGGCCC
>CAYTTF010000669.1:0-1606 GCA_964440665.1 uncultured Myxococcales bacterium | reverse complement strand
CACGACCTTTCAGATTCGACCAGGCGACCGGGTCGGTCTCGTCGGACGGAATGGCGCGGGGAAGACCACGCTATGCAAGACCCTCGCAGGCGAAATCCTCGCATCCTCGGGGACGGTTCAACGGGCGGGCTCAGTTGCCTATCTGCCCCAGGATCCGAGAACAGGAGATCTCGAAGTCACGGCACGTGACCGGGTGCTCTCTGCCCGCGGGCTTGACGTGCTCCACCGTGAACTTCAGGAACTTGCGCGCAAGATGGGCGACGACGACCTCGTCGCTCGAGACGCGGCGATGGAGCGGTACTCCAAGGTGGAGAATCGCTTCGAAAGCCTCGGCGGATGGTCCGCGGGCTCGGAGGCTGCGACGATCATCTCGAGTCTTGGTCTTGAAGAGCGGGTTCTCGATCAGCCGCTCGTGACGCTATCGGGCGGTCAACGCCGCAGAGTCGAACTCGCAAGGGTGCTCTTCTCCGGCTCAGGGACGCTGCTGCTCGACGAGCCGACGAACCACCTCGACGCTGATTCGATCGGATGGCTACGGGGATTCCTCCGGTCGTATGAGGGTGGATTCATCGTGATAAGTCACGACACCGAACTTCTCGAGGCGACAGTGAACCGTGTGTTCCATCTCGATGCCGAGCGTTCCATCCTCGACATCTACAACCTGGGATGGAAGACGTATCTCGAACAGCGCGCCACTGATGATCGACGGAGGGTCAAAGAGCGCGACAGCGCGACCCGAAAAGCAGAGTCGATGCGCAACCAAGCGGACAAGATGCGCGCGAAGGCGACCAAGGCCAAGGCCGCGCATCAACACGACCGCCGGGCAGCCACCTTGCTCGCGGGTGTCGAAGATGTCCGCCGTTCGGACAAGGTCGCCAAGCTCCGCTTCCCCGATCCTGCGCCCGCAGGTCGCACACCTCTTCAGGCCACCGGTCTCACGAAGCGGTACGGCTCGCTCGAGGTCTTCTCCTCGGTTGATCTCGCGATTGACCGAGGATCGCGGGTCGTCGTTCTCGGATTGAACGGAGCCGGAAAGACGACGTTGTTGCGCATTCTCGCGGGCGTAGACACCCCCGATGACGGAGAGGTTCTCGATGGGCACGGTCTGCGACTCGGCTACTACGCCCAGGAGCACGAGACGCTCGATCCCGAGGCGTCGGTGTTCGTCAACCTTCGGCGTCGCGCTCCGCTCGGTGTGACCGATGTCGAGCTCCGCCGGGTGCTCGGAGCATTTCTGTTTTCCGGAGACCGCGTCGACCAGCTCGCGGGAACGCTCTCGGGAGGCGAGAAGACCCGCCTCGCTCTCGCGATTCTCGTGGTCTCCCAAGCAAACGTCCTCCTCCTCGACGAGCCGACGAACAACCTCGATCCAGCAAGCCGGAAAGAGGTTCTCGCGGCACTCGAGCAGTACAGCGGGGCGATTGTTCTCGTCACCCACGACCCGGGCGCAGTCGAAGCACTTGCGCCGGATCGGGTGCTCCTGCTCCCCGACGGGGTCGAAGACCAGTGGAACGACGACTTCGCAGATCTCGTCGCCCTGGCGTGACCACGATTCGGTCGTGTAAATGGCGTCATCGACCACAGAGAACTCCCAGCAAATCCCAAG
>CAYTTF010000668.1:0-1611 GCA_964440665.1 uncultured Myxococcales bacterium | reverse complement strand
CCAGGGGATCACAGCCGAGATCCGGGGGCAAGAAGATGTGTAGGATCTTGAGAGCGGGGAACTAGCGGCGAGCGGCGGTTGGCTCTCCGCTGAGCTCTCCGCTAGCTTCGCTCCAAGGCCCAGAACGAGAGGGCCTCCAGAAAGTCGCGATCGCGCGACGGCTCGGCGTCTTCGTACGCCTGCGCGCACTCGTGGCGCGCGGCGCCGGCCAGGCCATGGGCTGTTTCCCGCGCGTATTCGATGGCGCCAGTGAGATCCATCTGCCGGCGCAGCCAGCGGATTTCGGTGGCCGTTCGATCGGCGCGCGACTTGGCGAGCAGACCGCGGATGCGGCGCCGATCGTCTCGGTCGGCGTGGTTGAGGACATGAATGAGCATCAGCGTCCGCTTCCCCTCCCAGAGATCGCCACCGATCTCCTTGCCGTAGCGGCGCTTGTCCCCCAAAAGGTTGAGCAGATCGTCCTGAATTTGGAATGCGGCGCCCGTGAAGAATCCGAACCGCACGTACCGGTCCAGGTTTTGACCGTCCCGCGTTCCGATGAGGGCCCCAATGCGGCAGGGGTAGATGACCGTGTACCAGCAGGTCTTTTTGAGAATCATCTGTAAGTAGTCTTCGCCCGTCAGATCGATCAGGTTTGAGCGGCGCCAGGCGAGCTCCATCGCCTGGCCCTCCACCGACTCGCGCGCCATGATCTCCGTCTCTTCGAGAATGCGCAGCGCGACGCGCTCGCCCAGCGCGCGCCGGTTGTCGATGAGCGGGCGGAGGCTCATGACGGTCAAGGCGTCGCCGACGTTGACCGCCGTCGGAACGCCGTGCAGCGCATGCAAGGTGGGGTGCCCCCGCCGCTCCTCACTTTCGTCCTCGACGTCGTCGTGGACGAGAAAAGCGTTGTGGAGCAACTCCAGAGCGACCGCCGAATTGATCGCGTCGTCGATCGAGGCGCCGAAGATCCGGGCGCTGGCGATGCAGAGGCTGGCGCGCAACGCTCGGCCGCCGCGGGCCGGGTAGTCGGCGGCCATCGAATAGAGCTCCGACCGGTCTCGCTGCAGATAGGGCTCGAGCGCGGCGCGCGTCCTCGCGCCGTACTCGGCCAGGACGGCCGCGACCAGGCGACCGGCACGCTTCACGCGGACGTTGCTCCGGCGGGCCCGACGCGGATCGCCAGCGTCCCGCACGGCAGGTTGGTGTTCCGATCGATGATCAACCCCCGATAGACGCCCGCGGACTGCGTCGGCGGCACCCGCACCCGGAGCAGGACCCTCCCGGCCTTCGGCAGCGCCTCGATCGAGACCCCCGTGATTCGGGGCGCCCCCGGATCGTTGCTCGAGAGCGGCTGAACTTCGACCGGTTGGTCGATGGCGCGCCGACGCAGGTCGATGGTCGTCTCGGTCGGCAGCAGCGATTCGATCTCCAGCGAGACCGCGCAGGGCTGGTCCGACGGATCGGACGCCGCTTGTCGCCCCGGTGCCGGTGCCTGCTCTCCGCCCGCGGCCGGTCGTGGCGCCCCGTTCTTGGTCGACGCCTCGTCGGCGGCCAGACCGGTGGCGGTCATCGTCTGCACGAGCTCCATCCAGGCGGAGGCGAGATCAGAGGCGTACTGAAACATCCGCT
>CAYTTF010000667.1:0-1613 GCA_964440665.1 uncultured Myxococcales bacterium | reverse complement strand
CGCTGTCGTCGCACTCTGCGCGCCGAACGGTCATCGCGCGATCTGGCGGAGGTGGGCCGAAGCCAAAGAACATCTCGCCCTTTCGGGCGTCACCCTGACTGAACTCCCAGCCGAGGCCGTCGTGCAGCACCACGCGAACCCGTTGCCGATGTGCGACCGGTACCTGCTCGATCCGCCGACGTACAGCAAACCGATGTGACGCTCGCCCTCACTGCCGGGGTGAAGCAGCGGTCGATTCGATAGGTGCGGCCGTCCTCAGCGCGAGCCGACCAGTAGGCAAAGCGAAGGCTGATCATCACTCGCAAGACCACAGCGTGTGGTCGGTCCGGCCGTGCGTCCAGGCTCGTGTTTGACACGCGCGCGACACGCGAACACGCGTATGACACAAAATCCGGGTCACTAACGGTAGATATCGGACAGCAGTGGTAAGAGTGAATCCGTGCTCTGACCTGGGCTTGTGCCGTACCATCCGGACTCGAGAGGGTGCGCGGACGCGGGTTCGACTCCCGCCACCTCCACTGACTCACCTCTCCGTATGTGTGTTCGCAGTTAGACGAGTGCCGTGTTCCTACGCTCGGATGCTCAATCCGACGGACATGCGCGTTCTGGAGCGCATCTGCGTCGATGAGTCGGCTCCGCAGCCGCGCGGATCGACGGCTATGGCACCGGACCTACGGCGCCTTTGCGGTCGAGACCGTGGGCGCGCACAGCATCAAGACCACCTTTGTCGAGCTGGCGAGCGGACCGGTTGCGCAGTTCTCGCGGCCTCGTTCGTCTCCGGTGCACGCGCAAGTTGCCATCGCGAACAGCACGCAGACGACGCCCGGAACTAGACGGCCCGACCTCTCGAGCGAACGGTGGAGCATCCGCTCAGATTGCCGCAAGTACGAGCCGCCCGCTACTCCCGAGCGGCAGTTAGGCGTTTTTCTCGGCCATGTGTTCGGCCAGGAGTGCGAGCGCCCGCGTGCGATTCGCCATCGACGTTGGTTGGTCGCTGACGGCGACCGTCATTCCGGTCGGCAGGTGAGTGGCGCGAACCTCCGAAGGACCGAAGTTGCCAACGCGAACCTGCTCGATCTCGATGTCGTCCCTCGTGCTTCTCACGCGGACGCGACTCTTGCTTTGCTCCTCATGAAATGTCAGCGACGAGCCTTTAGTGCCGGGCAACGAAAGAAACGCATGGTCTCGACCTACCTCAAGCAAAGGCTGTTGGTCGCTCCTCCCGTGGAACTCAAGCCAGCAGCGGCTCTCCCAGAGTGCGAACTCTTGAAGGCTCCCGTCGACGCGGAATCCGAACCGTTGCTGCGGTCCGTGGAGACTCATGGCGATCCCCGCCTGGCCCTGACCGATCCACTCGCCGTAACTCCAACGCCGAGCCACGCCCGTGCTCGGGATCCGAAGGCGACCCGCCACCGACAACAGTTCATGCTCGCCACACCAGTACCGCCAGTTGTCGATCGAAGACGGGAACACGTCGACGCGACCGTCGTCCAGCATTACGTCAAGGAACGGCAGTGGCTCATCGCCATCCCGCCATTCAACGCGATGATCCTGTCCCGATGAGCATGAGTGCTCGATCGCGCCGCCCTCAATGATCACCAACGGCCGCGCCA
>CAYTTF010000666.1:0-1616 GCA_964440665.1 uncultured Myxococcales bacterium | reverse complement strand
ACCAGCACTTCGCCGGCCCCGACGGGTTCGACATCACGATGGACGCCGAGAACCATCACCTGCACAAACCGGTCTACATCGGCGAAGTGAAGGCCGACGGCCAGTTCCACGTGGTCTGGAAGACCGACGGACCGATCAAGGCCGAGGCCTGGAGCCCGTACATCCCGGACGACAAGGGCAAGAAGGCCGACTGGCTCTACCCCTGGGCGTGCGGAAACTGCACGGCGGCGAAGTTCGGCGCGCCGAGCGGGGTATCGGCCGCCAAGTGAACAGTCGTCCGAGCAACCTGGGCCACGGCAACGGCGTCGGTCGGGCGCGCTGGCAGCGGCGGTTTTTGATTTCCGTGATCGTCGCCGTCGCGGCGACCGCCCTGCCCGGCCTGGCCCACGCCGGTCCGCTCGAAGAAACACTGACAGAAGCCATCGATGGCCTCGGCGCCCCTTCCGACGACAAGATAGACGAAAGCATCGGCAAGCTCGGCGTGCTGGGCGATCCGCGCGCGATTGCCGCGCTGGACGCCCTGTGCGACGAGCGGCTGCGGGTGGGCGCCGACGGGCACGCCTATGTGTGGGACAGCAAGACCCGCGATCTGCGGAGCCCCCTCACGGGCCAGGTGGTGAATCCGGAGCCGCGGCCTCTCAAAGAGGTGGAGGTGAGCAACGAGATCCGGCGGGTGGCCTTCCCGGTGCTCGCACAGCTCAAACTGGGATCTCCCGACGGCGCCGTCCGGTTGGCGGCCGCGCAGGAGCTCTCGAACGGCGGCTCGGCGGAAGCCCCCGCGCTCTTGCGCGGAGCGCTCGCGCGCGAGCACGACTCGAACGTGCGGGAAGCGCTGATCCTGGCGATCGCGCGCGTCGACCTGGGAAGCGCCGACGCCTCGGCGCGACTCGCGGCGCTCGACGTGATCGGCAAGAGCGGCGACGACGACTTCCTCTCGACGTTGCAGCAGATCCTGGGACAGGGCGCGGACGGCAAGCCGAACGAGCCGGATCCCCGCGTGCGCGCCGCCGCGGCCCGGGCGCGCAACGCCGTCATTTCACACCAGCGCATCGTCGGTTTCGTCGGCGATCTGCTGCACGGCCTCTCGCTGGCCAGCGTGCTCCTGTTCGCGGCGCTGGGGTTGGCCGTCACCTTCGGTCTGCTCGGGGTCATCAACATGGCCCACGGCGAGATGCTGATGCTGGGCGCCTACGCGACCTACACCGTGCAGACGGCGATGCATGGCTCGCGGTTCTACCTGCCGGTGGCGATCCCGGTGGCGTTCCTCTCCACCGCGCTGGTCGGCGTGCTCCTGGAACGAACGATCATTCGTCACCTTTACAAACGTCCGCTCGAGACCTTGCTGGCGACCTGGGGAATCAGCCTGGGTCTCATCCAGACGATCCGGTTGATCTTCGGCGCGCAGAACGTCTCCGTCGCCAACCCCGACTGGTTGGCCGGCGGTCTCCAGATCGCGCACGGGCTGGTGCTCCCCTGGACGCGCATCGCGGTGGTCGGATTCGTCATCGTGGTCGCCGTCGCGGTCTGGTTCATCTTGCAGCGCACCCGCTTCGGCCTGGAGGTCCGGGCGGTGACCCAGAACCGCGCCATGGCGGCCTGCATCGGGATCCCGACCA
>CAYTTF010000665.1:0-1633 GCA_964440665.1 uncultured Myxococcales bacterium | reverse complement strand
GTCCTGACGCCGCCCCATCGGGCTCTTCGAAAACCGCAGATTTCAGCCAGAATGCGGGCCATTTCGGCCGTCACGCAATCGTCGTTTCGCGGTTATTGTCCCGTGTGACTCACGTCGCTATATTCCGCGCGCAATCGAGCCTACCAGGGGTCACTGAATGCCGCGTGTCAGCGCCGAGCACTACCGACCGACCGATACCGAGCCTTTTATGAACGAGCGCCAGCGGGAATATTTCCGCATGAAGCTCCTGACCTGGAAGGAAGACATCCTCCGCGAAGCCCGCGAAACCCTCCAGCACCTCCACGACGAAAGCCAGAACCACCCCGACCTCGCCGATCGGGCTTCCTCGGAAACCGACCGCGCCATCGAACTCCGCGCCCGGGACCGCCAGCGCAAGCTGATCTCGAAGATCGACGCCGCACTTCAGCGCATCGACGACGGCACGTATGGCTATTGCGAGGAGACCGGCGAACCCATCAGCCTGAAGCGTCTCGACGCGCGGCCGATCGCGACGCTGTCGATCGAGGCCCAGGAGCGTCACGAGCGCCGCGAGCGCGTCTACCGCGACGACTGACAACAGCGCCGCGTAAGGTTAATTGCGGTTCGTGCTGTCTTCCGCCCTGCCGATCGTGGAACTAGAAATTCTGTCCGGCGTTCAGGCACCTGTTGCCGGTTCGGCTTGCACACTTCCCGAGTATGTTCCATTTATCCCGTCGGAGGGTGGCGAGTTCCAGTGCGCTTGCGGGCTATCGGCCGCGAGCGCGTGCCATCAGAAGGAGCGAAAAATGAAATCTCTAGTCTCCATCGTTAGTGCATTCGGACTTGTCGCCATGGCCGCGGGGGCAGCCCAGGCGGCTTCGCCGGCCTATTGCGATTCACAGGCCCGCAACTACGCCAACCAATACGCCAATCCGGCGGCCAACACGGTCGGCGGCGCCATCGGCGGCGCGCTGACGGGTTGCGCTCTCGGCGCGATCTTCAGCCACGGCAATTGCGGCAAGGGTGCCGCGATCGGTGCGGGGGTCGGCGCCTTCGGCGGCGCGGTCAACTCCTCGCCCCGCTGGCAGCAGCTCTACAACGACGCCTATTATCAGTGCATGGGCTCGGCGCCTGCCCCGGCTCCGGCCTATGGCGGCGGCGGCGGTTACGTCTCGGGCACGCCCGAGTGGTACAACTACTGCGCCGCGAAATATAAGTCCTTCAATCCGACCGACGGCAGCTACCTCGGCTATGACGGCTATCGTCATCCCTGCCAGTAGGCTCGCCTGAAGAAGCTCCCGATGCGCCCGCGGCCAAAACCGCGGGCGCGTTGCGTTTGAGCTCCAAAGTCGTCCCGCAATGCACCGCCTTCTCCTCCTCCGCCACGCCAAATCCTCCTGGGCCGAACAAGGCCTCGCCGATCGCGACAGGGCGCTCACCGAGCGCGGGCGGCATGCCGCAAACCTGATGGCCTCGGAAATCGCGCGCCGCGCGCTCGTCCCCGACCGCATCCTCTGCTCGCCGGCCAAGCGGACGCGCGAGACGCTGGCGCCCATGCGCGCGCATCTCGGCGATGCCGTTCCGGTCGAATTCGTCGACGCCCTCTACGAAGCTCCGGGCAATGATTACCTGCCGATGATCGCGGCCGAGGGTG
>CAYTTF010000664.1:0-1650 GCA_964440665.1 uncultured Myxococcales bacterium | reverse complement strand
AATGCGAGTCGGAGACGTGCGCGGAGTGACACAGCGCGCGCGCCGCAGCCGCGCGGCTGCGGTTGCGGTTGTGCTGATGGCCGGGCCGCTGGTTGGACTCGCGGCACCCGCGGGCGCCGGCGCCTCGTGGTCAGTCGCCCCGAATCCCGCCCAGACGTTGGACGCGGAGCTCGCCGGGGTGGCATGTACGAGCGCGACGAGCTGCATCGTGGTCGGGACGAACGCGGGCACGGTGACCGGTCGGTGGAACGGCAAGAAGTGGGTTCTCGTGCCGAGCCAGAGTCCCGCGGGGAGGCTCGGCTTCCTGTTCGGAGTGGCGTGCACGAGCGCGACGAATTGCTTCGCGGTCGGGCAGGCCGCCAACGACTCCGAACTCGACACCACGTTGGTGGAGCGGTGGGACGGCAAGCGGTGGTCGGTCGTCGCCAGCCCCAACCCGGCCGGCACGCCCGAACTGAGCCACGTTGCGTGCGCGAGCCCGACCAGCTGTGTTGCAGTCGGCTTCCTCTACGGAGGCGTAACCAGCCCCAGCTCGACGTTTGCGGAACGATGGAACGGCGCCCAGTGGTCGATCGTCCCGACCCCGAACCCGGCCCTCGTCCCCGATATCAACGACGGAAGCCGGCTGGAGGGAGTGGCGTGCCCGAGTGCGACGAACTGCGTCGCCGTCGGCGAATCGGACCAAGGTGCGCTGGTGGAACGGTGGAACGGCACTCGCTGGAGCATCGACCCGCACGCAAACAATCCCGATCTCTTGCTCGCCGCGGTCTCGTGTCCGAGTGCGACGAAATGCTTCGCCGTCGGCGTCTCGACCAGCGACGGCGACGATGAGACGGCGGTCTACCGGTTGGACGGTACGAAGTGGTCGGTCGTCCCCAGCGCGAACCCAGCCAACGTCGAGGACACCGAGCTCGCCGACGTGTCGTGCGCGAGCGCTGCGAGATGCGTCGCCGTGGGCTTTGCCGAGTTCTTCAACCCCGACGAAGAGCCGGTGCTGCTGCACTCGTGACGCGCGCGATCGGGCACTCCCGCCCACGAGCTGTATCAGCCCAGGTGTTGCGCCATGGTCGGGGAGACTTGATGCGCTCGGCTCTCGTATGACTCGCAGCGAGCGCGGCCGTTGCGCTTGGCGCAGTACATCGCCTGGTCGGAGTTGCGAAGCAAGTCAGCCGCGCTGCTCGCGTCACGGGAGGTCGCAACACCGACGCTCACCGCCAGTGCGAGCTCGTAGCCGTCGACTTGGGTGCAGCCGGACACATCGGTGCGGATCCGCTCGGCGACCTCGAGTGCGCCGTTGAGGTCCGGCATCGGGTCCAAGAGCACGGCGAACTCGTCGCCGCCGAACCGCGCGACCAGATCCGTCGGGCGAAGGAGCGTCGAAAGCGCGTTCGCGATAGTGACGAGCACGTGGTCGCCGACCTCGTGCCCGAGCCGGTCGTTGATCTCCTTGAAGTGATCGACGTCGATGAAGAGAACGGCGATGACTCCCGCCGGCGAAGAGATGTCGCTCCAGGCGTGGTCGAGGCGCTCGAGAAACAATCGTCGATTCGCGAGGTGTGTGAGCGGGTCGTGCTGCGCGTCGTGGACGAGTTGCAGGTGGGCGTTCCGGCGAGCGCCGATGTCGCGCATGTTGCACACGTACCCACCGAC
>CAYTTF010000663.1:0-1651 GCA_964440665.1 uncultured Myxococcales bacterium | reverse complement strand
GCCGATGTCGTCGGTGAAGCCCGCGATCGGCTTCAGCTCGGCCAGGTAGAATGGCAGGTACCCGGTCGTCACGTCGCCGTGGATCCACACCGCGACGCCATCGGTAAAGTTGATGGTTTGGCGGCCCGGCGTCTTCGGAATGACCTTCCCGACGCAACCGCTGGAGGTGAAGCTGATGCTGCCCCGAAAGGAATTCGTCGAATCGAAGTTGAAGTTGAGCGGATCGAGGGGCGCCGAGCCGCAAAAAGCCGGGCCGCCCGCGTCGCTCCCACTCGTCCCCGCGATGCCGCCGTCAGACTTTGTCCCCCCCGCTCCGCCCGCACCTCCAGAAGCGCCGCCCGCGCCCGCGGAGGACGAACCGCCCGCGCCTGCCCTGGACGAACCGCCCGCCCGGTGATTGGAACACATCCAGGCGGTCCGGGTATCGCATGATCATGCGGTGGCCGCGGATTTGCCCGTCGGCGTCCCCGCGGTCGGACGAGCGGCGGAGATCCGCTCCGACGAGTGACCGGCGTCGTTAGAAACGTACCCGCAACGCGCCCGGGAGGATCTCGAAGACGGCGGGAAGGTGTCCCGGGGTTTCGCCGTCCAGCTCCAAGGGGATACGCGCGTCGGCCTCCACCGGCTCGGCGACGATTCGGGCGACGCGGGTGCTCAGGACCTCTTCGAGGTCGACGTGGGTCCCTTCGTAGAGGCGTCCGATCTTGGTCAGGACCTCGCCCCGGGAGAGATCGCCCACCGTCACGAAATCCAGCGCGCCGTCGTCGAGTTTTGCCTCTGGGCAGATCTTCATCCCGCCGCCAAAGAAGCGCCCGTTGCCGATCGCCGCCATCAAGACCCGCCGCCGCAGGCGTGGCGCGCCGTCGATCGACAGCCAGACATCCGCATTGTCGTACGAGGTCAACACCCGCACGGTCGCCGCCAAGAAGGCGATCCGACCGCCCAGCCGTTTCGACGAGGCGTTGGCGCGGGTGGCGACGGCGCTCGAGAATCCGAAGGAGGCGACGTTGACGAAGTGGCGGGTCTCTTCGCCGCCGTCATGCCCGCGATAGCGGGCGAGCCCGACGTCGATGGCCCGCGCCCGCCCGTCGCGGATCTGGCGGGCGGCGGCGGCCACCTCGGTGGGCAGATCGAGCGAGCGGCGAAAGTCGCCGCCGGTGCCGCGCGGAACGATGCCGAGCTCGGTGCGATCGCCCGCGCCGGCGGCGAGGATGCCGTGCGCCACGTCGGAGATGGTCCCGTCGCCGCCCAGCGCGACGATGAGGCGCCGTCCCCCCGCGGCTTCGCGGCGCGCGATCTCGCCCGCGTCGCGATGGCCCGTGGTCAGCGCGCTGTCGAGCTCGCCCAGCCCCTCGGTGAGGGCGCCCCGGACCCGGGCCCAGCTCGATTCGGACAGGCCGCTTCCCGAGCGCGGGTTGACGATCACCAGTGGGCGGCTCGGGTCCACGGCTGAGACTTCTAACAGATGCTCGGCCCGCCCGGTATGGTGGCAGCCGCATGGTCGCCGGGATGCTGCTCGGGCTCGCCGCCAGCGCCTCCTGGGCGCTGGCCAACGTCGTCGTGCAGCGCGCAGGGCGGGCGGTCGGGGCGTTGCAAGCCCTGTTCTGGGCGCAGCTCGTGGGGATCGGTCTGGCGTTCCTAGGCGAGATCG
>CAYTTF010000662.1:0-1655 GCA_964440665.1 uncultured Myxococcales bacterium | reverse complement strand
CTGCTCGACAGCGCGCTCGCTGCGGGGGTCACTGTGCTCGAGCTCGAACCGCTCGTCAGCGGTAGCTGAGCCTTCAGTCTGCCTTCGGCTCGCCTTTGGACTCGGGCTTGGATTTGATCTTGGACGCTTCGCTGAGCTCAGTCGGACGGCCGCGCGCCGCCACCTTCTCCATCCCACGGCGTACGGCCAAGATCGACAAGCGTCGATTTTCGGGCGCGAAGGGCTCGTCCGGGTTCATCAACGCCGTAGCGCCGTGGGCGAAGACGCCCGAAATCTGGCCCGCGCGCAGGCCGCTCTTCTCGAGCACCGCGCGTGCGCGATCTGCACGCTCGAAGGACAACTGCCAGTTGGAGCGACCGGAGCCCGCCGGTCAATTTCCAGCTCTTGCTGTTCTTGATGATTGCCAGCTCCGAGCGCAGGTTGTCGTTCTCGACTCGCAGCGAACCGGAATCGTGCTCCCAGAAGTACGCGCTGCGCTCTTTCAACAGCTCGACATTGAGCTGAAGCGACGCAGCCTCACGAGGATCGTTCGGCTCGAGTCGCAGGAGCTCCGCGACAGAGGGAACCGGCCGGTCATCCTTGCGGAGGCTGATCAGCCCATGCCCGTACCGGGCCTCCGTGTGCGCGTACGGCACGATCTCCGCAACCTCGAAGAGTCGTCCCCAGTGCGCACGTAGCCACCACTCGGAGTGAAGCGCGTTCGGCCCGCCGACCGACCACGGTCGGCCGGCGTCCAGCTCGATCATGCCGACGCGGCTCTCGTCCCACTCGCGACCGATGAGGTCGCGGATCATGCCTTCGCCGAGAAATGTGAATACCGCGTAACCGCCGGGTGCGAGCAGTCGATGGATCTCGAGCAGCCAGTCCGGCCAGGTGTCGAGTAGGTGCGTGAACACGGAGAAGCCGGAGATCAGGTCGAACGTGCCACTCGGGAGGTCGATCGGAGGCAGCGCGCCGTTCGCAACGAAGTGGAATGGGGGCGAGAGGTTGGCCGCCGCCCATTCGATGCTCGGCTCATCGATGTCGCAGCCCCAGAGCTCTGCCTCGTTTGCTTCTTCGGCGAACTGCACGAGCGTTCGGCCCGTTCCGCAGCCGAAGTCGAGAATCTTCTTGTCCGGCCAGGTCCAGTCGGTTGGCAGGATGTCGCGCAGCATCTTCGCGTGGCCTGTGCCGATGGTGGCGTAATCGGCCTCGGCGCCGCCGATGCGAGAGCTCAAGTTGGCGGGCGGCATCGGGAACGAGCGCGGCACGCGCCTACTGTAGCCACTCGTCATCGCTAGTAGAGCGTGTTTGGATTCCGGCGACGGTATACCTGCGTGATGACGGCTCCGCCTGCATCACCGGTTTGCAACGTTCGGGATCCGGCTGAGCCGCCGGCTGTCCAGAACCAGAGACGATCGAGCGGGACGACGTACCGGCGCTCGCAGGGGGATGCGGCGAACTTCACCCGGAACGCCAGTCCACGCACGCGAGCACCGATATCAAACGCCGCCGGAATGGGTTGCGCGGCAGGAACGGTGACGACGAGATAGCTTCCGCACTCCGCGTCCCGGGCGCATGCGGTGCCGGGGAGGTGCGCAACCGTCGGAATGTGCCCGAGGTCTGCTGCCTGCCCGATCCGTCGAGACCGGCGAGCCATAGCCCGCTCTCCGCCC
>CAYTTF010000661.1:0-1657 GCA_964440665.1 uncultured Myxococcales bacterium | reverse complement strand
AGAAGCCACTCCCCTGTATTCATGCTGATACGCCTTCCCGTCATTTCGCCGGCTCCGCGCCGGCCAGCTGCTCGCGGCTCCAGCCGCCACCCAGCGCGTTCACGAGCGCAACGCTCGAGAGCATCTGGCGGAGCTGGATCTGCACCTCGGCCTCGCGATTCGAGAGCAGGGCGGTCTGGGCCGTAATGACATTGAGATAGCTGGCGATGCCGGTTTTGAAGCGCGTGTTCGCGAGGTCGAGCAGCTGCCGCGACGAATCCACCGCCGTGCGCTGCTCCCGCGCCTCCTGATCGAGGACGCGCAGCGTGGAAAGGTTGTCCTCGACCGATTGGAACGCGCCGAGCACCGCCCCGCGGTAGTTGGCCGCCGACTCGTCAAACATCGCGCGGGCCTGCTCGGTCATGGCATGGCGCGCGCCACCGTCGAACAGGGTGGCCGCCAGCTCGGGCCCGAGAGACCAGAAACGGCTCGGCCAGTCGAACCAGCGCGAGGCCTGCGCCGATTCCCAGCCCCCCGACGCGCCCAGGATGAGCCGCGGAAAATAGGCGGAGCGGGCCACGCCGATTTCGGCATTGGCCGCGGCGGCGCGGCGCTCCGCGGCGGCGATGTCGGGCCGGCGCTCCAGCAGGCTCGAGGGCAGTCCCACCGGGACCGGGGGCGGGTGCGCGGCAAACGGCTCGGTCGCGAGCGCAAAGCCGGCCGGCGCCTTGCCAGTGAAGACCGCGATCGCGTGCTCGTAGGCCGCGCGGGCCACGCCCAGATCGGTGGCCTGCGCGATCGTGGTGTTCAGCTGCGTCTGGGCCCGGGCGACATCCTCCTCCGAGTCGATGCCGGCGCGATAGAGCGCGGAGGTCTCGTTCAGGCTCTCCCGGTACGATGCGACCGTGTCGTCGAGAATCTGCCGCTGGGCGTCGACCGCCCGGAGCTGAAAATAGTCCCCCGCGAGTTCGGCCTGGACGCTGAGCCGGGCGGTTGCGAGGTCGGCTGCGCTCGCCTCGGCTTCGGCCCGGCTGGCCGCGACCCCGTTGCGGATTCGGCCCCAGAAATCGACTTCGTAGCTGGCGTCGAACGGGAGCGAATATTCCTCCGTGATGCCCGGCGAGGCGGTCGCAAGGGTCTGCGAGGTGCGCGTGCGCGCGAACGCCGGCGTGGCACCGAGCGTCGGGAAGAACGCGGCACGGGCCACCCCCGCCGCGGCACGGGCGGCGCGAAAGCTGGCCTCGGCGGCACGGAGCGTTTGGTTGGACGCCGTGACCTGATCCTCAAGGAGGCTGAGCTGGGGGTCGGCGTAGATCTCCCACCAGCGGCCCCGCGCCGCTGCGTCATTGGGCTGGGCTGCGCCCCACCCGGCCCCGGGACGGTCTCCCCCGGGCGCGTTCTCGCGGAACTGCAGCGGAGTCTCGACGGCCGGCCGGGAGTAGTTTGGCGCCAGATTGCACCCCGCCGCGCCCAGCGCGAGGGCGGCAAGCAGCGAGACAAGCGGGCGGGACGCGGGTCGCACGGTTCTCACTTGGGAAAGGCTTCGGGCAACGCGGCCGGATTGGGCATGGCGGGCGTTTTCTCGGGCGCCCGGCTGCGCCGCAGCGACGCGAGCTTCGCCGCGACGCGATCGAGGTAGAGGTAGATCACCGGCGTGGTGTAGAGGGTGAGCACCTGC
>CAYTTF010000660.1:0-1678 GCA_964440665.1 uncultured Myxococcales bacterium | reverse complement strand
TGATCGCGACGGCCTACATCTCGGCGCCGCGGCGGGGGCGCCCGCAGATCTTGGTGACGCTGCTGGTGGCGGCGATCTGCGTCGCGCTGGGACCGATCATCGGGCCGGCGCACTTCCCCCATTTCCTGCCCAGACCGCTGACCTCGTACCTGGGCGGCCAGCGGCCGATGGCCTGGTTTCCGCTCTTCCCCTGGCTGGCCTGGCCGCTCGTCGGCGTGGCGCTGGGGCACTACTGGGTGCGGATGGGCCGCGATGCGCGCAGCCAGGCGATCGCGTTCGTGACCACCGGTGCGGTCGGCCTGGCGATGACCTACGCGGTGATCCTGGTCCGCCGGCACAACCCGTACATCATCCATTACCCGTCGGACATCGTGCAGCAGATGGGGCCGGGGACGTTCTTCTATCGGCTCGGGTACATGGGGCCGCTGGCGCTGGCCGGGTATCTGTCGACGCGACTCTTCGCGCGTTTCAGCTTCTCGATGATGCGGCAGTTCGGCCAGACCTCGCTGCTCGTCTACTGGGTCCACGTCGAGCTGTGCTACGGGCTGCTGCTCGGGCGCCTGCACGGGAAGCTCAGCATGCGCTCGGCCACGGTCGGCTTGGGCCTGATGACGGCGGCGATGCTGGGGCTGTCGATCTTGCGAACGAAGTACTGGCACGGGTGGCCGCGGCGAAAGATCGAGCGACCGCCGGGCCTGCCGCACGCCTCGGGCGCTTAACTTGCTCGCGCCGCTCAGTCCTCTATAACTGGCGGTAGTGATGGCGCGCTTTCGCAGCGGGGCGGCGATCGTCATCCCGGCCCTGGTGGCGGCCTTGGCGCTGCCGTCCGCGAGCGCGCACGCCGTGGGCCGCAAGAAGGCCGCCAAGCGCCACAAGCACGTCATGCTGGAACGCCACGTGGTCGCCACCCGCGGCGGACAGCCCAACGTGCAGGCGCTGGGCGCCTTGGTGATCGACGATGGCGGGCGGGTCATCTTCGCGCGCAACCCCGACAAGGAGCGCCCGATCGCCTCCATCTCCAAGCTGGCGGCGACGATGGTGGTGGTCGACAAGGGGATCGAGTTGGAGGGCCTGTCGACCATCAACCGGAACGACATCGAAACCGCCAAGGGTGGCGCGCGATCGCGGCTCCTCGATGGGATGACGCTGTCCAACCGCGATCTGCTGCATTCGGCGCTGATGGGCTCGGACAACCGCGCGATCCCGGCGCTGGGGCGAGCCGTGAAGCTCACGCCGCCGCAGCTCACGACGGCGATGAACGGCAAGGCGCGCGCTCTCGGGCTCAAGAACACGCGGTTTCACGAGCCGACGGGGCTCTCGACGGGGAACGTGTCGACGCCGCGCGAGACGATCGCGATGTTGCGGGCGGCCATGGCCAACCCGGTGCTGGGGGCGATCACGCGTCGCGCGGAGTACGATGCGCACCCGGTCGGCAAACCGCCCATCCACTACAACAACACCAACCACCCGGCGCAGCGGAGCAACGTGCAGGTGCTGGGCGGCAAGACCGGCTACAACGACGACGCCCGCTATTGTTTGGTCGTCGCGACCAAGATCGAAGGGCACGTCTACTACATGGCGTTTCTGGGCGACGACGGGAAGATGACCCGCTTCGGCGACGTGGCGCGCGTCGCCGACTGGATCATCAGCCACCCGCAGAAGCTGCCGCCCCCGCTGA
>CAYTTF010000659.1:0-1679 GCA_964440665.1 uncultured Myxococcales bacterium | reverse complement strand
TGCGCCCGGCCCGCGCGTTCTTGTCGCGCACGACGAAGTTTCCGAAGCCGGAGATCTTGATCTTCTCCCCGCGCTCGAGCGTCTCCTTGATCGTGTCGAATACGGTCTCGACGATCTCGGCCGCCTCTTTCTTCGAGAACCCGCCCACCTTCTCGTAGACGTTCTCGACAATGTCGGCCTTGGTCATGACCATCTCATATATACCATTTACCGAAGTGCGCTGGAAAGGGTCCCCGGGGGGCGGCTGGGAACGGGTCCACTATCGGATGGCCACCGACGGGGCCGATTTCAGGGCGGCGACGACGCGGGCGTGGGCGGCGTCGACCTCGGCGTCGGTGAGCGTCCGATCGTCGGCGCGGTAGGTGAGCGTCCAGAGCATCCCCTTTTTGCCAGCGGGCACATGGTGCGGGTCGCGGTAGTCCTCCAAAACCGCCAGGTCCCGCAGGAGCGGCTCCGACGCGGAGATCAACAGCGCGCGCTGCTCGTCGGCGCTCACGCCGACGTCGATCCAGAACGACACGTCGCGGTTGGAGGCCGGGAACCGGGGTGGCGCGACGCTGCGAACGGGTCGCCGCTCGCCCCCCACCGCGTCGAGGGCCACCTCCAGGTAGAAGGCGGGCGCCTCGAGCCCGAGCTTGCGGAGGAGCCGGGGGTGGACCTCCCCGACCTGGCCCACCAGCGGGCCGCCGGCCTCGCCCGCGTGAATCTCCGCGCCGGCGCCCGGATGCAGCAGCGAGTTCGCCGTCCGCCCGGCCGGCGTGAACACCGGGTTGGAGATCCCGAGCGCCCGCAGGAGCTCCCGCGCGATCCGTTTGACGTCGAAGAAGTCGAAGGCCGCTTCCGGTTTGAGCCAGCCCGAACGCCGGCCGACCAGGAGCGCGGCGGCCGCCAGCGGCTCGGTCGGGGGCTCCTTCGCGTCATCCAGCGCGCGCCTGACGACGGGGCCGACCTCGAAGAGGCCCACGTCGCCCACGCTCCGCGCGAGGTTGCGCTTGGCGGCGTCCACCAGGCCGGGCAGGAGGGAGGTGCGCAAGAGCTCGTAGTCGGCGGAGATCGGGTTCTTGACGGCGATGCCGTTCGCCAGCTCGCCACCGAGCGCGGCGAGCCAGGGACGCGGCACGAACCCCCAGCTGATGATCTCCGACAGGCCCAGCGCCGCCAGCGCGTCGCGCGCCCGATCGGCGGGCGCGTCGGGGCTGGTGGCGGGCGCCCCGCTCCCCTGCGGCAGCCGCGCCGGTGCGCGATCGTAGCCGACCAGGCGCATGACTTCCTCGACCAGATCTTCTTCGATCGTGACGTCCGGTCGGAAGGTCGGCACGGTCGCGGCGAGCTTGTCGTCGCCGTCGGGCACGCTGGCGATGCCGATCGCGGCCAGTTTCTCGGCCGCCTGCGACAGCGGAATCTCGAACCCCGCTAGACGCGACAGGCCCGCGAGCGACAGCGTCACCCGGCGGGGATGCTGCTGCACGGGATAGCGATCGATCCCCTCCCCCGCCAGCGCGCCGCCCCCGAGCCGGGCCAGCATCGCCGCCGCGCGCCGGCTGGCGTGGGGAATTCCCTCGGCGTCGACGCCGCGCTCGAACCGGTGCGAGGCCTCGCTGCGCAGGCCGAGACGCTTCGAGGTGCGGCGGACCGACCGCGGGTCGAAGGTGGCGGCCTCCAGCACCACGGCCGTGGTC
>CAYTTF010000658.1:0-1704 GCA_964440665.1 uncultured Myxococcales bacterium | reverse complement strand
GATAATGACGCTCCCGACCATCGCCTTCTTCCGCCCCGGCCAGCCGCCGATGGCGGTCGTAGGAGCGATGCCGGCAGAACAATTCGAGGCGAGATTCGGCCTTTCGCAGTACGCTACGGCCAAGTCCAGCTAGCCTCGAAGGCAGCAGCTTCAACCGAATACCAAAGCGGAGCCTCCCCCTCGGCTCCGTTCCTTACGACCCCGGTCTACCCCCTCAGACCGGGGTCGTGCTTTGTCCGGCACAAGCCCTAATGCGGCGGCGCTTGCTCCTCGTCCGACTCCCCGGCGAGACGCCACGCTGTCTCGAACCAGGCGACGGCCCGATCCAGCGCGAAGACATCGACGGCGGCCGGCGCGAGCGCGACCCACTCCGGGCCGCGGGCCGACGGCGACGTGTTGGGCGTCCGAAGTGCGGCGGCGACGATCTCCGCCCGGAGCCTGAAACTCAGCCGGCCCGCGTCGCGTTCGGCGAACACGATCCCGATCCGGTCGTATTCGATCGCCTGCCCGACCTGCCGCCGACGGACTTCGTCCAACTCAACTGCCAGCCTGTCGAGGGCGGCAGCCAAGCTCTCCACCGGCGCGATCCCGTTGCCCTTGGGGTGTTCCTCGCTCATCGGATGAACTCCTCGCGACTAAGTCTGTACAGGACATGGCGCCGCAGCGGGTGGCCGGCGGGGATGGCCGGGTGGTCGAAGTCGGCGGCGGGATCGCGGTGCAGCCCGATCCGCTCCATGACTCGCCGGGATGCCAGGTTTCCGGTCGACGTCAACGACACGATCTCGTCAAGGTTCGCTTCCATGAAGCCGAAGCGCAACGCCTCGCGCCCGGCCTCGGTGGCGTAGCCGTGCCCCCAGGCGAACTTGTCGTAGCGCCAGCCGACCTCGACGCAGGGCGTGAACGGCGCCTCGAACGTCTGGTACGCGAGGCCGGTGAACCCCAGGAAAGCCCCGTCCTCACGCCTCTCCACGGCCCACAGACCGTAGCCTCGCTCCTCGAAGCGGGCCTCGATGCGATCGACGAAGGCGTCGCTCTCCTCGCGGGTCAACGTCCGCTCGAAGTGGAGCATCACTTCGGGATCGGCGTTGAGACGGGCGAACGGCTCGCGGTCCGAGTCGCGCCAGCGGCGCAGGATAAGGCGCTCGGTGGGCAGCGGGGCTCGAATGTCCGCCATCAGCGGCTCCTGCGGCATGGAACGCGGTGCCGAACCGTCACCGCCCCGCGGCGGTCAGAATCGCCTTGAGCTCGGCTTCGTGGTCGGCGTAATGCTCGGTGGTGTTGCCCAGAAGCGACTTGAGATGGGTTGAGTCCTTGAGCCAGCGAGTCTCCGGAACCACGGTCAGATAGCCGCGAAGCTCGCCGGGCAGCGTCGAGAAGCGACTCCGGACCTCCTCCATCGGCAGCGCCGCCCATTCGGCCTGGTACTGCTCGTTGAGCGTGTCGCCGCGAGCGGCCCACTCCTTGTCGAGCGCCATCAGCTTGTCGAAGGCCGGGCTCTGCGGATTGACCGCAAGCTCCTTGGCGACCGTCAGCCACCACTCGATCCAGACGCCCAGATGGGCCATCAGATCGCGCCCGGTCCAGCCGTGAGCGCCGGCGAGCGGTTGCTCCAGCTGCTCATCAGTCAGTTCGAGAAGCGCCTCGAAAGGCCGGAAGGCATCGCGTTCTTCCTCGAGAAAAGAGAGTCCGTCGGCGTACATGCGT
>CAYTTF010000657.1:0-1708 GCA_964440665.1 uncultured Myxococcales bacterium | reverse complement strand
CCCTGGAAGGCCGGACGAAGGAGGTTGTCGAGCGGTTGCTGCCCCATGGCGTCCTGGAAGGCCGGGAGTGGTGCGTCGGCTCCGTCCAGGGGGAGCCGGGTCGGTCGCTCAAGGTCTGCGTCCAGGGCGCCAAGGCGGGCGTCTGGACCGACTTCGCCGCGGGCGGGGACGGCGGCGATCTGATCGACCTGTGGCAGGCGGTGAAGTGCCAGCAGCTCCCCGAGGCGCTGGACGAGATCCGCGCGTGGCTGGGGATGGCGGCGCCGCAATTCGAGAAGCCGTCCAAGACCTACCGCAAGCCGACGAAGCCCAACTGCACCGTGCCGAAGAGCGCGGTGAAGGAGTACCTGACCAGGGAGCGCAAGCTGTCCGAGGCGGCCATTGCGGCGTACCGGATCGGCGAGCAGGGCCGCACCATCGTGTTCCCCTCGCTGATCGACGGGGAACTGACGTTCGTCAAGTTCCGCTCCATCGACGACAAGAAGGGGATGCGCGTCGAGGGCGACTGTGAGCCGGTGCTGTTCGGCTGGCAGGCCCTCGACCGCAACGCCCGCGAGGTGACGATCTGCGAGGGCGAGATCGACGCCCCGAGCCTGTACGACTACGGGTTCCCGGCGCTGTCCGTGCCGTTCGGCGGCGGGAAGGGCGCCAAGCAACGCTGGATCGAGTCCGAGTACGAGCGCCTGCTGCGGTTCGAAACGATCTACCTCGCCTTGGACGACGACAAGGAGGGCGACGACGCGGTGGCGGAAATCGTCAACCGCCTCGGCCGCCACCGCTGCCGACGCGTCAAGCTCCCCCGCAAGGACGCCAACGACTGCCTGAAGGCGGGCATCCCGACGGCGGAAATCCGCAAATGCTTCGACGTGGCGGCGACGATGGACCCCTCGGAGTTGGTGCGGGCCGGGCAGTTCGCCGACGACGTGGTGCGGCTGTTCTGGCCGTCCGAAGGGCATGAAGTCGGGTACCGCCTCCCGTTCCGGAAGGTGGCGAGCAAGGTGCTGTTCCGCCCGGCCGAATTCACCATCTGGACCGGCCCGAGCGGGCACGGAAAATCGCAACTCCTGTCTCACGCCAGCGTCGATTGGGGGCACCAGGGCGCCAAGGTCTGCATAGCGTCGCTGGAGATGCGGGCGGCACAGTTCCTCAGGCGCATGGTCAAGCAGGCCGGCAACGTGGACCGTCCGACCGAGCCGTACATCCGCCACATCATGCAGTGGTTCGACGGCTGGCTGTGGTGCTTCAACCTCGTCGGCAAGACCGGCGTCGGCCCGCTGCTGGAGGTGTTCGAATACGCCCGCTGCCGGTACGGCTGCGACGTCTTCATCATCGACAGCCTCATGCGCCTGGGCATCGGCTCCGAGGACTACCAGGGGCAGGAACAGGCGGTGTTCCAACTCGTGAACTGGACGGTCGAAAAAGGGGTCCACATGCACCTCGTTGCCCATTCCCGCAAGGCGGACAACAAGTTCGGCGGTGGTGCCCCGGAAACCGAGGATATCAAGGGGGCCAGCGAAATCGGCTCGAACGCCTTCAACATCCTCGGCGTGTGGCGGGATCGCAAGCTCGAGGACAAGCTCAAGGGCCTGACCGACCGGGCCGACCATGGCGACAGCGCTGCCCGTGCCCAACTGGACGAGATGGCCGACATGCCGACGGTGCTCCTCAACGTCGCCAAGCAGCGCAGCGGCGATTTCGAGGTCAAGTG
>CAYTTF010000656.1:0-1713 GCA_964440665.1 uncultured Myxococcales bacterium | reverse complement strand
GCCTTGCCCATCGTGCCGGCCATTCCGTTGGTCCCAGCGTTGCCAATCGTGCCGGCCATTCCGTTGGTGCCAGCGTTGCCAATCGTGCCGGCCATTCCGTTGGTGCCGGCGCGCCCGCTTCCACCAGCGCCCGTTCCGGCGGCGCCCGTACCAGCGGTACCGCTGACCGCCGTGCCGCCTTGGCCCCCGACTGGAAAGATGGTGCCTGCGGTTCCCGTGAGGCCGCCCGGGGCGTTACGGAAAAGCTCATCCGGCCCCTGGCAGGAGATCGACCAGAAAGCGGCGCCCAGACCTAAGATAACGACAACGAGAAATCGCTTCATGGAAATCCTTCGCGAGCGAAGCTGCTTAACCTCGTCGGTCGTTCAGGGTATCACGACTACGACTCGCGCAGATCCCGGAGAACACCTCCCCCACTTGCCGAGCGAGGAGTCCCAGACGCCGGAATGGCGAGAGCGCTCCCGCTGGCCTTCCGGGTGCGGCCTGCGCCGCGGGGTTCGGCCAGGATACCGCGACTGCGACCGGGTCTACCGGCCGACCTTCGAGAACGCCCAGAAGAGCGAGCCCGAGAGCAGGATCGAAACCGGCAGCGTCAGCACCCAGGCCAGCAGCAGGCTGCGCACCGTCGCCCATTGCAGGCCGGAATGGTTGGCGGCCATGGTCCCCGCGACGCCGGACGACAGCACGTGGGTGGTGCTCACCGGCAGACCGAAGGCGTCGGCCGCGCCGATCGTCGCCATGGCGGTGAGCTCGGCGGCGGCGCCCTGCGCGTAGGTGAGGTGGTCCTTGCCGATCCGCTCGCCGACGGTGATCACGATCCGCTTCCAGCCGATCATCGTCCCCAGGCCCAGCGCGATCGCGACCGCCACCTTGACCCAGCTGGGAATGAACTTGGTCGCCTTGTCCAGGTGACGTCGATAGTTTTTCAGGACATCGGCGTCGGCCGGACCGATCGCCGGCAGGTGCGCCTTGTCCATCATGCGAAGCGCTTCGCTGATGAGGTACATGTCGTTGCGGAAGTTGCGCGTCTTGGTCGCCGGGACGTAGCGCAGCTCCTTGTAGATCGACATGTCCTGCGCGACGGCGCCAACCAGCGTGCGTAGTCCGGGGATCGTCGCGTCGTCGAGCTTGCGGCTGCGGACGTAGGCCGTCACCTCGGTCCGCCCGTCGCCCGCGACAGCGGCGCCGTTCGTCGCGTAGTGGCCGAGCGTCTCGGCCGCGTTGGCCGACACCGCGATGAAGTCCTGCGATTCGCGCGCCGTCACCGCGTGGTTGAGCGCGTACGCCGTCGGGACGGTGCCGATCAAGATCAGCATGATGAGGCCCATCCCCTTCTGGCCGTCGTTCGAGCCGTGCGCGAAGCTGACGCCGGTGCAGGTGAGGAGCAGCAGGCAGCGGATCCAGAACGGCGGTGGCGCTGTACCCACCGGCGCCTCGTAGAGCGCCTTGTTCTTCACCACTTTTCGGAGCGTCAGGAGCAAGAGCCCCGCGCAGACAAAGCCAACCAGGGGCGAGATCAGCAGGGTGCGACCGATGTTGGAGGCCTGCTTCCAGTCGACGCCGCTCGTCGCCGTGTGCACCGCCATCAGCTGGTTCGCAAGGCCCACACCGATGACCGAGCCGATCAGCGTGTGCGAGCTCGAAGACGGAAGACCGAAGTACCAGGTGCCGAGGTTCCAGATGATCGCGGCGATCAGCAGGGCAAACACCATG
>CAYTTF010000655.1:0-1724 GCA_964440665.1 uncultured Myxococcales bacterium | reverse complement strand
CGAACGGGGACGGCCCGGCAGCGCACCGACCAGGCCGCATCGAGCTCGATCGCCGCGCCGGTGGGGCTCACATACTTCTCGGGCGCCTCGCAGAGCGCCCGGTCGGGGACGGCCAGGTCGGTCGCATCGGCGAGCGCGTTCCACAGCGTCGCCTCGTCCAGGGCCTCGATCTCCAGGAGCGCCGTATCGAGCGCGCCGCCGTACACAGCCTGGCGCGCGATGGCGGCGCGCACGGTCTCCTCCGACACCTGCCCGGCGGCGAGCAGCCGATCGGAGAGCCGCGACGCCATACCCTAGATCTACCTCACCTTTGACCGGAGGTGCGAGGAGGTCGTCACCTTCCCACATTGCCGAAACAGGTCGCACGGTCCGACACTGAATCGGTGCCACGATCCCAGGGCCTCGCCGCCACACTCCTGGCGGGCGCGCTCGCGCTCGGAACAGCGTCGGCCCGCGCCGCCACCATCAACGTCGGGCCGGGCGACTCGTACGCCAAGATCGAAGGCGCCGTCGCGGGGGACGAGGTGGTGATCGCGCCCGGCACCTACGGATTTCGCGTCTATCTGACCCGAGCGGCGCCCGCCGGTAACCCGATCGTCATCCGAGCGCAGGATCCGAACAACCCGCCGGTCTGGGATCTCAGCGCGGGCCTGGTCGAGAACGCGCCCGGCAGTTACACCGCGGGTGATCGCGGGCGCGGCTGCTGGCAGCTCTCCGGCGCGACGAACATCCACATCTCGGGCCTGGTGATCACCGGCTGCCACAACCAGGACGCCAACTCGGCGGGGCTGCGCTACTACAACGGCTCGACTGGAATCGTGCTCTCGGACATCGCGTTTCGCGCCAACGACAACGGGCTCACGGGTGGAACGCAGTCGAGCGAAATCACCGTCGAGTTCTCCGAGTTCGACGCCAACGGCACCTTGCTGGCACCGACGAGCGCGCCCTCACACAACATCTATATCTACGGCGGCACCTTCGCGCTTCGCTATTCGTACGCGCACGATCCGGTGCAGGGCCAGAACTTCCACATCCGCGCCAAGCAGTCGGTGATCGAATACAACTGGTTCTCGCGGGCCAAGTCGTACGCGGGCGATCTGATGACCGACGACGACGACGACGGCAGCGGACCGTTCACCCAGAGCATGACCTTTCGGGGAAACGTGATCGTGCAGGGGACGACCCAGTCGAACGCCTCGCAGATCATCGCGGTCTACAACGACGCGGGCGCGGCCGCGCTCACGCTGAACGTCGCCTTGCTCTACAACACCTTCATCGGTCCAGCCGGCGGCCACGCGGCGCTGGTACATCTGTCCAACGCCGACGGCACCACGATGACCGCCCAGCTGGACGACAACCTCATCTCGGGCACGACCACCGCGACCAACGTCGAAGACACCGCCCACGGCACGGTCGGCGGCACGCACAACTGGCTGCCCACCGGCGCCAGTGCGACCGATCTCGCGGCGACGGTGTTCGGCGCCGACCCGAAATTCGCCGGGGCCGCACAGAACGACTTCACGCTCGCCGCCGGCAGCCCGGCGATCGGTGCCGCGCTGGCGCCCGCCACGGGGGCGCCCACGCAGGAATACTTTCGCGACGAGACCACGACGCGGATGCACCGGCCCCGGGCCTCGGCCAAGGACATCGGCGCGTTCGAGTCGACCACCGGCGGCGCGGGCGTCGGACCGGGCGGCTCGCCCCCCGCGACCGACGCCGGGAGC
>CAYTTF010000654.1:0-1727 GCA_964440665.1 uncultured Myxococcales bacterium | reverse complement strand
CGAGCGCGGACGTCGAAGCCGAGGTCGAGAGGCTCCTGGGAGTGCCCGAACCACTGCGGATCGGCTTCGCCTGTCGCATCGGCTATCCACTCAAGGAGACCGAGTACCTCAGGGTGCGGCGTGACATCAAGGACTTCGCGCACCGTAACCACTACGGGAAGAAGATCGGTTAGACGCGGTCTCCTCAGGCGCAAGAACTGCGGTTCGAAGCTCCAGCGGCGCGCAATGCTTGCGCGCGATCCCATTTCGCCCTCAGCCGCGATCCGGTTCCGGCGTGTACATCTGGGCGACGATGTGCCCCAGCAGGTCGCTGCTGGTGATCATGCCGACCAGTCGGCCATGGAGGACGACCGGGAGGCCGCCGATCCGCTCGGAGATCATCCGCGCCGCGGCCTCGCCCAGACTCTCGTCGGGAACGGCGACAATCGGCGGTTTGACCATGGCGGCGCGAACGAGATCCTCGGGCCCATCGAGCCGGTGACCGTTGCCATGCCAGGCGAGAATGTCGCGCTCCGAGAGGATCCCCACCACCTCGCCGTCCCGCACGACCGGCAGGTGCCGGCATTTCCCCCAGGTCATCCTGTGCGCGGCGGCAGCCAGCGTGTCGTCCTCACCGATCGTCAGCAGATTCTCGCTCGTCATCACGTCGCGCACGTTCATCACAGCACCTCTGGCTGGAGGAGAATGCAAGACGAGCGCCATAGGTCGACGGACCCTACGGCGCTCAACGCGCCACGGACGGATAGAGTCGAGCGGCGAGGCTGACCAGGGCCACTAGGATCGCGACAAGGACACTCTCCCTCGGGCTGGCACGCCCGTCGCAGCAGTCCTGTCGCATGAATGCCATGACGGAACGCGTACGGCAGATCCTGGGCTGGTACGAGAGCGACAATCCCGGGACGCTGACCAACCTGGCGCGCTTGTTTACTGCCGGGCGGCTCGCTGGGACCGGGCGGCTCCTGATCCTCCCCGTCGATCAAGGATTCGAGCACGGGCCGGCGCGCAGCTTCGCCATGAACCCGCCTGCTTACGATCCCCTTTACCACTACCGCCTCGCCATCGAGACCGGCTGCTCTGCCTACGCGGCGCCGCTTGGATTCATCGAAGCGGGAGCCCGCGAATACGCGGGGCAGATCCCGCTCATCCTCAAGGTCAACAGCCACGACACCCTGGGCGAGGAGAGCGAGCCTACCCAAGCGCTGACCGGATCGGTTGACGATGCGCTTCGGCTTGGGTGTGTCGGTGTTGGGTATACGATCTATCCGGGATCGGGACAGCGCTTCGCCATGTACGAGCGCTTACGGGATGTCGTGCGCGAGGCAAAGGCCCGCGGTCTTTGCGTCGTCGTCTGGTCGTACCCCCGCGGTGGCTCGCTCTCGAAGGGGGGGGAGACGGCGGTCGATGTCACGGCCTATGCGGCCCACCTTGCCGCCCAAATGGGCGCGCACGTCATCAAGGTCAAGGTCCCCAGTGCGCACGTCGAACAGGCTGAGGCGAAGAAGGTCTACGAGCGGGAAAAGATCCCGATCGCCACCCTGGCCGAGCGCATTCGGCATGTCGTCCAGGCTACCTTCAACGGCAGAAGGGTCGTCATCTTTTCGGGGGGCGCCCTCAAGGCCCGCGACGAGGAGATCCTCGCGGAGGCGCGGGCCATCCGGGAAGGCGGCGGGTTCGGCAGCATCATCGGGCGCAACTCCTTCCAGCGTCCCGAGGCCAGCGCCAAGAAA
>CAYTTF010000653.1:0-1735 GCA_964440665.1 uncultured Myxococcales bacterium | reverse complement strand
CCCGGCGGTGAATTACCTGAACGCCGATCGGGGCGTCTGGTCGTGGCTCACCACCATCGATCACAAGCGGATCGGGATCATGTACCTGATCTCGGTGATGATCGCGTTCCTGCTGGGCGGGATCTTCGCGATGGCGTTGCGGGTCGAGCTGCTCACCCCGGGCCCCACCATCATGGGCGCCAACACCTACAACCGGATGTTCACGCTGCACGGCGTGGTCATGATCTTCCTCTTCATGATTCCGGCGATTCCAGGCGTGTTCGGCAATTTCTGCCTGCCGCTCATGCTGGGCGCCAAGGACGTCGCGTTCCCCAAGTTGAACCTGCTGTCGCTCTACCTCTACTGGACGGGCGCGACGCTGGTGCTGGCCGGCATGATCATGGGTGGGACCGACACCGGCTGGACGTTCTACACCCCGTACAGCACCACCACGCCGACCACGCTTTTCCCGGTATTGCTGGGGATCTTCATCCTCGGCTTCTCGTCGATCGTGACCGGTCTGAACTTCATCGTCACCATCCATACGTTACGTGCGCCCGGCATGGGCTGGATGCGGATGCAGCTGTTCGTCTGGGCGATCTACGCGACCAGCATCATCCAGGTGCTGGCGACGCCGGTCATCGGCCTGACCGTCATGCTGGTCGGCATCGAGAAGGTGGGGCACTTCGGCCTCTTCGACCCGACCCGGGGCGGCGACCCCGTGCTGTTCCAGCACATGTTCTGGTTCTACTCGCACCCGGCGGTCTACATCATGGTGCTGCCGGCCATGGGCGTGATCAGCGAGGTCATCGGCGCCTTTTCGCGCAAGAACATCTTCGGTTACAAGATGATCGCCTACTCGTCGCTGGGCATCGCGTTCGTCGGCTTCTTCGCCTGGGGGCATCACCTGTTCGTCTCCGGGCAGTCGCCCTTCAACGACGGGGCCTTCGCCGTGATCTCGATGCTGGTGGGCGTCTTCACCGCCATCAAGGTGTTCAACTGGGTCGCCACGCTCTACCGCGGCGCCATCGCCGTCAAGACGCCGCTCATCTATATCTGCGGCTTTCTGTTCTTCATCGTCTTCGGGGGAATGACCGGCATCGCGGTCGCCACCGTGTCGCTGGACGTCCACTGGCACGACACGTACTTCGTCATCGCGCACTTCCACTTCATCATGGTGGGCGCCGTCATCATGGCGTTCCTGATCGCGGTCCACTACTGGTTCCCCAAGATGTTCGGGCGCATGTACCACGAGGGGTGGGGGATGGTGGCCGCGTCCCTGATCGTGCTGGGCTTCAACGCCACCTTCATCCCGCAGTTCCTGCTTGGGAACGCCGGGATGCCGCGCCGTTATTACATGTATCCGGAGCGGTTCCAGGCGCTCAACGTGGCTTCGACCGCCGGCGCGTCGCTGCTGGCCTTCGGCTTCGTCATCATCCTCATCTACCTCATCTACGCGCTGGTGCGCGGGGAGGTGGCGGGCGACAACCCCTGGGATTCGCGCGGCTACGAGTGGATGACCACCTCGCCGCCGCCCAAGCACAACTTCGACGAAACGCCGATCATCACCAAGGACCCGCACTCGTATCAGGAGCCGGGAGAGGAGGTGGAGCATGTCGTCATCTGACACGCACGTCCCCAACCCGCATCTCGCGCACCACTACGAAACGATCGAGAAGCAGGACTACGCCGTCCGCCTGGGGATGTGGCTGTTCCTCGGCACCGAGGTGCTGCTCTTCGCCGGGTTGTTCCTGGG
>CAYTTF010000652.1:0-1742 GCA_964440665.1 uncultured Myxococcales bacterium | reverse complement strand
CGCTCATCGCGATGTTGACCGACGATCTGCTCAAGCTGCGCTACGCCGAACACCTCGACAAGCTGATCGAGCTCTGTGAAAAAGAGATCGATCGGACGCGGTCCGAGCCCCACTACCAGCGGCTCGCGTACATGTACCACGACCGTTTCCAGTCCCTGCGCCACACCTGGCGCTCGCACGAAGGCGATCTGGTGCAGGCCTTCCGGAGGCTGGAAGAAGCGGGCCGCGTCGAAGTGATCACCTCGACCGCGACGCACGCCCTCTTTCCGCTGATGGATCGCAATTGGTCCAACATCCGGGCCCAGGTCCACGTCGCGGCGGATCTGTTCGAAAGACACTTCGGCCACCGCCCGCGCGGCATGTGGCTGGGCGAATGCGGTTATGTGCCCGGCGTCGACGAGCTGCTCCGCGAGGCGGCGATTCGCTACTTCTTCGTCGACAGCCACGGCATCCTGTTCGCCGATCGTCGCCCCGCCTACGGCGTTTACGCGCCGATCTATTGCCAGAGCGGGGTGGCGGCGTTCGGGCGCGACATCGAGTCGTCCGAACAGGTCTGGAGCGCGCAGGAAGGCTACCCCGGCGATCCGCACTACCGAGACTTCTACCGGGACATCGGCTTCGACCTGCCGATGGACTACATCAAGCCCTACATCCATCCCGAAGGGCACCGCGTCTACACCGGCATCAAGTACCACGCGATCACCCACAACCAGCTGCACGATAAATGGGTCTACGACCCCGACATCGCGCGCGGCAAAGCTGGGCTGCACGCCTCGCACTTCCGCGGCAACCGCGAGAAGCAGGTGCAGCACCTGCGCGCGCACATGGATCGCCCGCCGCTCATCGTGAGCCCCTATGACGCGGAGCTCTACGGCCACTGGTGGTACGAGGGGCCGATCTTCCTGGGCGACGTGTTCCGGCAGTTGCATTTCGATCAAAGCACCGTCGAGACGATCACGCCGGGCGACTACCTCGATCGCTACCCGACCAACCAGGTGGCGACCCCCAGCGCTTCATCGTGGGGCGCCAAGGGCTATAGCGACTACTGGCTCAACGAGACCAACGCCTGGACCTACCGGCACCTGCACGTCGCGGGCGAGCGCATGGTGGAGCTGGCCCGCCGCCACCCCAGCGCCGATCCGCTCACCACGCGGGCGCTCAATCAGGCCGCCCGCGAGCTGATGCTGGCGCAGTCGAGCGACTGGACCTTCATCATGAAGACGGGCACCACCGTCCCCTACGCCACCAAGCGCATCAACCAGCACATCTTGCAGTTCAACAAGATCTACGACGATCTCCGCGCCGCCAAGCTCTCCGAGCCCTGGCTGGCCGACGTCGAGTCGCGCAACAATCTTTTTCCGCACATCGACTATCGTATCTACGCCAGTTGAAGGCTCGCGCTCCGACGATCCGACGATCCACATTCCCGACCTTGCCGGCCCCGCTAAAGGTTCTCTTCGTCGCTTCGGAGTGCGCGCCGTTCGCGAAAACAGGCGGGCTCGCCGACGTGGTCGGCGCCTTGCCGAAGGCGTTGCGACCGCTCGACATCGACGTGAGGGTGGTCATGCCGCTCTATGCCGGGATGCCCTGGAACGACCTCGACATCCTGGACGGATTCCTCACGGTGCCGATGTGGTGGGGCGGCGCGCGGGCGCGTGTGCGGGTCGGCAAGCTGCCGGGCAGCGACGTCCCGATCTACTGCCTGGAGTTCAACCGCTACTTCGACCGCCCCTATCTGTACG
>CAYTTF010000651.1:0-1749 GCA_964440665.1 uncultured Myxococcales bacterium | reverse complement strand
AGTCGAGCTCACAGCCCCGGCCCGGTTACCCGGTCAGCGACGCGGTGAGCGCTCCGAGGGGGTTCGAGTCGCTCGGGTTGAAGTTGAAGTTTGCGGCCGGCGCTCCGGACGGCACATCCCCGCCGTCGATGAAGATGCAACTCGTGAGCACCGCGAGGTTGGCCGTGCCATACAGAGTGTTCTCGAAGTCGGCCCGTGGGCCGCCGGCGTAGATCGTCCCCGAGATGTTGTCGAGCGGGTATCCGCCCGCAGGGGCTCCCGCGCCGAGGAGGGCTACGTCCATGAGCGAGTGATCGCCGCCGAGCGCCTTGTTCGCCTTGCTATCGCACGAGTCGCCGCCGTACGTGACGCTCTTTACGGCAGTGCCGGCATTCCACGATGCGGGCGTTGTTCCGTCGTAACCGCGGGTGACCGTCAGCGTGCTCACCGCGCCGTTCTGCGTGACCGCAGTCACCATCATCAGCTCGTCGCCAGCTGCCGAGCAGTTCGCCGCAGCGCCGAGACAGATCACGTTGCCGGGATAGATCGTCTGAGTCGAGGTTCCGTTCACGTTGAAGGTGGCGGCAGTGCTGGAGATGCCCGGCGCGGCGAGCGTTTGAGCAGGGTTGAAGGCGGTCGCCGAAAACGTCGCAGGATCGACCACCTGAGAGCGGTCCTCGATGATCGTGAACCCGGCATAGAACGGGTCCTGCGTGAGCGTCTGCGGGCCGAGCGTGACAGTCCCGGTTGTATTGATCTCGACCTGGTCAACGGCACCGAATCCGGCTGGCGAGCTGGGATCGTTCGTGTTGTAGATCAGAACGTTGGGCGCGCTCAGCGAAATGTCGCCGCAGACGTGGAACCCACCACCGGCGATGATGTACTCGCCCGGCGCCATGGTCACTGTTGGAGGCGTCTGAGGCGGCGTGACCTTGTTCACTGTGGCGCCATTCGCATGCGCTGCGGACGTCGTCCCGCTATAGGCGCGCTGCACAGTCAATGTCGCTTGGGTAGCACCCGCTGGCCCCCCTGCCGGCGTTACGGCGTTCACGAGCATCTGTTCGCTGCCTATCTGGATCACGTCACTCACCTTGACGGGATCCGAGTTGCCCGCGGGCCATTTGATCGGGACGTTCGTCTGCGTTGCATTGATACCAGCCTGAAGTGTCACCGCCACCGGATAGCCGGACCCCGCCGACGCGACCTGGCAGTCGCTTCCTGTGCAATCGGTGCCGTTCGAAGACCCGAGGCAGATGCCGCCGTAATACGTGCCAGGCTGAAGCGTCGCCGACGCGTTCTTGAGACACGGACTCGGATTGCTCGCGCTACCCAGCGTCACGGTGACCACCTGGTTCACGGGCGCGTTATTGGCGTGTCCTACCCCGGTCGTTCCGTTGACGGCGCGGGTGACGGTCAGTGTCGCGGCTCCATTCTTGTTCCCACCCCCGGAGTAGGTCGGAGTTCCGAGACTCACGACGGACATCTGCTCGTTGTCTATCTGGATCGTGTCGCCCGGACTGACCGGATCAGGGGGAAAAGCGGACGTGCCCGTCCACTTGATCTTGACATCCGTCTGCGTTGTATTGAGGCCGGGAGCCGTAGCGTTCAACGTCACAGCCGGGCCATAGGCCTGCGTCTGTAGCTGGGATTGCACGCACTGGGCGTTGGCGGGATCCGGGCTCAGAGCCGAGAGAAGGGCGAAGGGATCCGGCAGGTAGTCCGAATTGATCGTCGGGCAAACTCCCCCGCTCGGGATCCCGCTCGGCGTCG
>CAYTTF010000650.1:0-1749 GCA_964440665.1 uncultured Myxococcales bacterium | reverse complement strand
AACGACGCCGGCAACCAGGTGCAGATGCTGGCGCAGTCGGTCTGGGCCCGGTACATGGACGCGGCGCGCGCAGCCGATCCGGCCGTTCCGGCCGCCGCCTTCCCGGAGAACGGCTACAAGGGGGACTACGTGCGCGACTTCGGCCGGGCGCTCTTCGCGCGCGAGGGGGCGCGCTGGGTGGGCGCGGCGCCGCCTGCGGACATCGAGCCGATCCGGAGCTTCGCGATCGCACAGGCGCTCGGGATGATTCGCGCGACGCTGGAGCGTTTCGACGTCACCTTCGACCTGTGGCAGAGCGAGCGCGCGCTGCACGAGGCCGGCGACGTGGCGGAGACGCTGGCGGCGTTGGAGGCCAAAGGTTACATCGATCGCCATGACGACGCCGTGTGGCTCAAGACCACCCTACTGTGGGGCGACGACAAGGATCGGGTGGTGGTAAAGTCCGATGGGCTGCCGACCTACCTGCTGGCCGACATCGCCTACCACCGCAAGAAGCTGGCGCGCGGGTTCGACGAGCTCTGCGACATCTGGGGCTCGGACCACCACGGCCACATCGCCCGCATGCAGGCGGCGCTCAAGGCCTTCGGCGAGGATCCCGCCCGACTGCGGGTGATCCTGATCCAGATCGTCAGCCTCCTGCGCGACGGGAAGCCGGTGGCGATGGGGAAGCGGGAAGGGGAGTTCGTGACCCTGGACGACGTGGTCGCCGAGGTGGGGCGGGACGCCACGCGATATTTCTATCTCATGCGGCGGCACGATACGCCGCTGGAATTCGATCTCGAGGTGGCCAAGCGCCAGTCGCTCGACAACCCGGTGTACTACGTCCAGTACGGTCACGCGCGCTGCGCCGCCCTGGTCCGCCGGGCGGCCGAGCTGGAGGCGCCGCGGCCGCCGATGTCGCCCGAGCTGGCGGCCGAGCTGGCGTTGCCCGAAGAGCTGGCGATCCTGCGCCGGTTGGCCGATTTCCCCGACTACGTGGCCGACGCGGCCGCCGCGCGCGAGCCCCAGCGCCTCACCACCTACGTCTCGGACCTGGCCGGCGAGTTCCAGAGCTACTACACGCGTCTGCAGAAGGTCCACGACGACACGATCCTGCCCCAGGAGCGCCACCGCACCGGTGACTGGCGGGCAGGTTGGAACTGGCACAAGACGGCCGCCCGGCTGTACTGGGTCGACGCGATCGCGCAGGTCATGCGCAACGCGCTGGGCCTGCTGGGCGTGTCGGCTCCCGAATCGATGCCGCGATCCGCCACCATCACGAAAGAAGACGATTCATGAGCGTGCGTTACACTGCTGAGGCAATCATGGATGGACCGGCGCTGCGTGACGTCGATCGAGCCGGCGGAACCGGCGGGAACGTCGCGAACGTGGAGCGATGGCGAGAGAAGATCGAGGTCCGCCTCGACAACCGGCAGGTGTTCTTCCTTTTCTTCGGCAGTGCCCTGGTGGCCTGCATGTTGTTCGTCCTGGGGGTGATGGTCGGCAAGCGGATCGAATCGCGCGGCCAGGCGGATGCACCGGTGATGGCGGACCCGCTGGCGGCGCTCGACCGCGCGCGCCAGCCACCGCCCGGCGTCGCGGCGCCCGATCAACCGCTCACTTTCCAGAGCACGCTGGTCTCGGGCGCTGGCGGTCCCAAGGGCAGGGGCTCCGCCCACACCCAGGCGCCGATTTCTGTGCCGAGGCCGGTCGCAGCCAAGAGTATGCCTTCCCCCGCGTCTACGCCGAAACCGCTGGCCGCCAAGACCG
>CAYTTF010000649.1:0-1750 GCA_964440665.1 uncultured Myxococcales bacterium | reverse complement strand
TCGGTGGCCGCCGGCACCGTTCGCAGCACTGTATCCATGTCGGTTGGTGTGACCCGGAGGAGATGCCAAACGGGTCAGTCGCTGATGAAATCAGCGACGAGGCACAGCTGAGGGACGCTAGGCCGGGAGGGTCCCTGACGCCTGGGTCCGACGCGATGACCACGTAGTGCCGAGCTCCCTTGGTCCGCGTGGGGACCTGGTTAGCGCTCGGGTGACCATTGGATGATCTCTCGCCGGTAGCGGTGGCGTACCGTGGCCAGACGCAGATGTCGTCCATCAAGGGGGGCCATGAACGGTCTGATCCTGGCCATCGCGGTCTCGGCCGCTCTCATCGGCTGTTCCGGGCGAGTCTCGCCGACCTCGCAACCGCTTGCCAGTCGTCCGACGATCGACCCGTCCCTGCTCAATGGCGCGGGTGACACGGAGGCACCCAGCGAGGCACCGGCGGATGGACCGACGACCCAGAAGCTCGGCGACCAGATCGACATCACCTGCGACGGCACGGACTGCATGACGGTAAGCGTCGACAAGATCGCAACTGCCAAGATCTACAAGGATCCCCAGCACATCCTCGATGACACGGTCACGACCAAGGGCGACCTATTCCTGGCCTTCCACGTCACCTACAAGGCGACCGGCCCGAACGGCGACTACAACCCGCTCGACTGGGGCGTCTACGTCAACGACGAGGTCGACCAGGTGGATACGTTCGTCTCCAACGGCCCGAAGCCCGAGCTGAGCGTCGGCGACCTTCCCCAGGGCAAGACCGCGAGCGGCTGGATCGTCCAGGAGATCCCGCCGACCGGCCGAGTCGTCATCGCCTACCAACCGACCCAGACTGACATCTTCGAGGTTGTCGCGAGGGCTAAGTAGGGGAACAGTCGGCTCCCGTTTTCGGCGGCTCCATGAACGGGCTGCGGACTTTTCCCCGGGTGAACTAGCCTGCTGATGGGTGGTCTGGACGTTCGAGCATCAGGCGCTCGGACATCCTGTTGCAAGCGGTGGGATCGACGAAATGTTGAGCGGCGAATTCGCTGGAGAGTGGTGGCTTCCGGATCATCCCGATCGCCGCTGGGGTGGGTTCCTGAGACTTGAGGCTGGTCGGCAGCCTCGGCTCCATCTGGCTGGCAGCCTCAGCGACCTCCAGCGCCGGTTGAGCACTTTCGTCGTTCACCACGACGTGATCCTTGGTACGACGGCCACAGGCAAGCACATCACTCTAGTCCGCGGAAACGAGATCGGCGGTCAGGTGAGTCTCTTCACTGCCGGCAGCGGGGACACGATCGTTGAGGCGCCAGTCGCCTACGTGGGGAACCACTTCGAGCAAGAAGCGAACGCGAGATTCAGACGCTTGGACCTTAGGCTCAGCCTCATGGATAGCTGGTTCCCGCCGCCGCTGATCGGCCAAGAGCTCAACATGCGACGCGGGCGTGTTCTGGATGGGGCCCTCACCTTCCGGACCTACCCACCCATTGAGGTCAACCTCGCGTTCGGAAACATCAGCCTGAGCCATCTTCTCTCGATCTCGGGCGACCACCGGACGGACACGCGCATCACGCAGGAGGCCTCGGTCGTCGCGTTGACGGATCGTAAACAACCGCTGGACTGGTGGATGGCGACTGTCGTGAAGCCCCTACGGCACCTGCTGTCCCTCGCTACTGAGCGTCCAATCTCGGTCGAGACGATCCTCCTTCGTCCGTGGAAGACGAAACGGGAATCGGGTATGTGAAATCGCCGATGGTCGGCACCT
>CAYTTF010000648.1:0-1750 GCA_964440665.1 uncultured Myxococcales bacterium | reverse complement strand
AGCGTCCACTTGCGCACCGACGCGATCCAGGCGTCGTCCAGCTGTCCGGAGATGAGCGCCGCCATGCCGAACGCGAAGGGGATGCTCATGCCGACGAAACCGGTGTAGAGCGCCGGCGGGTGCGTGACCATGTAGGCGTTCTGCAAGAGCGGGTTCAGCCCCTTGCCGACCGTCGGGATATCGGTGAGGTAGCTGTCGAATGGGTTCTTGTGGAAGACGATCACGTAGAGGAAGAAATCCGCGATCGCCATCAGCACCGTGACGACGTAGGGGAGCAGCTCGCGGTGCCGATCGCGGTTCGAGTAGACGGCCACGGCCGAGAAGACCGACAGCAGGAACACCCACCACATGATCGACCCGTCGAGCCCGCCCCAGTAGGCGGTGATTTGGTAGAACAGCGGCGAAGAAGCGTCCGAGTAGTGGTGCACGTACTTGATCGAGTAGTCGTGGGACAGGAACGCGTAGAGCAGGGCCACCGACGACAGTCCCAGCACCGCCGCCAGCGCGTAGACGCCGGCCCGCCCGGACTCGATCAGGCGTCGGTTGCCGCGCCGCGCGCCGATCAACGACGCCACGCCGGCGTAGGTCGCCAGGACCAGCGCAATCAGCAGCGTCAGCGTTCCGAATGCAGCCATGGGAGCCTCCAGGGGACGATGCCAGCGCAGCGCCCGAAGTCTGGACTAACTTAGCACGACGGGATGTTGCACGCCCGGGCCTCAGGCGCCGAGCTTGGCCCGCAGCAGACTCTTGAAATCGGTCGCGCCCGTGCCGTCGAGCGGGACGTCGAGCCAGAGCAGCGCGGGCGTGCCGTGCGCGACCTTGCGTGCCCGACGCGTGACGTCCGAGAGGGCATCCCAGGCGACCTTGGCCTGGGCCGCCGCATCGAGGGCGACGATCCCCACCAGCCGCCCCTGGAGGATCACGATCGAGCAGAGCGATTGGGTGCCGCGCAGATAGCGATAGGCCCAACCGGTGCGCGGACCGTAGTAGTAGAAGTCCTCGACGGCGGCGTGTTTCTTCAGCAGCGCCCGCAGGACCTCGAAGCGCTTGCCCACCGCGGCCGGCAGGCGCGCGCCGAACTCGGCATCCGACGGCGGCTGCGCCTTTTTGGGAAACGTCACCTTGGCGGTCGGACGCGGCGCCTCGGCGGTCTTCGCCTTGGCGGGTGGACGCGGCGCCTCGCTGGCTTTCACCTTGGCGGTCGGACGCGGCGCCTCGCTGGCTTTCGCCTTGGCGGGTGGAGGAGGCGGCGGGGCGGTCTTCGCCTTGGCGGGTGGAGGAGGCGGCGGGGCGCTCTTGGCCTTGGCGGGTGGCGGCGGCGAGGCGCTCCTCGCCTTGGTGTGTGCGCGCGCCGGCTCGGTGTGCTCGGGCGTAGCCTTGGCGGGCGCGCGGGGCGCCGGCTTTGCGGGTCGCGCGCGGGTCACCATCTTCAGGCGGTGCGCGTGGCCGATGGGGGGGGCGGCGTCTTATTGCGGTTCATGAGGTAGCTGATGGCCCCGGGGATGAGCGACACCACGATGATGACGATGATGACCTTGTCGATCTGCTTGGTGATCGACGGGTGCAGCTTGGCCAGCGAGAATCCGAGCAGCGTCATGCTCGCGACCCACCCCATGCCGCCGAAGATGTTGTAGCTCAGGAAGCGCCGGTAGCTCATCTGCCCGATGCCGGCGACCACCGGCGCGAAGGTGCGGGCGAACGGCATGAAGCGCGCGATGATGATCGTCTTGCCGCCGTGGCGCTCATAGAA
>CAYTTF010000647.1:0-1754 GCA_964440665.1 uncultured Myxococcales bacterium | reverse complement strand
ATCGCCACCTCGCACGCGAATGCGTCGATCTCGGCACCCCGGATGCGCGGTACCAGGAATGCGTGCCGCTTCTCCGCCGAAAGCCCCTCAGGCAGAAGGTCCCGCAGATGGCGCAGTGCGGCGACGAGAAATGCGCCCGCCCCCGTGAACGGCTCGAAGATGGTGAGCCCGTCGAGGTCGAACTTGCTCAGGTCCAACCGATTGACAACATACTCGGCCACCTGTCGCGGGGTGCTGTGCGTTCCGAAGCGATTGCGAGTGTCCTTCGTGACCAACGTGTTCTCGTACACGAAGGCCAGGCTGTCCGAGGAGATGTTCCGGAAGCTGATCGCCTGCAAGAGTGTCAGCCAGGCGGTCGCTGCCGACGAATGCGGCACGCCGCTCCGGAGTTCGGACGGCAATCGCCCAAGACCGTAATACCTCTCGATACCTGCCAAAACTTTGGCGACCGGTGCCGCCCGCCACGTGGCTGCCGCCGCGTGCCCGCAATCAAGCAGGATCTTCGCTGCGAGCAATCGAAACGTCGTGCGGAATACAGCCTCTTCCGTCTTGTTATCCAGGCCTGCCATCAGCTCTTCGACGACTTGGCGCAACAGGCGATCGAGCTTGTCCTCGACTTCGTGCTCAATGGCCGGCAGTAGACCAAGGTCGACGAAATCGAGCTGATAGGCGGTCTGCGCCTGACCTAGAGATTTTGCGCGGTGTACGGCCTGCGGTCGCCAACGTTCCGCATTCCGCCGGAATAGCTCCGGGATCGCACGCAAGCCGATCCGTTCGAGCAGTCGGGGCGCGCCCTGCGCGCTGACGCGCCAGACACCGACGTCGCACTTCCCGATACAGAACAGAATCGGCGCCCCCAGCGCTCGACGCTTGATTAGCGACCCCTCGTCGTCTTCGACGACCACTCCGAAGGCGGCGGATCGGTAGGATTCTGGGACGTGCGTGAACGCCGCCAGTTCCACGCTACGCAAGTCTCCACTCGCCGAAAGAACGTCAGCGAAGGTGTAGTCCCGAATGATTGCTTCGGACGCATAGCCAAGCTGCCGGAGCTCGGCCTCGATAGCGAGTAGCGCGTTCATGAGCGTTCCGATTCCACATATCGGCCCTCGGCGGAGACCCCTTCGCTCAATCCCCTGAGGGGGATCGTCGGAAAAAGAGACAATTGCGAGATCGGTTCGGGAACCCCGAATCCTTGAGAAAGCGCCTCCAGGTGACGATTGAGACGGAGCAGGATCGCATCCTCCTCTGCCGACGGCGGCGCCGTTCGCGCGGTCAGCAATTCGCACCGCGCCAGGCCGTAGATCGCGAGCGTTCCTCCCCATAGTCCTGGGAACGAGGCGCCCGCCAGTAGCTCACGCGCCGAGCTAAGGAGCGCCCGATGAGCCTGGAGTTCGACGTGAAAGCGGGCGCGCAACACGACGGCAAGGCGAAGGACCAGCAGAGTCTGCCACGAAAACTTTGCCTCGCTACCCCGTTTCTGGGCAGGTTCGTCCGGCTGAATGAGACCGCGGCGGACGGTCCACTCCCGCAACTGGTCGGCAGTGAGGCCCGTGAGGGCAGGCACATCCCGAGATCTGACTAGCGGCACGCGCCCTCCGAAGTACGGGCATGATACCCGAACTAGAGAACGGGTATCATGCCCGACCCAATCCGTAAAGCTAAGCTGGGTCGCCGCTCGAAGGAGCGGCGACCCACAGATCACACGCGCCGACCGCCGCTATCCCCGGCACGCGCCGGCCGCCCAGCCGTCGACG
>CAYTTF010000646.1:0-1758 GCA_964440665.1 uncultured Myxococcales bacterium | reverse complement strand
CGATGATCGAAGACACCATCCGCGACTCGGTCCAGAAGACCGCCACCGGAAACTACCTGGCGCTCGAGCCGCAGCTTTCGCGCGACATCGTTAGCGCCGTCGGGCGCGCGGTGGGCCCGGGTGCCGGCACCGGCGCCGTCCTGATCACGGGCGCGGAAATTCGGCGCTACGTTCGCCGCCTCATCGAGACCGAGCATCCGGACCTGGCGGTCCTGTCGTTCCAGGAGCTGGCGCCCGAAGCCCAGATCCGCCCGATCGCGCGCATCAGTGTGTGACAAGGCGGCCCTCCGCGTGGGGCGCGGCGCGGTCCGCGGGTTCAGGCGCAGATGGCCGTCGGACCACCACGCCGCATCCGCGTATTTCGGAAATCGCGCCGTTTCCTACCGCCGAGCGATCGCGGTATCCTGACAGTTCGTTCTCCGGGGGATGGCGTCTGATGAAAGAGGCGAGGCTACACGTTGCTCTGAGGGGATCCGGGTCCGCGGTGGTGCTGCTTCACGGAACGCCGAGCTCGCCGGAGGACTTCGAGCCCCTCGTGGCGGCGCTGGCGGAAAGCCATCGAGTACTGGTGCCGCACTTTCCCGGTTACGGACAGACGCCACCCGATGCGGGACTGTTAAGCCTGTCTTCATGACTCGACGGTCTTTGTACCGCGGATTGCGGCCGGGACAGATGGCGCGTCATCGGATTTTGTCGGTATCGGAAAGGGAAAATGGAAATGAACATCTCGTTTCGCACGGGGGATAGGGCTCGGATTGTTGGTTTCGTCGCACTGGCGGCGTCGATTGGTGCCTGTGGTAGCTCTTCGCCCACCAAGCCGACGACAGGGAGCGGCGGGAGCGCGGCCGGCTCCACGGGCTCGGGCGGCGCGGCAGGTGGTGGAGCGGGGAGCGGCGGGAGCGCAGCTGGCCGCACTGGCTCAGGCGGCGCGGCAGGCGGTGCGGCCGGTTCGGGCGGCACTGCTGGGCACGGCGGCGTGGCCGGTTCGGGGGGCACTGCTGGGCACAGCGGCGTGGCCGGCTCGGGCGGTGCCGGCGCGGGCCCGACCTGCGCCCCCGATGCTGGGAGCGGCCTCTTGATCTCCAACCCAATCCCCATCCAGGCGACGACGTCGAATGGGCTCGCATTGCTAAAGAACCTCGACGCGTACCCAAACTACGGGCCGACAGGCGCCGATATTTTATACGACGGTCAAGTGGGGACCTGGACGTTCACCGTCCCTCCCGTGAACATTGTCTCTGCGACGGTCGTCGTTTCGATAATCGCCGACGATCACCCGGATACGCCTATCTCCGACTACTCTTTCACCCTCACGCCGGGTTCCGGGGTGACCTACCCGGGAATCGCGCTGCCCCACGGCGCACCCTATAATTCGCATTTCACGAACTGGGTATCGATGACCGAACCCGCGCCCCCGTCGTCCGGTAGCTGTTTCACGGTCACCATCGCGAATACGTCCGCAACGGGAAGCCCCGGCAACTGGATTGCAATCGAATCAATAGAGCTCGACCTCGTCACGCAGTAGCGGCGAACGTCGGGGTCACTGGCCCTCCGTCGATCCACACGACGGCGACCAGTCCCGAGTACTACCGGAGCGACGCTCCGTCCGTCGAGGACGGCCTCGTCATCTCGTACCTGACCCTGCGAAGGGCGGTGGGCATCCTCGGCATGATGCTTCCGGTCGTTCTCGCGGCCGGCTGTTTCATCGTTGGCCATTGCTGGGGCCTCGAGCCTTCGATCAGCGACTACTACGGGACG
>CAYTTF010000645.1:0-1762 GCA_964440665.1 uncultured Myxococcales bacterium | reverse complement strand
GCGCCGCCGGCGTGATTATCCTGGGTTGAAACGGGAACCCTGGGTTACCAAATCCTCCCGCGAAACGCTCGGCTCAGTTTCTTCCCAGCGCCTTTAGGAGCTGGGCGCGGGCGGTGTAGATCTGGTATTGCGCCTGGACCTTCTGGGCGGAGGTGGTGGTGAGGGCGAGCTGCGCGTCGCCGAGCTCGATGATGCTGCCGACACCGGTCGCGTAGCGCCCTTCGGCCAGGCGTAACCGGTCGCGGGTGTTGGCCAGGGCGTCCTCGGCGGCGGCGATGGCACCTTTGGCCGCCCGGATTCCGAGACGCGCCTGTTCGACGTCGAGGCGCACCTGCTGGCGTTCGACCTCGAGTTGCGCATTTCCCTGCACCAGCTGCCCCTGCGCCTGCAGAATCTGCGCGTTGATGGCGCCGCCCTGTAGGATGGGGACGCTCAGGGTGATGAGACCGGCGAAGTTCCAGGTGGTGCGGTCGAGCGCGGGGCCGCTCTCGTTGACGCTGCCGCTGACGCCCAGGTTCGGCCAGATCATGTCGTGCGCCGAGCGGAGGCTCAGCTCCTGGCTCTGGGTAGTGAGGCGCAGGTTCACCATCTCCGAACGAAGGTGCTTGGCTTCGTCCACCAGCGTCTCGACGTTGCCGTCTTCGCCCTCGACCGACGGGAGCTCTTCGTCCGAAAGGTCGTAGTCGATCGAGCGCTCGACCCCCATCGCCTGATTCAGGACGGCCCGCGCGATGGCGTAGGCGTTCTCGGCGTTGATGAGCTGGAGCTGGGCGGTGGCGCGATCGGCGCGGGCCTGCGTCAGATCGATCTGGGGGTGGGTCCCGACCTCGACGAAGCCTTTGACCTGCTCCAGGTGTTTCTCCTGGTTAGCGAGCGTCTCGCGGGCGACGCCCACCAGATCCTTGTCGGCGCGGGCGGTGAAGAACGCGACGCGGGCGTTGTAGGCGACCTGGGCCTGGGCGACGTGAATGCTCTCGGTGGCGGCGTCGGCGGCGGTGCGGGCGGCTTTCCAGCGGTTGATGCTCTCGCCGAAGTCGTAGATCAGCTGGCTGGCCGACAGGCCGACCCGCCACAGCGGGGTGGTGGCGAAGGACGAGCTGGCCGCCTGGCTGCCGTTCGGGACCGTCCCGCCGGGTTGCGGGACGAAGTTGGAGGTGGCGCGGGTGTAGGAGGCGGTGCCGTTGAGCTGGGGCAGCAGCGAGGCGCGGGCCTGGTCGGCGAGCCCGGTGTTCGCGGTCAAGGTACCGCGCGCGAGCTCCAGCGCGGGCTGATGCGCGTGCGCGGCGCGCAACGCCTCGGCCAGCGTCAACACCTGGGCGCTGGCGACGGCGTCGGGCGCGTCCGCGCGGGCGGCGCCCGAGCTCGCGATTTCGATCAGGCAGAGAGCAACGACAGATCGAAGTGTCATGGTCGCCTCATTCGTAGCGGAGCGCATCGATCGGATCGAGCTGCGACGCTTTGCGCGCGGGATAAAGACCGAAGACCACGCCGACCAGGCCGCTGAAGCAGACGGAGATGACGACGATGTCGGGCCGAACCAGCGTCGGCCAGCCGAACTTGGCCGCCAGTCGGCCGGCCGTGAAGATGCCCAGCGCCACCCCGACGAGGCCACCGGCGACCGCCAGCGTGAGCGCCTCGACCAGAAACTGCAGGAGGATATTGAGCGGCGTCGCGCCCACCGCCATGCGCACGCCGATCTCGCGCGTTCGCTCGGTCACGCTGACCAGCATGATGTTCATGATCCCGATGCCGCCCACCAGCA
>CAYTTF010000644.1:0-1784 GCA_964440665.1 uncultured Myxococcales bacterium | reverse complement strand
CCTTCGCGACGCGCAAAAAGAGTGCGAAAAAAATGCAGAGCGTACTGCAAGCGTGCGCGATTTTTTATTTGAAGAAATTAAGAAATATATTCCGGACGTCCAGTTGAACGGGCAGGAACTTTCAAAACGAGTTGCGAATAATCTCAACATTTCAATTCCAAACCTCGACGCGCAGATGGCGGTGATTGCGCTCGACGCACTTGGCGTCGCCGCGTCCATGCGTTCCGCTTGCGACTCCGACAATGAAGCGCCGTCGCATGTCTTAAGCGCGATTGGGCTCACGCCTACAGAGGCCAAAAGTTCTATACGCCTCACGCTTCTGCCGACTGCCACAAAAAGCGATGCAAAGAAAATCGCCAAAAGTTTGTCCGCAGTTGCAAAGCTGTATCGCCAAAAAATATAACCTGTAGTACAGTAGCGCCCAACACAGTTCTGTCTCAGGCAGAAGAAAGGAGTGCCATGCCGCTCGACGACGTACCCCCTTCCATCCCCGCAGATGCCCGCCTTTCAACCGAAGAAGTGAATCGTCTTGTGGACGTGGCTCTTTTTCGGCTGAGGAAAGAGCGCGGGAAACAGGGAATCTACTTCGGCGAGCGCACTCTGTTTGTCGAAGTGCTGGGAGACTGCGAGAAGACGCAAGAGATCCTCAACCACTTCCTGCACCACGTACAAGACTGTCCGCCCGAAATTATCCGCTACTGCCGGTACATCGCCGCCGGCCGGAGCGCGACCACATCGCCCGTTTTACCTTGAAGGTAAGCTGGCGATTTTTCTTTTTAGTGCTAGAATAGTGGGTAATTATGGACCTAGAAGAGCTTACAAAACACCAGATAATCCTCCTCACGCTGTTTGTGAGCTTCATCACGTCTATCGCCACCGGCATCGTGACGGTTTCGCTCATGAGCCAGGCTCCTGTCGGCGTAACGCGCGTGGTCAACCAGATAGTTGAGCACACCGTGCAAACGGTCGTGCCCGCAACACAGGGCGCGGCGGCGGCCACAGTGACTGAAAAAACCGTGGTGGTCAAAGACGACGACCTCACCGCACAGTCTATTGCGGCGGTGCAAAAGGCAATTGTCCGCATCGTCGCAAAAGGCGGCAATACGCTTGTCGCTCGCGGCGTTATCGTGGGCGCCACGTCTGCCACCGGCACGGTGATGACCGACCGATCTGCGCTTGAGAACTCGAGTGCAAGCGAGTTTGAAGCGATCCTCAACTCTGGCACCCGCGTCCCGGTTGTGTTTGACGATTCCGGCGCAACAACAACCCCTATTGCGATGGTGAGTCTGGTACTTGGCACTTCAACCGGGTTTGCGCCCGCTAAACTTACCGACGTGTCGGCGCTCGCGCTCGGCCAGTCGGTGATACGCATCGGCGGCGTCGGCGCGGACAACGTTGATGTTGGCGTGATCTCGGTCCTGCCGGTATCAAGCGGCACAGCGGCCTCAAACATAGAGGCAAATGTATCTTCCGTAACCCCGGGCGCGGTGCTCGTCACGCTGTTCGGCGAAGTCATCGGCATCACGACCAGCGACTCTGCAGGAAACGGCCCTGACTTCTATTCAGTCCTTCCCCCGCCTAGTTCCGCTGAAACAAAAGTACCCGCCAGCACGTAATATATAGAGTATGCCGCCATTCAATCACTTCACCACAAAAGCAAAAGAAGCGGTCCGCCGGGCCCACGAGCTCGCGGTGGAGCGCGGTCAGAACCAAGTGGGGCCTATGCACCTCCTCGGGGCTCTTCTCCTGCAGGAAGAGTCGCTCGTAACGTCGATACTCGAAAA
>CAYTTF010000643.1:0-1787 GCA_964440665.1 uncultured Myxococcales bacterium | reverse complement strand
GCTGGGCGCCAACCTCCCGGGCGACGGGCCGTGGACCTGGACGCCGGAGCTCGGCTGGAAGAACCTGCGCGCCCCGGGGCAAGTGTTCGAGGGACCGTCGCGGACAAACAGCGCCGCGTCGGTCTATGACATCGGCCGCGATCGCTGGATCTTGTCCGGCGGCTACACCGAGACGGCCACCTGGGAATGGAACGGCACCGCCTGGCAGAAGAGCATGGCGCCGCCGCCGGGCGGCACGACGCAGCTCGCGGGGTCGCGGCTCGTTTACGACGACAAGCGCGCAGGTGTTTATCTGGTCGGCAACCGCGACCGGGGCACATCGCCGTGGCTGTACGAGCCCGCGCAGAACCGGTGGACCGCGCAGCCGAGTACCGGCCCGTCACCGTTGCCGCGAGACTGGGCGGGCGTGGCGTACGACGCGCGCCGCGATCGCGTGATGGTGTTCGGCGGCTTCGCCTTGAATGGCGCCGGAGGAGGAAACACGTTCGGCGATCTGGCAGAGTGGGATCCCGCTTCGGGGGCCTGGCAGACCTGTCCGCCGACAGGCGCGGCTCCCGCCGCGCGCATAAACGCCGCGTTCGCGTACGACCGCACGCGCGACGTCTTGCTGCTGTTCGGCGGCGATACCGCCGACAATGCCGCCGCGACCGACGTCTGGGAGTGGTACGTGCCGTGAGCCGTGAGACGCGGCGCCGCCGGACGATCTCCGGCGATCCGGTGAGAGCACAGCTTGCGCGCCGAAGTACTTTCATCGCCAAGCTGATTCGGACTTCCACCTCGGCAGGGAGGAAGCTCGCTCCGAAAATCCACACCACCTCCCATACCACCCGCCCGTAACGGCCTGGACGTCCAGGTTGCGATCCAGCGCGGTCGAGTCGCTGATCTCACGCGGCCGTTACGGGCGGAAACGCCCTCTCGTCGTCTTCACACGGTGGAAGCCGAAGGTTCAATCCCTTCAACGCCCACAAGAAATCAAGCACTTACGAACGTTTCGAACGGCGGTTTAGTAAGCAATCGTCCCGCTCCGTTTCACAGAGACCCCCTCCGGGACGACCAACTCGTCCCGGAGGTCGTCCCGGCTCTTCGAACGAGACCTTGGCCTCGTCGAGCGCCGGATCGGTGACGAGGGCGGGATCACCGAACCGCCGAGCGGCCTCTAGGAGCAGACCCTTGCCGGCGGCGCGGACCAAGTGATCGAGTGGATACGATCACCACGTGCGGCAATCGTTCTCGGCGATCCTGACGGCGCGGTTGCGGACGAGTTGAGCATCGCTATCGCGGCACGAGTCCTTCGCGTTCCAGGACTTCACGAACCTTCTCGAAACAGGCGGCGATGTGCCCCGGGGGAAACCGAATCTGATCAAGGCCCTCGATGTTCGAAAAGGGCTCGCAGCCTTCTTCCAAGAGAATAATCGCTTTCATGAAGCCGAGTCGGCCCTGAAAGAGTCCCGCCTCGTGTACGACATTCTCGCGCGCCCGCACGCTCCCGTCCGTCTGGACGTCTTCTGCGGTCAGAACGAGAAACGCAACGGCGGACTCGCCGAGCATCTGCTGAAGCCTCTCCTTCCTCGAGAGTCCAGCCGTTTGGATCCGGTTGTATTCGTCGGGATCAAGATTGAGCCTGTCTTTAACGAAGTCCTTGAGTTCGCGCCAGATCGGCGAACCACCGTGGCCGATCGTGATCTTGCCGCTCCCCGCCGTCATGATGGGCCGCTCCGCTTTGGGTGGTCCCCTCCGAGCAATGGCGATGCACTGGCTCAGTAGATCGCGGATTTTAGGGATATGGA
>CAYTTF010000642.1:0-1801 GCA_964440665.1 uncultured Myxococcales bacterium | reverse complement strand
TGTTCTCCGGCATGTGCTCGTTGACCTCGTCGTAGGTCAAAAAGCCCTTGGCCTTGCCCATCGTGATGAGCTCGCGCTTCTTGCGCTCGCTCTCCTTGTTGGAGGTGGAGGCCTTCTTCTTGGGAGCCGCACCGTTCTTGGGAGGACGCGGCGTGCGAGGTACCTCCTCTTCGTCGGTGTCGTCGTTGTCGGATTCGTTGTCGAACGTGTCGTGTTCCATAGTCCCTAAGGCCTTTGCGAGGCTGTCTGGAGCCTCTCTTTTGTTTGCCGAAGCTCGATGCCCCTCACCGACAGCGCGCGTATCGTCGCTTCATCGCCGCGCGACCGCGCTTCTCTGAGCTGCCGTTCGTTCTCTGTCATCTCTGCATCTACCCGCATCGTCTCGAGCTTGATCGCCAGCTTGCGGAGTTGCGCCGCCGGATCGGGCGCGGAGGAGATCCCCCGGTCCATCATCGCGGCCGCCAGCGTGGCGCGCACCTCCGGCGAGGCCGATTCCAGCCAGGCCGGTACGTCGATCCGCTGGTCCGCCGCGATCTGCTCGCTGGCGACGCGGAAGGCGCGCCGCAAGCTCGGGTCGACCAGCAGCTGGCCCGCGCGCGCCGCTTCGGGATTGCCCATCAGCTCCGGGTGGGAGACCAGCAACACCAAGAGGTGAAGCTCCTCGGACGGCAGATGCGCGGCGGCGACCGGTGGCGCCGCAGCAACGGCCGCCTCCGCCGCTTGCATAGACGGCCGGCTGACCCGGGCGGCCTGGGCCGCCGCCTCGCGCAGCGCTCGCGTCACCTGTTGCGGCGTCATGCCCAGCACAGACGCCAGCTGGCCGGCGTACAGCTCGCGCTTGGTCTGGTTCCTGACCCGCACCAGCAGCTCGGCGACCCGCTCCAGCGTCGCGATCTTCCCGGGGATGCTGCTCTCCTCCGCGGCGTCCTGGATGAATTGATCGAGCATGGGGCGCGCGCCCTCGACCAGCCGGCGGAAGGCCGCCGCGCCGTCGGGGGTGCCGCGCACGAAATCGTAGGGATCGATGCCGGCCGGCAGGCGCGCCACCCGTCCGTCGACATCGGCGTCGACGAAGAGCGGGATCGCCTTCTGTCCGGCGCGCTTGCCGGCGGCGTCGCCGTCGAAGACCACCGTCACGGTCTTACCGGCCAGGCGGCCGAGCTCCGCCACCTGCTCCACGGTGAGCGCGGTCCCCATGGGGGCGACGGCCTCTTCGATCCCGGCCTGGTGCAGCGCCAGCACGTCGAAGTTTCCCTCGACCACGATGGCCGTTCCGCTGCGGCGGATGGCGTCCAGCGCCGCGTGCAGACCGTAAAGCGATTCCTTCTTGTGGAAGAGCGGCGACTCCGGCGAGTTGACGTACTTGCGGTCCTTGGCCTCGGGATCGAGCAGCCGCCCGCCGAACCCGATCACGCGTTTTTGGCGATCGATCACCGGCAGCATCACCCGATCGCGGAAGAAGTCGTAGCGCCCGCGCTCGTTGACCCCGACCAGGCCGAGCTGTTCCAGGACGGACGCCGGGATCTTCTGGTCGGCCAAATAGGAAGACAGCCCATCCCAGCGCGACGGCGCGTAGCCGACGCGGAACCGGTCGCGCACCTCCAGGCCGATGCCGCGGCCCTCGACGTAGGCGCGCGCAGCCGCGCCCGCGGGCGACAGGTATTGCTGCTCGAAGTAGGAGGCCGCCAGATCGAGCGCGCGGAACATCCGATCCCGCTCCGACTCGGCTTCGTGGCGGGCGCGCCGCTCCGCCGGCGTGAGCGGACGAATATCCAGATCGACGCCCGCCGCGGTGGCCAGG
>CAYTTF010000641.1:0-1804 GCA_964440665.1 uncultured Myxococcales bacterium | reverse complement strand
AGTTTCCGGAGAAGTGCCAGATTGACGGCCTTCGCCGAGGTGCGTGACCACAGGAGCCAACTCCCAAGAGACCCCGCAGCAGCCCCTTGCACGCGTGCGCGGCAGCATTGGGTAACGGTGCTCGCTGTCCTGTTGGGACTCGTTGCTGTAGCGCCGTTCTTCCAAGCGCCGAGTGCGCTGGGGGCTTCTCAGGCTCGCGGAGCGGTTTCTAAATCCCCGCTGGTTGGCCCGTGGCGCGGCGCCGTCGTCGGGTTCATCGGGACGGACGCGGTAACTCGTGCCACCGTGGATCTCAACCTCACGAGCGCCGATCTGGGCGCGGTGGTCGGAACTATGACCTGGGGGCTGGACAAGAGCGCGCCTGCAAACACCAAGCCCTGCATCGAACGCGTGCGTCTCGCGAGGCGCATCAGTGAACGTCAGTGGATGCTGCGCGTCGCGCTCTTTCGAGGAGTCTGCACCGAGCCAGAAGGGAGCTGGACGTACGTGGTCACTCGGCTCAAGGGTTCTCGACTTCGCGTCGAGGCATCCTCGACGGCGCCAAAGTACCGAGGCTGGTCGTATCGAGGAACGCTCATCGCGCGACCGGCGTAACTGATCTTCGGGGCGCGCCCGAGGCGGGCAAGATCGCCGTGAAGGTGATCGACTGCTTCGGCGGCGGCGTGGTGAGGGTTACGACGTTGCCGGCGACGTGATCCGGCCAGCTGACTGCGCTCTACGCGTCGATCGCGGCGCCGCATTGCGCGCAGAATCGCGATCCCGCAGCGGCGGGCGTATCGCACGAACCGCAGCGTGACGCCGCACGCGCACCGTCCGGCAGGAGGGCGGTCCTGATGTCGATGGGCACTGGCGGTGCCTGGTCTGGGCCTTCCCACAGCTCGCAGTCGCGCAGCGCGACGCCGAAGCGGAACGCGTAGTCGACTTCGCTTTCGGTCAGAGGGATCGGTTCGGGAAGCGGGTCGAGAAGCGCAGCGACGACAAATTCGAAAGCGCGTGCGAGGAACTCGCGACCGCTCGCGATGCCCCCGGGGCAGAGGACTCCGAGATTCACGTCACCAGCAGCGAGTTCAGAGGAGGCGAGTGCGAGTAACTGGGTGCCTTCCGTGCCGTCGTCTCGATACGTTGCGAGCGCCTCCCCGATCGCCATCAGCGGCAGATCTCCGTTGCTGCCGTCGTCCCGCTCATTCGCTCTCCAGAGATAGCCGGCTTGGGCGAAGCTCCGGATACAGTCGACCTTGTACTTGTCTGCGTCCGGCGAGACGACGTTCGCCATCAGGTCGCAGACCTCGGTGATTGCTGGCGGAAGGTTGGGTGCGTCGAGTGCCATCGTGAAGCGCTCGGCCGCGGCATCGAACATCCAATCGATGAGCTGTCGGTGCTGTGCCTGGGTCTCCTGAGGCGTCATGCCGGGCAACGCGGGGAGCAGCTGCTCGCCAACTGGCCTCGCTGGTGCTTCGTGCTCGACTCCGCCGGGCCGAAGCCTCGTCCCTGTGTCGAGGAGCACTCCGTTGTACATGAGGTCGCCGACGCCGCCGCAAGCCTGGCACATCCACGTCTCATAGCCGTGAGAAACCATCGCTTGCTCGCCGCAAGAGGGGCATGGCTCCCAGGTCGTCTTGTTTCGAAGCTTCTTCAGCATCCCCATGTTGGCGTTCTCCTTTGCGTTCCATCGGGGTGTGTCCCGCCCTTCGTCATGAGCCCCCCGCCACCGAGACCACGGCTTCCGCTTCGCGATCCGTATAGGTGAGCTTGCCGAAGGTGGCCCTGAACCTGGCTTGAGCTCGGTTGACGTCGTCCGCGAAAC
>CAYTTF010000640.1:0-1804 GCA_964440665.1 uncultured Myxococcales bacterium | reverse complement strand
AAACGTCGCATCCCACCCATGGTAGCAGCACTTTCGGGGTAGTATTTCCCGATGCGATCCGTGGGCACCGGATTCCTGGTCGCAGCGACGGTCGCCGCGGCCGGGTTCCTGCTGGTTCCCCGCCTGATCCTGGGCGCGCCGGTCGAGCCGGTGATGGGCTTCGTGCAGAAGATCTTCTACTTCCACGTCCCCTGCGCAACGATGCTGTTCCTCTCGACCTTCACCTGCGCGGGCGGGAGCATCGCCTACCTCTTCAAGGGATCGGAGGCGGGGGATCGGGTGGCGGTCTCGGCGGGCGAGCTGAGCGTGCTGTTCGGCATCTGCACGCTGGTGACCGGGCCGCTGTGGGGGCGCAAGGCCTGGGGCGTCTGGTGGCAGTGGGACGCGCGGCTGACCAGCTCGCTGCTGCTGTTCCTGATCCTGAACGGCTACCTGCTGGCGCGGCGCTACGGCGGGCCGGCGGGCAAGAAGCTGGCGGCGGCGCTGGCGCTGTTCGCGGCCGTCGACGTGCCGCTGGTCTACAAGAGCGTCGACATCTGGCGGACCGTCCACCCGCAGACGACCGTCGTTCCGACCCTCGATCCGCGCATGCGGCCGGCGTTCTGGAGCGCCTTCGCGCTCATCACCGTGGTCTGGTCGCTGCTGCTCGGGCTGCGCGTGCGCCTGGAACGCGCGCGCGCGGAGGTCGAGGCGCTGCGCCTCGATGCCGACGAGATCCTGGAGGCCCGCCCATGACAATGACAACGACCCAGACGACCCGGACGACCCGTTCGACCCAGTCGCTGGCGCGCAGGTTGTCCGCCCTCGCCTGGTTCGCGGTTCTATTCGCGCTCTCGCCGGGGGCCGCCCTGGCGCAAGACTTTCAGAAGGTCGAAGGGCCCCTGCGGCCCGAGCTGCCGTCGGTTCCCTTCGTCGCGGCGGCCTACGGGTTCATTTGGATCGCGATCCTGGTCTATGTCCTGGCGGTCGCGCGAGGCCTGTCGAAGGTGCGCAAAGATCTCGCCGAGCTGCGGAAGAAGATCGACGGCGCGGGTCCGCGTCCATGATCGCGCTGGCGATCGCGGCGCCGCCGTCGTCCCACTTCATCTACATCCCCGTGATGTTCCTGCTGGGGCTCTCGATCGGGTTCATGCTGGGGGCGAAAGCGACCCGCGATGCGCTCCGGCTCGAGCAGCGCAAGGCCGCCGAGCGCGAAGAGCGGCGGGTGCGCCGGCAGGCGGAGGCCGAGGCGCGGAAGTAGCCCGGTTGCCCGTATAATCTGCCGCATGCCCAGCTTCGAGTTCTCCGAGGAAGAGAAGCAGCTCAGCGAAACGGCGCGCGAGTTCGCGCGCAAGGAGATCATCCCGGTCGCCGGCGAGATGGACGAGCAGGGGAAATTCCCCAGCGAGATCTGCAAGAAGGGGTGGGAGACGGGCCTGATGAACTGCGAGATCCCGGAGGCCTACGGCGGCCTGGGGCTCTCCTGCCTGGCGCACTGCCTGGTGCTGGAAGAGATCTCGTACGGCTGCACGGGCGTCAACACCACCATGGCGGGGAACATGCTGGGCACGATGCCGATCATCCTGGCCGGCACCGACGCGCAGAAGAAGGCCTATTTCGGGCGCCTGCTGGCCGAGCCAATCTTCGCCGCCTACTGCTGCTCGGAGCCCGACGCCGGCTCGGACGTGGCGGGGATGAAGTCCCGCTACCGCAAGGTGGGCGACGACTACGTCCTCACCGGGCAGAAGCGCTGGATCACCAACGGTGGCATGGCCAGCTTCTACACGGTGTTCGCGCGCGAGGAGGGAACCACGCGCCACAAGGG
>CAYTTF010000639.1:0-1811 GCA_964440665.1 uncultured Myxococcales bacterium | reverse complement strand
AGCCGAGGTACTGCGTGTTCGCCAGCTCGAGGCGGGCGGCGCCGAGCCGCTCGGCCAGCGCGATGAAGCCCGGCACGCGCTCGATGTTGCCGCGGTGGAGCACCACGTTGAGCGTGAGCGGCAGACCGAGCGCCCGCGTCGCGGCGGCCATCTCCAGCTTCGCCTCGGTGTCGTCGCGGCCGGCAATCCAGGCCGCGCCGTGCGGGTCGGTGTCCTGGATCGAGATCTGGACGCTGTCGAGCCCGGCGGCAGCCAGCCGCGCGAGACGCGCGCCGTCGGCCGGGATCCCGCTGGTGATCAGATTGATGTAGAGATCCTTTTCGAGCGCCGCCCCCACCAGCGATTCCAGATCAGATCTCACCAGAGGCTCGCCGCCGGTGAGGTTCACCTGCAGGATGCCGAGCGCCGCCGCCTCGCCGAAGACCCGCCTCCAGGCGGCCGTGTCGAGCTCGTCGCCGTGGCGCCCGAGATCCAGCGGGTTCGAGCAATACCCGCAGGCGAGCGGACAGCGGTAGGTCAGCTCGGCGATCAGCGTGTAGGGGCGCGGCGAGTCGCTCATGCGTCTTTCGGTCCCGCGCCTTGCACCGCCAGCAGACCCCGATCTTCTAGCGCTCGCAGAAACTCCAGAACCTCGGCTTCGACCCGTTCCCGCGGCGTGCCGGCCGCGACGGCGACCATCGCGTCGAGGATCTCGGCGACCGTCCGCGCCACCGGTCGCTCTTCGGCGCAGAGCCCCGCCACCCGCGCCGCGATCTCGTTCAGCTCCAGGCCGCGCTCGGGATAGAGCAGCATCTGCTTGCCCGATCGGGGATCGAGCTTGAGCCGAACCTCGCGGGCCAGCCGCAGGCGGCTGGTTCGATCGATCACGGGCTCGCCTTGGGCGCCGCTTTCGCCGGCAGCCCCGCGCGCCCAGCCCCGCCGGTCGCGATCTGCACACAGTCGACCAGGTGCCAGAGGATCTCGGTCTTGCGGATCAGCGCGCCGACGCACGCCTCCTGCAGCGCGCGCGAGGAGGCCTGCGCGACGACGAAGGCGAGCCCCTCGTCGCCGTCGCGGTGCGCCCGGGGCACGCGCGCGCGGAAGTACGCCAGCGCCTCGGCGCCGACCCACGGGTAGTGCTGTTCCCAGGCCGCGATTCGCTTCGACATGAGATCGGGCGCGAACATCTCCGTCAGCGACGAAGCAACCGCGACGCAGAGCGGGCTCTCGCGGCAGAGCGCAACGTAGGCGTCGCACGCGAATCGCACTCCCGGCAGCACGCTCCGGCAGCTCGCCACCTCGTCGCGATCGAGGCCCACCGCGGCGGCCAACCGCAGCCACAGCTCGAGGCCGCCCGTCTCGGGGCCCTGGCCGTCGTGATCGACGATCCGCCGGATCCAGGCCCGACGAAACGCCGGATCCTCCGACTTCGAGACGATGATGGCGTCTTTGATCGGGATGCGCGTCTGATAGTAGTAGCGGTTCAGCGTCCAGGCTTGCAGCTCTGCGCGGGTCAATGTCCCCGCGTGCATCCGCGCGTGGAACGGGTGCTGGTCATGATAGCGGCGGATCCCTTCCTCCCGCAGGCGCGCGACGAAATCCTCGGGCGACAGCGGCGCCCCGTCGGGAGCGCTCACAAGGTCAGCTCCATTCCGTCGACGGCGACCTCGATGCCGGCCGCTGTGAGCGCCTGCCGTTCCGGGCTCTCGTCGCGCAGGATCGGGTTGGTGTTGTTGACGTGGATCAGAATCCGGCGGCCGGGCTGGCGCGCCAGAAATGCCAGGCTCCCCTCGGCGCCCCCCACCGGCCAGTGCGCCATGTCTTCCGCGCGC
>CAYTTF010000638.1:0-1814 GCA_964440665.1 uncultured Myxococcales bacterium | reverse complement strand
CGAACCGCACCAGCCGCAGCGCGAAGGCGCAGTTGACCCGAGCGGCGGGCTGAAAGCGGAGGCCACTGCCACCGCGCTTGATCGCGACGCCCTCGGGTGCCTCGCACACCACCCCGGATTGCAGCGCGTTCGGGCGCAGCGGCCAGGGCGCGAGCTTGAAGCGCGCGGCCCGCAGGCTCTCCAAGCATCCCTCCGGGGCGGCGGGGGCGCGGGGAAACGGAGCTGGGCCGCTCGCCGGCTCGGTCGCCACGAGCAGCGCGAGAGCGCCAAGCAGGCCCGCGGAAACCACGCTTCCAGTCTACTCCGGCGCCGGTATCGGCCACCGGACCGACGAGTCGGACCGACGACTTGTTCGAGGTCGCACACAGCGCTACCCTGATATTCATGCGGAGCTTCACCGCCGTCATCGAGCGCGACCCAGCCACGGGTTTGTTCGTGGGCTACGTGCCCGGTTGGCCAGGCGCGCACTCTCAAGGGGCGAGCGTGGACGAGCTACGTCAGAACCTCGAAGAGGTCGTGGCGATGCTTCTCGAAGACGGTGAGCCCAAGCTGGAAGGCGAGTTCGTCGGCACGCAGACCGTCAAGGTCGCGTAGTCGTGAGTGACATCCCGGTCCTCAAGCCGCGGGAGGTCGCCGGCATTCTGGAACGAATGGGGTTCGTGGAGGTCCGCCAACGCGGATCACACCGCCAGTACCGCCACCCCGATGGCCGAGGCACCACCGTGCCGTTTCATCCCGGGCGGGATATCTCACCCGCGCTCCTGCGAGTGATCGCCAGGGACATCGCGATGGACGTGCGCGACTTCATCGGCCGCCGCTGAGATGGATCGTCACGAGCGTTGGATCCTGGAGGCGGCCAGTACGTTGAAACAGCCGCTCCGCGCGCTGGTGGGCGACGGTCTGGAGGATTGGTTCAATCGTCCCCACCACGGCCTGGACCTGAAAGGTGTCGCGAAGGTGCTGCGGCAGCTGCTAAGGGAGAAGCTCGTCGTCCTCTCTCCTGGCCGTGGAGAGGCCTTGTTCGAAGATGAGGAGGAGATACGACGGTTGGTCGAGGTCGAGCACCGTGGGCCCCTGTTCAAGACGACCTACTACGGTTTGACGGCCGCTGGCGGCGCCGCCTGGGAGGCGGTCGCGCGCCCGGATTGGGCTCGCTACATCGACGTCAGTTTCGGCACAGGCCCGGACGAAGGAGAAGTGATCTGCGCCGATCCAGCGAGAGCCGAACGTTTCGTACTGTCGCCGGACCAGCAGCACCCGCCTATCCCGGACAGCGTTCGCAGAGATCGTCTGCAGCCGTGGACGGCAACGTACTGGAAGACGTTGCCCTTGGGCCACCGTGTCCGTTTTCTCTACGACTCAGGCGATCTCATCGATCCAAAGTACGGAAGCGATGCTTGGGTCAAGTGGCGCGCGTGGCTCGAGGACGCCAACCACTGGTTCACGCACGACGGGTCCTGAATGAACGGCCGCCGCCTGCGTCGCCTCGCCCGGACATCTCGTCGAATCCTGGCGGCGGCAAGGGGGCGGCAGCTCGACCCATCGCGATCAGCGTAGCACCAGGCGTACGGCTCATCTATCGAGCGTATGCCCTTCAGCGATCGGCGCCGACAGTCGGCAGGATGTGGCTCAATTCCTCGGTGAGATCCGAACGCCGATCGTCTGTTGGGGACGCGTCGATCGCGCTCCGCGCGGACTCGCGCGCCTCGTCAAGGCGTGTGAGCTTCCAGAGCGCCTGAGCGGCCACGGCGTGTAGGAGGGACTGAACGTGACCCTTGCCTGAAGGAATCGGTTCCACTTCGCGTAGCGCGTCC
>CAYTTF010000637.1:0-1819 GCA_964440665.1 uncultured Myxococcales bacterium | reverse complement strand
CGGTCGTTCACCTTCATCACCAAGACGCCGCCGGCGCCGATCCTGATCAAGAAGGCCGCTGGCCTCGCGACGCAGAAGAAGCCGGGCTCGGGCTCGAAGGAGCCGAACAAGGTGAAGGTCGGCAAAATCTCGCAAAAGCAGTTGCGCGACATCGCGACCACCAAGATGCCGGATCTCAACACCACGGACGTCGAGTCGGCGATGCGCACCATCGCCGGAACCGCGCGCTCGATGGGTATCGAAGTCGAAGGGTAGCAAAGGGATCGGATAGGAAACCAACATGCCCCACCACGGAAAAAAGTTCAGGAACGCGTCGGCCAAGGTCGAGAGCGGCAAGCGCTATTCGATCGAAGACGCTTGCAAGCTGATCCCCGAGACCAAGGTCGCGAAGTTCGACGAGAGCGTCGACATCGCCGTGCGCCTCGGCGTCGATCCGAAGCACGCCGATCAGATGGTCCGCGGCGCCGTCGTGCTCCCGCACGGGACCGGCAAGAGCCAGCGTGTGGTGGTGGTCGCCAAGGGTGATAAGGCGAACGAGGCCCGCGCGGCCGGCGCCGACACGGTGGGCGCCGAGGAGCTGGTCGAGAAGATCCAGAAGGAGAGCTGGACCGACTTCGACTCGATGGTCGCGACGCCCGACATGATGGGCCTGGTCGGACGCCTCGGGCGGGTGCTGGGGCCCAAGGGTCTCATGCCGAACCCCAAGGTCGGCACCGTCACCAACGATGTCGCCAAGGCGGTCCGCGAGCTCAAGGCGGGTCGCGTGGAGTTCCGGGTCGAGAAGGCCGGCGTGGTCCAGGCGCGCATCGGCAAGGTGTCGTTCGGCGGGGAAAAGCTGCGCGACAACGCGCGAACCATGCTGGAGACGTTGCTGCGCCTCAAGCCACCGTCGGCCAAGGGGACCTACATGAGGTCGGTGACCGTCTCCACGACGATGGGGCCGGGCATCAAGATCGACCACGTGCCGTTCGTTACCGAGTTCGAGACCAAGTGAGGATCTAGATGGAACGGGCTGTAAAAGAAGAGAACATCAAGGCGCTCAAGAGCGATCTGGCCAAGGCGACCAGCCTGGTGCTGGCCGACTTCCGCGGGATCACCGTCAAGGCCGACACCACCTTGCGCCGTGAGTTCCGCAGCGTCGGCTGCCACTACCAGGTCGTCAAGAACACGCTGCTCGGGATCGCGGTCAAGGGGACGCCCATGGAGGGGCTGGAGAAGCTCTTCGTGGGGCCGACCGCCATCGCGTATTCGTTCGAGGATCCGGCGGCCCCGGCCAAGGCCGCGACCAAGGTCGCCAAGGGCGAGGAGAAGTTCGTCATCAAGGGCGGCTTCGTGGACGGCAAGGCGCTCGACCTCAAGGGGGTCCAGGCGCTTTCGAACCTTCCGGGCAAGGATGAGCTGCGCGCAACTTTCCTTGCAACTTTGCTGGCCGTGCCTCAGAACTTCCTGCGGCTCACCACCGCCGCCCAGCAGAATTTCGCCCTCTTGCTGGCCGCGCGCGAGCGCGCGCTCGGCGAGAGCGGCAGCCAGAGCTGAGTCGATCCTCGATTTCAAAAACCGCCGAAATAACCACCCGAAGGAGCAATTGAAATGGCCGACGTGACGAAGGAGCAGGTTGTCAGTTTTCTCTCGCAGATGTCCGTGCTCGACCTGGCGGCGCTGACCAAGGAGCTGGAGGACAAGTGGGGCGTCAAAGCCGCCCCGGTGGCGGTCGCGGCGGCTCCAGGCGCGGCGGCGGGCGGCGGCGCGGCAGCGCCGGCGGCGGAGCAGACCGAGTTCACGGTCACCCTGACCGATGCCGGCGCCAACAAGATCGGCG
>CAYTTF010000636.1:0-1821 GCA_964440665.1 uncultured Myxococcales bacterium | reverse complement strand
CGCGCGCGAGTTCAGGATCGCGCGCGGCGAGCGCATCCTCACCGAGATCAGCCACAAGTTTCGGCGACCGTCCGTGATCGCGACCGTCGAGCGCTTTGGATTCCGTCTGGCCTGGACCGACCAGACCCCGGGCACAGGCCGCGGCGACGCCGAGAACGAATTTGGTCTGTTTCTATTTCGCAAGATTCCGACGCCCGTCCGGGCGGCCCACGCCGCGCGCGCGGCGGCCGCTCTGCTGGCGGAGACACGGGCGCGCACGCTGGAGATGGTGGCCCCGCTGACCGACGAGGATCTGCAACGGCAGCACAGTCGGCTCATGAGTCCGATCGCCTGGGACCTGGGACACATCGCGCACTTCGAAGAGCTCTGGCTGCTCCGCGACAGCGAGACCGCGGCCACCGACGAGCAGGACGCGGTCTACGACCCCCTCACGACGCCGCGGGCGCGCCGCGATCAGCTGGCTCTCCCGTCGGTGGCGACCATCCGCCAGCGCCTCCTCGACGTTCGCCGGCGCGTCGAGGCGCGCCTGGCCGCGCCGCCCAGCAAGCCGAGCTCTGCCCTGATGCAGAAGGTGATGGAGGACGGGATCGGGTTCAACCTGGTCGCGCAGCACGAGGCGCAACATCAGGAGACCCTCCTCCAGGCCATCGCGCTGCGCGAGGATCTCGACTACCGGCCCCCCTTCGCCGGCGAGCCGGCGATGCCGGTCGGCTCCCGCCCGCCGATCGAGAGCCTGCTGGTCCCGGGCGGGTCCTTCGTGATGGGAACCGACGACCGGCGTTGGGCCTACGACAACGAACGGCCCGCGCACCGGATCGACCTCCCCGATTTCCACATCGACGCCTGTCCGGTGACCAACGGACAATATCTGGCCTTCATCGACGATGGCGGTTACACCCGCCGCGAGCTCTGGTCGGACGCGGGTTGGAGCTGGCGGCAGGCGACCGGCGCGCGCGCCCCGGCGCACTGGCGCACGCGATCCGCCGGCGGATGGGAGGCGGTGGTGTTCGGCCGGCTGGGACCGCTGCACCCCGATTGCCCGGTGGTCCACGTCTCCTGGTACGAGGCCGACGCCTACGCCCGCTGGGCCGGTGGGCGCCTGCCGTCGGAGGCCGAGTGGGAGAAAGCGGCGGCCTGGGATCCGGCCCAGGGCCGCGCCCGCCGCCATCCCTGGGGCGACGAGGCCTGGCAAGCGGGGCGGGCCAACCTCGATCAGCGGCATCTGGAACCGGCGCCCGCCGGCGCCGTTCTGGCGGGTCGCAGCGCCTACGGCTGCCTGCAGATGCTGGGCGACGTCTGGGAATGGACGGCAAGCTGGTTCGACGGCTATCCCGGGTTCCAGAGCTTCCCCTACCGGGAGTATTCGGAGATCTTCTTCGGCAAGCAGTATCGCGTGCTGCGGGGTGGCTCCTTCGCGACCCGCGCGACCGTCGCCCGCGCCACCACCCGCAACTGGGATCTCCCGGAACGCCGCCAGATCTTCGCCGGTTTCCGCTGCGCCCGCGCGTCGGCGACCCTTTCCCGTTAGCGGTTGCTGGCGCGGAGGGTCTCGGTTCCGAAGGTCCCCGGCTGCTGCGCGTGCCAGGCCACCTGCACCGATCCGCCGTCGGCGCTCAGGCAGACCGTCTGCCCGGCCGCCACGTCGAGGTTGAGCGCGTTGCTCGCGTTCGTGCGCAGGGCACGCTTCGCCGCCGAGGCGCCGCCGCGGCAAGCGTCCGCGCCACCGTTGCCGGAAGCGACGCTGTAGAGGCTCACCGCCCGCGCGCCCTCGACGTCCACGTGCAGCAGCCGGGCCGGACCCTCGACCACCAACTGGGGGGC
>CAYTTF010000635.1:0-1827 GCA_964440665.1 uncultured Myxococcales bacterium | reverse complement strand
TGTTGACCGATCGCGTTCGTAATCACGATTCCCACGTTGCTTCGATCGGGCAAATTGTAGCGAATTGTTGTCGAGGGGTTGAAGGGATTAGGATAATTCTGATACAGTGCGAACGCTGACGGCGAAGGATTTACTGTCGCTTCAATGGATTCCGAATATTGAAATGTTCCATCCCTGTCAATTTGCTTTAGGCGGTACATATAATTCCCGGCCGGGACATTGACATCCGTGAATGAATACTCTGTGGGTGCGGAACTTGTTCCCGCGCCTTGCACAAAACCAAGGCGAATCCACTGTTCCCCTCCCTCGCCCTGTGAGGGGAGGAGTTGGATGAGGGCCCGTTCAATGTCAAAACCATAATTATTGAATTCTGTTTCCGTTCTCCATTTTAACTCTGCGTTCGATTGTTGAGACGCAACGGTGAAAGAAGAGAGTTCCACCGGAAGAGCGCCGCCGGTACCGTTCCATACGCCGCGGCCATGGGTAAATGCAAAGAGCACATTTGTGCCGCTTTGAATGACCAGCTCGTCCGTCGGGACGAATGAGGGCATGCCGGAATTAAACGACGACCAGCTTACGCCGCTGTTCGTTGTTGAATACACACCCGTTTCCGTCCCCACATATAGCGTCGAAGATGAAATCGGGTTGATGACAAGAGAGTGGACGGGAACGTTCGGCAAGTTACCGGAGATATCCGTCCAACTTGATCCTTGATCGGTCGAATACCAGACGTGCCGTGATGTCAATGTTCCGCTTGTGTTATAGCCGCCGTATGTTGCATAGATTTTGTTTTTATCGCTCAGAGCAACGGCAACCCGCCGTACAAAGCCGCCATTATTCCCGGGCGGTGTGATGTCTGTCCACGTATCGATGCCGGAGGACGGGTCGAGGCTTGTACATTTAAAAATCTTTCCATCAGTCGTCCCGGCAAACCCGAGATAATTTGCGGCTGCGTTTACCACTGTGACAGCGCTGACTTCTGCGCCGGAAGAAAGCACGTTGCTTGATTGAGTCCAGCTGCCGGCAGAATTTCCCGTAACCCAGACGCTGTTTGAGCCGGCGAGAAGAACGGCGGAGTTTTCCGGATTCATCGCGAAAGGGGCAATGAACAAACATTTAGAACTATTGTTCGCATCGGACAATCCGCTCACGCAAGCGTTCCAGGTTGACCCTCCGTCTGTGGTCTTACTGATTGCTAAGTAAACGTATTCTTCGTATGCGACGGAGCCGTTGGATTGATCCTGAGCCGAGTATCCCCCGTCGCCGCCGTATACTTCCGACCAGGTTGTTCCAGATCCGCCATATTTGAGATGACCGTTGTCCTGAGCTCCTCCAAAATATGTTGTACCTGTCTTGAACACTGCACCGCTGTAGAATTGCGTGATCTGCAAGCCGTTGTTGATATTTGTCCACAACGTGCCCCCATCGGTCGTCTTGTAGACGCCGCCGTCGTTCCCTTCATAAATTGTGTTTGCGATGTTCTTGTCGAACACGATGGCATGATGGTCGGCGTGAACAACGGGGGTTCCATAACCCGAAGTCCAATACGTTAGCTGCGACCAACTTGTACCGCCGTTTGTCGACTTCATCATGTCGACTCCGCCGACGTAAATATTGCTGGAGTTGTTCGGGTCGACAGCGATGACATTATCGTACCACCCTTGAGTGCTAAGGTATGACATGCTTCCCGTCGAGGTAATTTTCGGCGGAGAGGCAAGCTGATTCCACGTGGCACCAGCATCTGTAGATTTGTAGATTCCTTTCAATCCAGCGTCCCCGGCGGTTGTGATATCCAATGATTCGAAAACTGCGAAAACTGTATTTGAG
>CAYTTF010000634.1:0-1830 GCA_964440665.1 uncultured Myxococcales bacterium | reverse complement strand
TTCGACTCGGGTGGCTGACTCAGGTTTCCACCCCAGAATAGAACCGACCGGGTCGGGCCGAAAGGACCTCGTTTCGGAACGGCGTCTGCATCCAAACTGCGGGCGCGCGTCATGGTTTGGCGCCGTCCTGCCCAATTGAGCTATGTCCTAGCAGCCGCGTCCCCGGCAGGCCGCGCAGGCAATCCATGCCTTCGACGACGCGACGGAGCAGCCGAAGGCAGGCACAGAGGGCGCGAGTGGACGGCGGTAGGATCCTAGGACTGATCGTGTCCGAAATAGCGGGCCATAGCTGCCATACGATGTGGACATGTCCCGAAATAAGCCGGCGGGAGCCTGGGATCACATCGACGACTTCGAGATCCTGAGTGCGTTAGTCACGAGCGGCGATCAGCCCGTCATTCGAGACGTTGCCGAAGGCCTCCTCCGGAAACTGCATGCTTCCACAGATATCGCGGACCTCCGCGAGGTACAGGCAGACCTGTATGGCTACCTCCTCGACGCTGAGCGCCGGTATAGCGAAGCGCTGAGGAGCTTCAAACGCGGCGAGCGCAGCGAGCTCGACGTGATCTTCTGGCGCCGAGTCGTCGCTCAGCTTCGAGCAATCGGTGACGGCGTTGCATGGACATTCATGGCATACGACCGGAAGGCACTGTTACTACTGCGCCGCGGCGATCCGCCTGGGCATATGTACGGAAAAGAGGGCACCGCGGTCGAGTGGGCCCTGTTCAACGAGCATTGGGATGCCGGCGAACCGACAGTCCTGTCGGGGCTCACGAATGTCATTCGTTACGGCGACCTCCTCGTTTCGCTCAAAGATGGCACCGGAAAGCTCGTCGAGGCGAAAAAGGACTTGAAACACACCTCCGGCAAGCAAAACCGCAGGGAGCGCGCAGTTGTCGACCTTCTTAACGGCGAGCCAAGGTTCGACGCTGAAGACGGACCGACTTGGATACTCCAATGCGACGTACCCCTGAATACGCGTTGGTTTGGCGCGGCCGGGGCGATCGAACGGGCGCTAGCCGACGGGGTCGCGACATGGTCGCCCGAGCCGGGAGTCGCGGTGATGTTCATGGCGCCTCGATCGATCAAGGCTGAGTCGCTCGAAGACGGGCTCGCCCAGATAGAGGCGGCCAGGCAGTCGGTACGAGAGGCTTATGGCGTGCCCGCGAGCCATGCGCTCATCACGCCCGGTACACGCTATCCGTACAGGGCTGGCGGCGTAGCACCGACGGCGATTTGGCCACTCAGCGCGGCGCACGCCGCTCGCATTCTGACCGGGGAAGTCCTGTTCAACATAGAGATCAATGCCGATCGGATTGTCGACGCCCTCCGAAACCATGGCGTCGAAGCCGAGCTAGTCCTACCGTCGAACAACGACGAGCTTCCAGCAAAGACGGAGGTACTCAGGTTCTCCCGCGGCGGGTTTGACGCTGCTCTCCACGGTGGGGGGATTGAGCCCTTGGCCGTCGAACTGCAGGAGATCGACACGTGGGCTCAAGGTGTCGCCGAAATGCCGATGCCGGACGACGGGAAGTTCGGCTCATACCTCTGCTTCAAAGAGACCGAGACCTGGGGCGGCACGGGGTAGGCCGAAACGCGACAGAGCAGCCGCCACGATGCCGCTGTTGGTAGCAAGAGTGGTAGCAATCGGCGCGGATGACCACGGTTACTACGTCCTGGCGGACGGGCGGTTCACGTTCTGATTGAGCGGCGACGGACGTTCTCGGACGCTATGGCGCGCCCTGCAAAACCCCTACGAGCGTGTCGCCATCCCGCGGCGAATCGTCGCCCCCGGACGGTGGTTCGCATACCGTGACATACGGACCACCA
>CAYTTF010000633.1:0-1833 GCA_964440665.1 uncultured Myxococcales bacterium | reverse complement strand
CCGACCGATGAAGCCGATCGGTGCGGCCCTGGTCGGGTTAGGCAAGATAGCCGCGGCCCACGTGGACGCACTTAGCTCGCTGCCTCAGGCTCAGCTCGTCGCCGTGTTTGATCAGTCTCCGGAGTTGGTGAGGAGCTTCGCTGAGCGCTATTCCGCCCGGCCTTGTGCGAGCCTGGACGAAGTCCTTGACGACCCGGCTGTCGAGATGGTCATTGTTTGCACCCCGCATCCGACCCATGCCGGAATCGCCGTGCGGGCCGCGACCCGAGGCCGGCACGTACTGGTAGAAAAGCCGATGGCGCCGAACCTCGCCGACTGCGATGCGATGATCGACGCAGCTGCCGAGAACCGGGTACGGCTCGGCGTCATCAGCCAGCGTCGATGGTACGAACCAGTCCAGCGTGTGCGCAGTGCGATCGACGCGGGGAAGATCGGCGATCCGATCCTTGGGACCGTGACCCTCCTGGGCTGGCGGGATGAGGATTACTACCGTCTGGCCCCGTGGCGCGGAACCTGGTCTGGCGAGGGTGGCGGGGTGCTCGTCAATCAAGCCAGTCATCACCTCGATCTGCTCCAGTGGCTCATGGGTCCTATTGCTCAGGTCTTCGGCTTCTGGGCAAATCTGAATCACCCGTACATTGAAGTGGAGGACTCCGCGGTTGCCGTACTCAGATTTGCCAGCGGCGCGCTTGGCACCATCACGCTGAGCAACTCGCAGTACCCAGGGCTCTACGGCAGGGTCCACGTGCATGGGCGCAGCGGCGCCTCAGTCGGGGTCCAGACAGAGACCGGCTCGTCCTTCGTGGCTGGTGTGAGCACTCACGTGGAGCCGGCCTTCAACGACCTTTGGACCGTCCCAGGGGAGGAGGCTTCACTGGCGCGCTGGCAGCGCGAGGACCGAGAGCGCTCGATTGACATCGACGCGATGACTCACTACCACCGTCTGCAGATCGCAGACTTCGTCGGGGCCATCGTCGAAAACCGAGAGCCATTGGTGACGGGCGTTGAGGGGCGCAAGACTGTCGAGCTATTCACAGGGATTTACTCATCCCAGCGTTCTGGAGCGCCTGTGAATCTGCCGATTCCCACGAACCTCCGGAGAGGTGACTGGCGGCGGAAGGAACGCCTCGAATAGAGGAACGCAACGGCGACGCTCGTCGCGCAGACTGGAGGCAGAGGCTCGTGCCGTACGTGTCAAGCACTGAGGCGTTGAATGTCAACCCTGTGAGCCTGTCCGCGATTAGCGATGGGCTCGGAGCGGGTGCCTGGCGCAAGGCGGTTGTTGGCTCGGACGCCTGTCGTGTCGTGATGCTCCAGCTCCTGCCTGGCGAGGAGCCCCACCCGCGGCACCGTCACCCGCGATCCGACGAAGTCTTCATCGTCCTCAAGGGTCGAGGTGAGTTCACGATCGGAGACGCCCCAGCGGTTATCGCCGGGCCAATGACCACCCTCTACGCTCCGGCCAACGTCTTCCATAGGATTCGCGTGCTCGGCTCAGAGCCCATGCAATGGCTGTCGGTGGTGGCACCGAACCTCGACGCACCGGACGAAGCGGTTGAGGAGTGATGCCCCCGGCCAGGTCCACACTCCGGTCGCGTCGCCCTCAGTAGAGGGGCAGGGATTCGCAGCCCCTCGCCGCGCCGCTGCCGCTCGCGCCGTCCTTCCCGGCTGGGTCGTCGACCCCTTGATCGTCGCCTCTCGCTGAGCTCGATGACCCTGGCACCCTGCCGGGGTTATCGGACTTCATCTCACCACGATCGGCGGCTTCGGCCATCTCGGTATCGATCGAGGCCGGCTGCGGCCTGGATCGGGACTCGGCCGTGGTGGTCGTTG
>CAYTTF010000632.1:0-1833 GCA_964440665.1 uncultured Myxococcales bacterium | reverse complement strand
GGGACCAGCGAGCTCTCCATGTGCTTGAGCCCCTCGAGGCCGTGCAGCGCGTCCGCCGGCTCGACCGCCCAGACCTCGATGTCGCGCCGGTATTCCTTGAGGCGCCGCCCGGTGCCCATCACCGTCCCCGTCGTGCCGATGCCGGTCACGAAGTGGGTGACGCGCCCCTCGGTCTGTTCCCAGATCTCGCGCCCGGTGGTGTTGTAGTGGGCGAGGGGATTCCCGAGGTTCGAGTACTGGTCCGGGTAGAAATAGGTGCCCGGATTGTCTTCGACCATCTTGCGGCAGAGGCGAATGGCGCCGTCGGAGCCCTCCATCGGATCGGAGAAGACCAGCCTGGTGCCGAAGGCCTCGGTGATCTTGCGCCGCGCCCATGAGACGTTCCCCGGCATCACCAGCGTCACCGGATAACCGAGGGCGCCGCCGATGAGCGCGTAGGCGACGCCGGTGTTTCCGCTGGTCGAATCGATGATGGTCTTCCCAGGGCCGAGCTGACCGGTGCGGATCGCGTCGCGGATCATCTGGCTGGCCGCGCGATCCTTGACCGAGCCGCCCGGGTTCAGGAACTCGCACTTGGCCCACAGCTCGACGCCCGGGGTGTCGCGCTCGAACGCCGGCAGCCGCACGATCGGCGTATCGCCGATGAGATCGGTGATCCGCTCGGCGACCCGCAACCGCGCGCGTCGGATGGGATCGAGCGCGAAAGTCAACGCGTGCCGATCTGCTGCGCCAGCGGCGCACCGCCGTCGAGCGGCAAGCGCAGGTGGCGGGCGGGGGCGTCGCCGCGCGCGAGCGAGGTGAGCGCCTCGGCAGCGGCCAGCGTCCCGGCGAGCACCGCTCCGGCGCCGCGGTTCGCGGGCGTCGCGTGCCGTGACGGAATTTCCAACGAGACGTCCGGCGCGGGCGCGCGCCGGGGGAACGAAACGAGATCGACGAGATCGGACGTCGCGCGGACGACCACAACCGGCAACCCGAGACGGGCTGCCGCGCCAAGCATCGCGTCGTCGTCGAAGCCCGAGCGCACGACCAGGTCGACGCCGTCGAGCGCCGCCAGCCAGCCCGCGCCGTCGGCGGGGAGCGCCGCGGGCGCGATCACGGTGCCGACGCCGCCGGCCTCCAGGTATCGCACCGCGATCTCCGCCGCCAGATCATCTCCCACCACCAGCACGCGCGCCGCGCAGATCCGCGCTTGGCCGGCGCGGCCGATCTGGGGCAGCGCGATCTGGCGGGCGAAGCGGAGGGCGTCGTCTGTCGTCATCCGGCAGGTCGGGGTGTTACCAGCCGCCGGCGATGGCCGGGACGATCGACACCTCGTCGGTATCCTTGACCGGCGTGTCGAGGTTCTTGAGGAAACGGATGTCCTCGTCGTTGGCGAAGATGTTGACGAAGCGTCGGACCTGGCCGCTCTCGTCGCAGATGCGCTCCTTGATCCCCGGAAACTGCGCCTCGAGGTTGGCGATCAACGCGCCGATAGTGCCGCCCGTGGCGGTGACCTCTTCCTTCCCCTGTGTCAGCTTGCGAAGCGGCGTCGGTATGCGGATGGTGGCCATGGCGTGATCTCCTTTAGGTCCAGGTCGCGTGTAGATCGTCAAAATCGTTCAAGCGCGGGCCGATCAGCGCGGGCACGGGCAGCTTGCCGACCAGCGGATCCTGCGTCTTCATGCCGTTGCCGGTGACGCAGATGATCACCGGCCCGTCGTCCTTGCCGATGCGGCCGTCCTTGATGAGGCGGATGGCCGCGCCCAGCGTCACGCCGCCCGCGGTCTCGGTGAAGATCCCTTCGGTCTAGGCGAGCATCCGCATGGCGTCGACAATCTCGTCGTCGTCGGGTTT
>CAYTTF010000631.1:0-1835 GCA_964440665.1 uncultured Myxococcales bacterium | reverse complement strand
CGAGCTCCGCGGGCAGACGGTCGACATCATACTCCCCGCGGGCCTCGCCGAACGCCTCGTCGCCGACGGCCTGCGCACCGCCGAGGAAGCGCTCGCCCAGCAGATCGGCATGGGAATCGAGCTCACCGGCCGGCGGAAGGACGGCAGCGAGTTCCCGATCGAGCTGATGCTGAGCCCGCTCGGCAGCGCCGAGGGTATCCTGGTGACCGCTGCAATCCGCGACATCAGCGTGCGCCGGAACGCGGAGAAGCATCTGGCGCAGATGGAAGGCCGCTATCGCGGCCTCCTCGAGGCGGCCCCCGACGCCATGGTGGTGGTCAACCAGGACGGGGAGATCGTCCTCCTCAACCTCCAGGCCGAGAAGCAGTTCGGCTATCGCCGTAACGAGCTCCTTGGCCAGAAGGTCAAGAACATCATCCCGGAAGGGTTCGCCGAAAGGCTGCTCGCCGACGGCCTCCGTTCGGCCGAAGACGCCCTCGCGCAGCAGATCGGCACCGGCATCGAGCTCATCGGCCGACGGAAGGACGGAAGCCCGTTCCCGATCGAGCTCATGCTGAGCCCGCTCGGCGGCGCCGACGGCATCCTGGTGACGGCGGCCATTCGCAACATCACCGTCCGCAAGCAGGCCGCTGTCGACCTCCTCCAGAAGATCGACGAGCTCAACCGGTCGAACGAAGAATTAGGGCAGTTCGCCTATATCGCCTCGCACGACCTGCAGGAACCGCTCCGCATGGTGGCGAGCTACACGCAGCTTCTCTCGCGGCGCTACAAGGGCCGGCTCGATTCCGATGCCGACGAGTTCATCGCCTTCGCGGTCGACGGCGCGAGCCGCATGCAGCGCCTGATCCACGACCTCCTCGCCTTCTCCCGGGTCGGCTCGGCAGGCAAGGACCTCCGCGAAACTTCCAGCGAAGCGGCGCTCCAGCAGGCGCTCGTCAATCTCCGCGGCGCGATCGAGGAAAGCGGGGCGCTGGTCACGCACGACCCGCTGCCCATGGTCCTCGCCGACGAGACCCAGCTCGTCCAATTGTTTCAAAACCTCATCGGCAACGCCATCAAGTACCAGCCGCCGGGCGTGCCCCAGGTTCATGTCGGCGTCGTCAGGAGCGGCGTCGCGAAGTGGCTGTTCTCCGTGAAGGACAATGGTCTCGGCATCGACCCGCAATATTTCGACCGGATCTTCGGCATGTTCCAGCGGCTCCACAAACGGGAAGAGTTCGCTGGCACCGGCATCGGCCTCGCCATCTGCAAGAAGATCGTGGAGCGCCACGGCGGCACCATCTCGGTCGCATCGGAGCCTGGGCACGGATCGACCTTCAGCTTCGCCCTGAGCGCTGGCAAAGAAGCCCCGATGGAGAGCGGGATCGCCGCATGACGGCTGCAATCGGCCCATCCGGCGCACCCATCGAGGTTCTGCTGGTCGAGGACAGTCCGGGCGACGTTCGCCTGACGCGCGAAGCCTTTCGCGAGGCAAACGGTGCCGTCAGTCTCAGCGTCGCCTTCGACGGTGTGGAGGCCATGGCCTTTCTGCGCCGCCAGGGCGTCTACACCCGCGCCCCGCGCCCGAACCTCATCCTCCTCGATCTGAACCTCCCGAAGATGGATGGGCGCGAGGTCCTCAGCCAGATCAAGGGGGACGCCTCCCTGAGGCTGACCCCGACCGTGATCCTGACCACGTCCACGGCCGAGGCGGACATCAACCGGAGCTACGAGCTCCAGGCAAACTGCTACCTGAGCAAGCCCGTGCAACTGGAGGCGTTCTAAAGCGTCGTGAAGAGCATCAACGATTTCTGGCTGACGAAGGTCAGGTTGCCGCGTCAGTCGCCATGAACCTA
>CAYTTF010000630.1:0-1846 GCA_964440665.1 uncultured Myxococcales bacterium | reverse complement strand
CTGCTCGACGAGCCGACCAACCACCTCGACATCCTCACCATCCGCTGGCTGGAGAGGTTTCTCGACGGCTACGCCGGTTGCGCCGTCATCATCTCGCACGATCAACGCTTCCTCGACAACGTCACGAGCCACACCCTGGACGTCGACTACGGCACCATCACCCTGTACACGGGGAACTACTCGGCCGCCGTGATCGGCAAGCAGGCGGCCCGGGCGCGCAAGGAGACCGGCGTCGCGCGGGCCGAGGAGGAGATCGCCCGCAAGCGCGCCTTCGTCGAACGCTTCGGGGCCAAGAACACCAAGGCCACCCAGGCCCAGAGCCGCCTCAAGCAGATCGAACGCATCGAGGTCGAGGAGCTGGTGGCGAGCTCCCGGCGCACGCCGCACCTCCGGGTGACGCCCGAGCGCCCGAGCGGCCGCGACGTCCTCGAGCTCGGGGGCGTCTCCAAGTCGTACGGCGACAAGAGCGTGCTGACCGACGTCTCGCTGGTGGTGCGGCGGGGGGAGCGGATCGGGATCATCGGCCCGAACGGCCTCGGCAAGTCCACGCTGCTGCGGATCGTTGTCGAGCGCTTGGCGGCCGACGCCGGGCTGGTGCGCTGGGGCCACGAGGTGCGCGTCGGCTACTTTCCCCAGGATCACCGCGAGCTGCTCGACGATCCCGACGCCACCCCGATCCAGATCCTGACCGCGCTCTGCCCCGGGGAGAGCCCGACCTATGTGCGCGGGCAGCTCGGGCGCGTGCTGTTCTCCGGCGAAGAGGTCGACAAACGCGTCGCCCTGCTATCGGGTGGCGAGGCCGCGCGTCTGATCTTCGCGATTCTGAGCGTCCAGAAACCGAACGTGCTGGTCCTGGACGAGCCGACCAACCATCTCGATCTGGAAGCCATCCACGCGCTATGCGAGGCGGTGAAGACCTACGCGGGCACGGTGATCTTCGTTTCGCACGATCGCTGGTTCGTCTCGCAGCTGGCCACCCGGATCGTCGAGCTGACGCCAGACGGGCCGCACGACTTTCCCGGGACCTACGCCGAGTATCTGGCCCGCTGCGGCGACGACCACCTCGACGCCGAGGCGGTGGCCTCGAAGGCCCGGCGAGAGCGCCGGCCAGCCGACCCCGCCGACCCGAACGCCGGATCGAGCTGGGAAGATCAAAAGAAACGACGCAACCGGATCGCCCAGCTCCCCAAGCAGCGCGATCGCCTGCTGGCGCAGATCGAGGCCGCCGAGGCCCGAAAGAAGGCGATTGCCGACCTCTACGCCGACGCTGAGTTTTATCGGAGAACGAGCACGGCGCAGATCGCGGCGCTGGTGAAAGAACAGGCCGATCTGTTGCCCAAGATCGACGCCTGGATGGCGGAATGGGAAGCGCTCGAGCGCGAGATCGATCAAGAAAAGGACCCTGGGAGGGTCCTTTAGATCCCCCGCGACGAGCGTCGCCCGGCAAAGCCCGTCGACGCTCACGCGATCGATCAAGAAAAGGACCCTGGGAGGGTCCTTTAGATCCCCCGCGACGAGCGTCGCCCGGCAAAGCCCGTCGACGCTCACGCGATCGACAGACGGCCGTTTCTACGGCGCCATCGCGCCGCCGAGCAGCGTCGTGTTGATCGCCTTGCCGTGAGCCGAGCTCGCCGGGGGAAGCGCCGTCCGCTCGGCCGCCTGCAAACGTTCCTTGACGCTGGTCGTCTCGGCGAGATCCGCCTCCAGTTCGGCGATCTCGGCGCGGTGGCCTTTGAGCTGTTTGTCGAGATCGGCGATCGTGCCGTGGACGGCGGCGATCCGATCTTGGACCGTATTCTGCTTGCGGGCCGCGTCCTCGATGATGTCGGGCAACCGCACGTTCAGC
>CAYTTF010000629.1:0-1849 GCA_964440665.1 uncultured Myxococcales bacterium | reverse complement strand
TACCGCGAGGCCTACGGGATGTTCATCGCCTGCGGCATCTTGTTCAACCACGAGTCGCCGCGCCGCGGGATTCCGTTCGTGACGCGAAAGATCACGCGCGCGGCGGCGCGCATCCGCCACGGCCTCGACAAGAAGCTCTACCTCGGCAACCTGGACGCCAAGCGCGACTGGGGATTCGCCGGCGACTACGTCGAGGCGATGTGGATGATGCTCCAGCAGGACAAGCCCGACGACTTCGTGGTGGCGACCGGCCAGTCGCACTCGGTCCGCGAGGCGCTGGACGTGGCGTTCGGCGCGCTCGAGCTCGACTGGAAGAAGTTCGTCGAGATCGATCCGCGCTATTTCCGTCCGACCGAGGTCGACCACCTGCACGGCGACGCCAGCAAGGCGGGAAAGACCCTGGGCTGGAAACCCAAGGTCGGCTTCCGCGAGCTCATCGAGATGATGGTAAAGGCCGACGAAGAGGACGTGCGGCTGGCCATGGCGGGCCGGGCGCCCAGCGCCTGAGAACGGACATGACGACGGAAAGAGTTGCGATCGTGCTGGGCGGCCGGGGAACGCTGGGGGTGGCGCTGTGTGCGGAGCTGCCACGGGCCGGCTGGCTCCTCGCCGCCGCCCTGGGCCGAGCCGAGTGCGACATCCGCGACGAGGCGGCGCTGCGGGCGCTCTTCGATCGCCTGCGACCGACGGCGGTGTTCAACGCCGCGGCGTACACCGACGTCGACCGGGCCGAAACGGAGCCGGAGATCGCGATGGCGGTGAACGGGCAGGGCGCCGAGACCGTGGCGCGCGCGGCGGCGGCCGCCGACGCCGCCATCGTCCACTACTCGACCGACTTCGTGTTCGACGGCGAGCTCGAGCGTCCCTACGACGAGCGCGATCCGCCTTCACCCCAGGGCAGTTACGCCCGCTCGAAGGTCGCCGGCGACGACCTGGTCGCCGCCGCGACGCCGCGCCATTTCATCCTGCGCGTGGGCTGCCTCTACGGGCACGGCGGCCGAAACTTTCCCTCCACGATCGTCCGGCGCCTGCGCGCCGGCGAAACGGTTCGCGCCGATCGCGAGCGGCTCGGCTCGCCGACCTGGGTGCGCGACGTGGCCCGCGTCTCGGCCGCGCTGGCGGCGACCGATTTCTACGGCCTCTACCACTGCACCGCGCAGGGTCAGACCAGCTGGGCCGACTTCGCCCGCCTGGCCGCCGAGACGCTGGGCCTACCGGCGGACCGCACCGTCGGCGTCCCGACCTCCGCGCTGCCGATGAAGGCCCCGCGGCCCCGTCGCGCGATCCTCGACAACCGGGCGCTCCGCCTGCGTGGTCTCGACACGCTCCCGACCTGGCAAGACGCGCTCGCCGCCTTCATCGTCGAAGAGACGCAATCGGCGTAGGGGGAGGGCGCCTGCCCGCCCGTCGCTTCGCTCGGTCCAAAGAGTCATGCTTTGATGCTCCGCGAAGATGCCATAATGTCGTCTCATGCGGACCACGCTGACCGGCCGTCGGAAGCCTTACCGTACGCGGACGTTCAAGATGGGTGAGCCCAGCGGGCTCGATCTGAACAAGGCCCTCGGCCTGGCCTCCCGGCTCGAAGACGAGGAGATCGTCCGCAAAATAGCTCGTCGCAAGTGATCGTGGTCGACCTTGGGCAGCCACTCGTCCGCGATCTCCACGGCCTGGCACGCCTCGGCATTGGGCCGTCTCTACTCGACCGACATTGACTTCGTACGCCGTGGGGGCGCCTAGCGACCGAGTGTCGCTTCGACCAGATCGGTCGCGTGCTTGAGCGACTCGAAGGTCCCGGCGTCGGTCCACCAGCCGGGTAGCACGTCGAAGGTCAGATCGCCGCGCGCGATGT
>CAYTTF010000628.1:0-1851 GCA_964440665.1 uncultured Myxococcales bacterium | reverse complement strand
ATGGAGTACATCCGCGGGCACGATCTGTCCGAGACGATGCGCGCGATCTGGAAGACGATGGGGCCGCCGCGCCCCGAGCTGGTGGCGTACATCGGCCGCGAGGCCTGCCGCGGGCTCAACTACGCCCACGGGCTCACCGACGAGAACGGCCGCCTGCTGGGGATGATCCACCGCGACGTCTCGCCGTCCAACGTGATGCTGTCGTACGAGGGTGCAGTCAAGCTGCTCGACTTCGGGATCGCCAAGGCGCTCGGCGACGCGCCCGAGACCACCAAGAGCGGGACGATGAAGGGCAAGTACGCCTACATGGCGCCCGAGCAGACCGAGGGCGACAACATCGATCACCGGAGCGACATCTTCGCGTGCGGCATCGTGCTGCACGAGGTGCTGACCGGCCGCCGCCTGTTCAAGGGCAACAACGACGTGCAGACCATCGAGCGCGTGCGCCGCTGCGAGGTGCCGCCGCCGTCGCTGCAGAACCCGGCGGTCCCGCCCGAGCTCGACGCGATCATCCTCAAGGCGCTGGCGCGCAATCCGAACGATCGCTGGGCCGACGCGGCCGACATGGCCAACGCGCTCGACGACGTGGTGCACGAGTCGCGGTTTCAGCCGACGCACCTGGCGCACCTGCTCTACGAGCTGTTCCCGACCGAAGGCGGCCGATCGACGCGGACGACGATACCGTCGACGACGGTGTCGCACGGGACGGCGTCCAGCAGCCTCTCGTTGCGTTCCCCGACGGTGCCGCCGATCTCACGAACCGCGTCGGGCTCGGGGGCGCAGCGTTTCGAGGCCGGCGCCGAGCCGTCGCTCAAACCCAAGTCGAGCTTCAAGGGGGTGGCGTTCGCTCTGATCCTCCTGGCCGGCGGTGGCGCGGCGGGCTGGAAGGTGTTCGGCCGGCGCCTGACCGGTGCTCACCCGGCGATCACCGCCGATGCGAACCGACGCATCTTCTATGTCTACGTGAAATCCGATCCGCCCGGCGCGAATATCTACCGCGTCGACGGGAGCAAGCTGATGGGCGCGACGCCGATCACCCTGCCGGTCGATCTGAACGGCGTCAGCTCGTTCCGCATCCGCCTCGAGAAGCCTGGATACGAGAAATACGAGCAGATCATCGCCAACGACGAGCCGATATCGATCTCGCTCACGGCGATCGGGGCCCCGCCCGCGCCGGCCGCCGCTGTCGACGCGGGCGGTGGACCGCCGGGGGCGGCCGCCGCCTCGCCCGCGCCCGCGCCCGCGGCCGCACCGGCAAGCAAGCCCGCCGTCTCCCACCCGCACCACCACGCCCCAAAATCCGCCGCCCCGAAATCCGACGACGACACGCCGCCCACGGGCGAAATCGAATAGCGCCGGTCGCCGAAGCGCCGGCGGGCGGAGTCTCGGTGACCCGGATCAGAGGCGGCCAGAGGCGCGGAAGGGCGCGGATCAGAGACGGCCCAGGAATCGCAGCGCCGCCGAGCGCTTCGCGTTGGCGCGCGCGACGGCGTCGCTGAAAACGCTTTCGTCCTTGGCTGCGAAGTAGTTCGGCGCCTCGTAGTCTTCAAACAGACTCCGCAGGGGCGCCTCGGCGTCGGGCAGCTCGAGCCCATTTTCGAGCGTGTAGTGCAGGCGTCTGATCTTGTATCCGAGCGCGCGCAGCGCCCCCGCGACCGGCGCGAGATCCGCGGCTTCGAAGATCAGGGGTGGAGCATCGGTGGCGCCGAGCACGCGCCGTCCCCCTTCGATGGCGATGAGCTCCGCCCCCTCGATGTCCATCTTGATGAGGTCGACACGGCGACCGGCCAGGCTCGCCACGAAATCGTCGAGGCTCAGGCTCCGAACTTTCTGCATCGTCGCAAGTCCCTT
>CAYTTF010000627.1:0-1854 GCA_964440665.1 uncultured Myxococcales bacterium | reverse complement strand
GCAACTACCCCCGCAAGCGGCTCGCGAAGCGAACCGCTAAGTGAACGGCATTGGGCCTAGCGGAAACCCTGCGGAGGTCCGCGAGCGCGTCGAGATCAGTTACTTCGGGCCGCTGGTCTTGGGGTCGGGGCCGCGATGGCCGGGGGGGCCGGCGCTCGAATAGAACGCCTCGGTGACGTTGGCGGCGGTTCCCCAGCGTGCCTTCGACCAGGTGGTCTCGTAGGCGTAGAGCAGGCCCAGGACGCCGCGCATTCCGCGCAGCGCGATCGGGTGATCGGCGGCCACGTCCTTCTGCTCGCGCGGGTCGGCGAGCTCGTCGTAGAGCTCCATCCGGCCGAATCCCTTGTGGACCAGTCGGTAGCGATCGACCTTGAGGCCGCGCGCGACCTGTCCGTCAACGGTGAGCGCGGCGCGGGGCGACACGCCAACTTCGTCGAAGGCGAGCGGGACCAGCGTGGTCCCCTCCATCTTGGGGTCGGGCTTCAGGCCCGCCAGATCGAGCAGCGTGGCGGCCAGATCCATCACCTCGACGTCGGCGTTCACTACATGCCCGGGCGCCAGCAGGCCGGGCGCGCGGATGAGCAGCGGGACGTGCGTCAGCTCCTGATACACGGTATCGCCGTGACCGACGCTGCCGTGCTCGTAAAACTGATCGCCGTGATCGGAGACGACGATGACCGCCGACTTCTCGTAGAGGCCCATCCTTTTGAGGTCGGCGATGAAGCCCGCGAATAGGGCGTCGCTGCCGGTGATCTCGGCGTCGTGCAGCGCTTCCAGGTAGGCCTTGTCGTTGTCGTTGACCTTGAGCTTGCCCACCTTGATGAGGCCGAGCTGCACGCCGGTCTGCACCGGCTTGAGCGGGCCCGTATAGGGCTTGTCCCAGTACTTGACCAGGAACTCCTTCTTGGGCGTGTAGGCGACGTGGGGCTCGATGGTGGCCAGATAGAGGAACTGCTTCTTCGCGAGCAGCGGCGTCATCCAGGTCTTGGCCGTCTTCCACAGATAGTCGGCGCCGTTGGGGAGCGATTCGCGGATGAAGTTGCGGTTGATGTCCCAGCCGCGGTCGAAGCCCCACTTGGACGAGATGTAACCGTTCGACGAGAACATGCCGGTCTTGTACCCGTCGTGCTTGAGCTCCTCGGCGATGAACGGAACCGTCGGCGACAGCTTGGAGTCGGCAGCGGTCGCGCGGTGCACCGTCGGGTAAACGCCGGTCAGCAGCGACGCGTGCGAGGGGAGCGACCAGGTGCCGGCGACCTGCGCCCAGGCGAAGCGGGTCGCGTCGGCGGCGAAGGCGTCGTAGTTCGGTGTCAGCACCCGCGTCTTGGGGTTGTAGGCGTGCATCTTGTCGGCGCGAAAGGTGTCGACCATCCAGACGTAGATGCGATCGAAGTGGGGCTGCGGGACGGGCGGCGCGGCGTAGGCGGGGGCCGGCACGACGATGCGCGGCTCGGCCCAGGCGCCCGGACCGCCACGGTTGACGAAATCGATGCGCGCGGCGTGGCCCGCCGCGGCGCCCAGATCCAGCCGGAGGTCGTTCCAGTGGTTCGCGATCGGTCCTTCGTGCAGCGTCCGGGTCGGCGCCCCGTCGACGGCGACCCGCACCAGCGCCCTACCGCCCGCCCCGGCCTCCACGCCGGTGCCGACCGCCAGGTGCGCGTTCTGGGGGAGCTGAACGTAGTACGAGATCCGCCCGTCGTGTCCACCCGACACGAGGGCTCGCCGACGGACGCCGCCAGGGGACGCGTCGCGGGTCTCTGTGCCAACCAGATCTGTCGGCGCCGGTCCGAGCGCCGCCGGACCGAACGCGATCTGCTGGACCGCCGCGGCGGCCCGCTTGCCACCCGCGATGTT
>CAYTTF010000626.1:0-1854 GCA_964440665.1 uncultured Myxococcales bacterium | reverse complement strand
GGCACCGTGGACACCCTCAAAGGCATCCTCGCCGAACCTACCCACGTGGAGCACGACGATCCCGTTACCAATATGACCGGGCTACCTGCGATGAGCAGGCTCGTCGTGGACGCGAGCGTCGCGGCGAAATGGAGAGCGCCTGGTTTGAAAACGCGGATGGCGTTAGGCTTGATGGGATCAGATCATGCCGATCATCTCCTCCTTCTTCGGCACCTGCGCGCGCCGCTGGCCTCGTCAAAGAGTGGTGTCTGGAACGTCAGGCCGAGCTCATGCGCAATTGGGATCGCGCGAGCGAGCTATTGCCGCTGGAGAGGATCCCGGGAGCAGACAATGACTAAGATTGTTCGTGCGACCTATCGAAATAATTTCGTCATCGAGCTGGAGTTCTCGGACGCCGCAGTCGGTGATTACGACCTCGCGCCGCTGCTCGCGCGGAACACCGAGCTGACCCGCCCTTTGATGGATCCAGATTATTTCAAGCGGTTCTTCCTCGACCTCGGCGCGCTGTGTTGGCCGAACGGATTCGAATTGAGTCCCGAAGCCATCCACCAAGGCTTGAACCAGATCGGGGCACTCCACCGGGCCTCGCGGGTCGCGTAGCTGCGCAAAGAACCCATCGACGATTGGAGCTGAATCGGATCGGGTTCGAGATCTGGGAAGCCTTGATTCCTACCTCTGGATAATATTGGATATAACCCATATCGTCAACCTCGGTTCCAGCGAGAGGCAGCGCTCACGAGCCTTTGCCCGTCGTTTGGTCTGGGCGTAGACTGAAGGGGATGGACTGGCACGATCGCATCACCGTGAGGCCGGATGTGCGGAGCGGCAAACCCTGCATCGCCGGAACGCGGATTGCCGTCTATGACGTGCTGGAATATTTGGCAGGGGGGATGACAGAGGAACAGATCCTCGGTGATTTTCCTGATCTCACGCAGGAGAGCATTCGAGCCTGCCTCGCCTTCGCGGCAGCACGTGAACGCCGCCTCGCCTCTAGCTCGGCCGCGTGAAGCTTCTATTCGACGAGAACCTGAGCCCGCGACTCGCGGCGCTCTTGCTCGCTGAATTTCCTGGCAGCGCCCACGTCCGAGATGTCGGCCTGCTGGGGGCGAGCGACGATCGGGTCTGGGATCATGCACGCGGCGGTGGATTCATGATCGTTTCGAAGGACAATGATTTCCGGCAACGTAGCTTCCTCGACGGTGCTCCGCCGAAGATCATTTGGCTCAGCGTGGGGAACGCGGGCACGGTGGCGATCGCTGATCTACTCCGCGGTCGCCATGCCGAAATCGTAGCGTTCGAGTCGGACGCCGAGTCGTCCCTGCTCGTTCTGGCGCTCGCATGACCCTGCCCGTCGACGCGCGGTTGGTTCCACGGCCGGGTCGGGGTCGACGGTGGGGGATCTGCGAGGCGCTGGGCGGGCGGTACGCGATCGACCGCTAGGTGCTGGCGGCGGACGTGCGGAGCCCGTCGAGGCGCTGGCGGGCGTGGGGCTGGTCGAGGCGACGTGACGACCGCCACAATCCTGGTTGTGGTATCGCGCACGAAAGTCGCCTAGTCTCGGCGGCTGAGCTGGGTTGGTAGACGCGAATCGCTTGGGAGGCTGGGGTCATGAATTCATCGCTTCGACTGTTCTGGACTGGGTTGTCGGTGCTGGCGCTGGGTGTCGCGAGCTGTAGCAGCACGACGGAGCCGCCGGGCAGCGGCGACGGCGGCAAGACGGACGGCGCCACGGATGGCGCGAAGACGGACGGCGCACCGACCGACGGCGCGAAGACGGACGGGGCGAAGTCGGATGCCGGGCCGGTTGATGCCCACGCCGACGTGGTCAGCATCGACACGAACGTGCCGCCGCCT
>CAYTTF010000625.1:0-1865 GCA_964440665.1 uncultured Myxococcales bacterium | reverse complement strand
CGCCCGGGCACCACCCACGGCTCCTCGGCCTGCGTCCGCACGTTCACCGCCATCCCGAACCCCCAGCTGCTGTGCTTGCCGAAGAAGATCTCCGCCCCTTGCCTCTGCTCCCCCGTCACCTGATCCCGCGTCATCGCCGCGACCGAGGCCTCCGACAGAACCCGCACTCCACCCTTCTGGCCCCCATCCAACAGCATCCGACAAAACGCATAGTAGTCCCCCGCCGTCGACGCCAGCCCCCCCGCCCCCGACTCGAACGCCGGCGCCCGACTCCACTCGCTCGCCTCCCCGACCTCGTCGAACACCTCCAGCTTCCGACTCCCGCGATCAACCTGATAACACCCCGCCAACCTTCCAAGCTCCGCCGCCGGAACCCAAAACCCCGTGTCCTTCATGCCCAGCGGACCGAACAGCCGCTCGTCCAAGAAGCTCGAAAACGACTTCCCCGCCACCCGCCCGACCAGAACGCCCATCAGGTCGCAGCTGGTGTTGTAGAGCCAGCGCTCGCCCGGCTGACACATCAGCGGCAGGGCGCCCAGCCGGCGCATCCATTCGTCGGTGCCGGGGACCCGCGACGGGTGCGGCGGTCCGTCGCCGCCGAGGTTCCCGTCGGCAATGGGCCGCTGGATCGGATAGGTCCCGGGCATCGCCAGGACGCTGCCGAAGCCGAGGCAGGACGTCAGCAGGTCGCGCACCGTGATCGCGCGCCGCGCGGGAACCGTGTCGTCCAGCTCCGAGTCGATGCGCTTGAGCACCCGGCGGTTCGCCAGCTCGGACAGCCAGCGTTCGACGGCGTCGTCCGGCCGCAGCTTGCCGTCGTCGACCAGGATCATCGTGGCGGCCGCGGCGACAGGCTTCGTCATCGACGCGATCCGGAAGATGGTGTCGGGGCGCATCGGCTGTTTGCCGCCGACCGTCTGCATGCCGATCGCGTCGACCTGAACCTCGTCGCCGCGCGCGACCAGCGTGACGATGCCGGGAATCTCGCCGCGCTCGACGAAGCCGGCCATCGCCGTGTGAAGTTTGTCGTTGGTCATCGCGCGCGTCCCCCGTCGCGCCGAAGCGTAGCGCAAGTCCGACTTCGGAAGTGACCCCGCTCACACGACCACGCGCGCAACGCCCGTCGACGGGGCGCCGGTCAACGAGCGTCGCTGGGACCCTTGCAGCCCCGTCGTTCGTTGTGCGATGGTCGCCAAACGAAAATGTCGTTGTGTTCGGTGTCGAGAGGTCAGGGGTTGGTTACGGCCGTTTTGGTTGCGGCCTTCGTTGGTGGTTGTGGCGGATCGTCCCCGGGAAAGCCGGGCAGTGGATCGGCGGGAAATGGCGGAGGCACCGCCGGCAACGGCAGTGCGGGCAACGGTGCCGGCGGAACCGCGGGCTCGGGAGCCGCCGGAACTGCGGGAGCTCAAGGAAACGGCGGGTCGGGCGCCGGTGGGAGCAGCGCCTGCGCGAACCCGCAGCTCACCTTCGGGAGGATAGCCACGGGAGACACCAATCCGTATTTCACGTCGGGAGTCGGCGCGCGCACGGCGAACGACCTGCTCGTTTTCAACGGCTACCAGGGCCCGGACCCCGGGGGCGACGGCGGCGGCCCCAGCGTCCCGTACGTCTACGTGCAGGCTTTCGACCGGACGACCGGCACGAGCAAGGGTCACGCGCAGGTGCTCTTCCCGGTGGCCGACCCGACCCGCGAAGTCGTGAGTATGGAGGCTGTGGCCGTCGCGCCGACCGGGGAGATCGCGCTCCTCTACTCTCATGCCAACAATCCTCTCTACGCGGCGTTTCTCGCCCCGGCCACCGGCGCCGACGCGGGCGTGGCGGGGCTGACGGTCCTGCAGAGCAACTTCGTCGTCGGGCCTGTCTTC
>CAYTTF010000624.1:0-1868 GCA_964440665.1 uncultured Myxococcales bacterium | reverse complement strand
ACCGAGGCGATCCCCTCGATGATCTCGCCGTCGCCGGGGACAAGCTGGTTCGCTTCGACCACCACCAGATCCCCTTTTCGAAGCGACGAGGAAGCAATCTGCTCCTCTTTACCGTCCAGCTTGCCCCCGACGAGACGCCGCGCCATGGTCTCCTTGCGCATCTTGCGCAGGGTTTCGGCCTGCGCCTTGCCGCGGCCCTCGGCGACGGCTTCGGCGAAGTTCGCGAATATCACGGTGAACCAGAGCCAGATCGAGACCGCGCCGGTGAACCAGAGCGGCGGGTGGTCGGGGCTCGGCACGACGAGGTCGCGGATGACCAGCAGCGTGGTCAGCGCGCTGCCGACCTCGACCACGAACATGACGGGGTTCTTGGCGACCAGGCGTGGCGACAGCTTGCGGAAGCTCTCGCCGACCGCCTGGCGCAGGATCGATCCATCGAACAGGGACGTCGGTTTCGACTTGGAGGTCATGGCTCAGAACACCTTTCCGTGCAGGCTCTGGAAATGCTCGACGATCGGCCCCAGCGATAGCGCCGGGAAGAAGGTCAACGCCCCGACGATGATCACCACCATCACGAGCAGGACGACGAACAGCAGGCCGTTGGTGGGGAACGTTCCCAGGCTGGGCGGCACGACCTTCTTGGCGACCATCGTTCCCGCGATCCCCAGCGCCGGCACGATCATGAGGAAGCGGCCGGCCAGCATGGTGATCCCGAGCGTGATGTTCCAGAAGTTCGTGTTGGCGTTGAGGCCGGCGAAGGCCGAGCCGTTATTGCCGGCGCCGCTCGAGAAGGCGTAGAGGATCTCGGAGAGGCCGTGCGCGCCGTTGTTGTTGAGCGACGAGGTGCCCATCGGCGAGACCGCCGCCCAGGCCGAGAAGCCGAGGATGATGATCGGGAAGATGAGCACGTAGAACATGCCGAGCTGCATCTCGCGCGACTCGATCTTCTTACCCAGGTATTCCGGCGTGCGCCCCACCATCAGGCCCGCGATGAAGACCGACAGCACCACGAAGATCAGCATCCCGTAGAGGCCGGCGCCGACGCCGCCGAAAATCACCTCGCCGAGCTGGATGTTCACCAGCGGCACCAGGCCACCGAGCGGCGTGAAGCTGTCGTGCATCGCGTTCACGGCGCCGCACGAGGCGTCGGTGGTCACCGTCGCGTAGAGGGTCGAGGCGGCCACGCCGAAGCGGGTCTCCTTCCCCTCCATGTTGCCGAGGGTCTGGTGAATGGGCAGACCCGCGAACGCACCGTTGCCGGCGGTCTCGGCGTGATAGCAGACGGCGACGCCCGCGAAGAACAGCACGCTCATGGCGGTCAGCAGGACCCAGCCCTGCTTGGCGTCCTTGGCCATCCGGCCGTAGGTGTAGGTCAGCCCGGCCGGGATCATGAAGATGAGGAACATCGAGATCAGGTTGGTGAAGGGCGTCGGGTTCTCGAACGGATGGGCGGCGTTGGCGTTGAAGAAGCCACCCCCGTTGGTGCCGAGCTGTTTGATCGCCTCTTGCGACGCGACCGGACCGAGCGCCAGCGTCTGCTTGCCGCCCTCCAGGGTGGTGACGTCCAGGTACGGTTTGAGGTTCTGGATCACGCCCTGTGAGACGAGCACCAGGGCGAAGAGGAAGCTGAGCGGCAGCAGCACATAGAGGATCGAGCGGTTGAGATCGACCCAGAAGTTTCCCAGCAGCTTGCCGCCGGTCGGCCCGCCCCGCCTCGTGAAGCCGCGCGCCAGCGTGAGCGCCACGCAGATCCCGGCGGCCGCCGAGGTGAAGTTGTGCCAGGCCAGGCCCGCCATCTGCGAAAGATAGCTCAGCGTGGATTCGCCGCTGTAGTTCTGCCAGTTGGTATTGGTAGTAAACGACGCGGC
>CAYTTF010000623.1:0-1878 GCA_964440665.1 uncultured Myxococcales bacterium | reverse complement strand
GGCCGATTCGTACATCTGCTTCTGGAAGATCTCGTCCAGGTTGTCGTGGTAGGTGAACTTCAGGATCGTCGTCGAACCGACCAGGATCTTGTCGCCGTCGACCAGCTCCTTTCGGTCCACCTTGAGGCCGTTGCAAAACGTCCCGTTGGTCGATCCGAGATCCTGCAGGAAGATGTGGGTCCCCTCGATCACGACCTGCGCATGCTCCCGGGAGATGCCGTCGTCGAGCAGCCGGATCTGCGCCTTCTGGCCGCGGCCGATGACGGTCTTGTCGGCCTCGACCTTGTACATCTCACCGACGCTGGTGCCGGCCAGGACCACCAAGTAGGCGCGGTCCCGCTTGACGCCGCCGCTCGGTGCGGCCTGCGTCTCGAACAACCGGGTTCGCTCGTCGGCCGGCATCCCTCCTAGGGATGGTATCACAGGTGCTGAAGGCTTACGGCAGGAGCGCCTGGGCCAAGTCGATGAGGCGCGTACGCGCGGCCTCGCCCCCGCTCCACGGACGCGCGCCCGCCCCCTTGGCTCCCAACGGGGCGAGGGCGGCGCAGGCATCTGCGACCAGCGTCTGGAGACGCCCGCGCGCGCCCGCCCGGTGGTCGGCGTGCTCCGCATCGTCTCGATCGTCGGCGTGCTGGAACGCCACGCCGTAGAGGGTCCCGAAACGGCCGAGCGCGGCCACCGCCTCGGGGGCGGCTCCCGCGACCTCGGCGCCGAGCTCCAGCGACGCCCGGAACAGCGCCGCCGTCTTCTCGCCGTGCAGGATCTCCAGCGTTTCCAGCGTCGCGGGCGGCGGCTCGCCGAGATCGCGCGCCTGTCCCCGCACCATCCCGCGCGGCCCGGCGCCGTGGGCCAGCGCGCGGGCCCCCCGCAGGTAGCCTTCCGGCCGCGCGGCCCGCCCGCCGGCCTCGGCGATCCAATCGAACGCCAGCGTCAGCAGCGCGTCGCCGGCCAGGATGGCGGTGGCCTCACCGAAGACCTTGTGGTTGCTCGGTCGCCCGCGCCGGAAGTCGTCGTCGTCCATCGCCGGCAGATCGTCGTGGATGAGCGAGTAGCAGTGGACGAGCTCGACCGCCGCGCACGCGAGGCGAACCTGGTCGTCGAGCGGGCCGACCGTCTCGGCCGCCGCCAGGGCCAGCAGCGGGCGAATCCGCTTGCCGGGGGCCAGCAGCGAATAGCGCATCGCTTCAAACAGCCGCCCGGGATCACCGTCGGTCGGCGGCGCCAGCCGCGCTTCCAGCAGATTGGCGAGCTCGCCGCGCCGGGCCTCGACCCAGGCATCGGGCGGGCTCGACGATGGGGCGGGTGCCGCGGTCGTCGTCATGTGGTCGTCATCCTTCGGGGTCTTCGAAAGGGGCGATGCGGGGCGCGGCGGCGCTGCCGAGCAGCGTCTCGACCTTCTTCTCCGCGCCGTCGAGGATGGCCGTTCCGCGACGGCAGAGATCCATGCCGTCCTCGAACGCGCGCAGACTTTCTTCGAGCGGGAGGTTTCCCCCTTCGAGCCGTTCGACCAGACCGCGTAGTCGGACGAGGATCTCCTCGAATCGTTCGGGCGCGGCGCCGGGTACCGGGTTTTCTTTCTTGGGTTCGGGCGCCATCGAGGCATTTGTACACCGATTTGGGCTAGTATTCTTCGCGACATGGCCGTCGAAACGCCCCCGCCCGAGATCGGGGCTCCTTGCCCGGATTTCCGCCTGCCCGCTGTCGACGGGAAGCACTATGCGCGCGACGATTTCTCCGGCGCGCCGGTCTTGGTGGTGATGTTCATCTGCAACCACTGCCCCTACGTCCAGGCGGTGGAAGATCGGATCATCCACCTCCACCGCACATTCGATCCGCAAGGCGTCCGGTTCGTCGCGATCTGCTCGAACGACGCCCAGA
>CAYTTF010000622.1:0-1882 GCA_964440665.1 uncultured Myxococcales bacterium | reverse complement strand
CCATCCCGAGCACCGGTGTCACGGCGGCGTACATCCGCTCGCCGGTCGGCGCCATCACGGCGATGGTCAGGATCAGCGCCAGGCCGGTGAGCACCTGGGTGGGGGGCACGGACGGCGTCCCGATCGCGCTGCGCAAGATCGACAGCACCACCGAGATGCGAACGAACGAGGTCACCATCAAGAGCGCGAAGGGGATCAGCGACAGCGCCGCCATCGCGAGGATCAGGACCAACGGGTGCGACGCCATCCCGGTGTCGTGGCCGCGGGCCGAGGCCGCGTGGGCGGCGGTGGACGCCAAGGTGGCTGCGATGGCGACCGCCACGGCCAGCGTCGGGCGGCCGAAGGTCTGGAGCCGGGCCCGGCGGGCCATCAGACGGGCTCCGCGGGAGCGCCGTGTGCCGCGGGCGCGCCCTGCGCCGCGGACGCGCCGGTCGCACCTGCAGTCGGGTCAGCCTTGGCGCGCCGCCCGAGCGCGCGCGCCAGCACGTCGGCAAAGCTCACCGAGGGAACGCCCGCCTCCACGTCGGCCTTCAGGCGCTCGGCGTCGAGCTCCGCGAGCACCGCCATCGGCCCGTCGCCGACGCCGATCAGGAAGCACCGTCCCGCCGCCTCGACCACGTAGACCGAACGCCTCGGCTCGAGCGGACAGCGCGCGACGACCCGGACCGCGCCCGACGCCTTGCCGACGCCCCGCCCCGCCAGCAGCCGCAAGGCGCCCCAGGCCACCAGACAGACCACGCCCAACGACGCGAACGAAAGCGCCACCGACGACCACCCCAACCCGGGCAGTTGAGCCCCCGCGTCCATCCGCGGATTTATACGCTGTTCGGTGGGCCACCTGTCAACCGAACGAGACTTTCCCGAGGGGGCGTGCCCCCCCGCCCTCACTCGTCGTCGTAGTAGAGCGAGTCGCGGTTCTTCAGGAAGGTCGAGATGGCGGCTGAGGCCTCGGCGCTCAGGTTGATGAAGCGGACGCCCATGCCGGTGGAACCGTCCACCTTGTGGAGCGCGCTGTTCTCGCGAATCCAGCGCACTTCCGTCTCGATCGCGATCGGCTGCGTCGAACCCGGCAGGGAAAACTGCAACGTGATCCGATCGCCGATGCGACGAAGGACATTCGTGGCGATGAAGAGGCCACCGGCGCTGATGTTCTGCGTGAGCCCCGTGTAGAAATTGTGATCGCTCTCGAGATCGACCTTGACCTCGAGATCGAATCGCTCCGAGGCTCGAACATGCTGCTGAGGATTCTGCGCCACTTTGGCCCCCGTGCCGGTGTTCATGGAAATTAGCTCCTGTCCTAGCGTTGGCAAGACCCACCGGGCCCCGCCCCAATTTCGTTCGACAGGAGCTATGGAAAACTGTAACGACTTACGGGCGGCTTTTGGAGCCGAAGTTAGACGCTCAGGCTACTTTTCGTCCTTGCCCTTGGGCGAGCGGGATTTCTTGCCCGTCTCGGCCGACGGTTTCGAAGCTTTTGCGCTCGCCGTCGCTTTAGCCCCCCCCGCGGCCTTGGCCGACCCTTTGGCCGCAGCCTTCCCGTCCGGCGCGCCCTTGTCCTTGCCGCCGCCACCCACTTTGGGGGCCGCCGCGCCGTCCTCGGGCATCAGCTCGAGCAGCGACATCGACGCCGCGTCTCCGGGGCGCTGCACCAGCTTGACGATCCTGGTGTAACCGCCGTGCCGGTCCGAGTATCGGGGCGCCAGCTCGTCGAAGAGCTTCAAGACCGCGCCACGATCCCGAACGATCCGGCGGGCCATACGAACCGCATGGACCACGCGGGCCGATTCCTCCGTGGTCCGCCGCTCCGGCTTCTTGCCGAGGACGTCCCCGACCCGCCGCGCCCAGGTGATGGTGCGCTCGGCCAGCCGGCGCGTCTCCTTGG
>CAYTTF010000621.1:0-1884 GCA_964440665.1 uncultured Myxococcales bacterium | reverse complement strand
TGTTCCTCGGCTACACCGTCTACCGGCATTTTTATCACGAGGCCTTTCACGAGGCCTCGCGGCACCTGGATCTCTGGGCGGGCGTCACCAACACGATCGTGCTCATCACCAGCAGCTTGACCGTCGCGCTGGCCTACCACGCGATCAAAAAGGGGGAGACCAAGCGTTGCGCGGTCCTGCTGATCGTCACGATCCTCTTCGCGCTCACCTTTCTGGTGATCAAGGGGATCGAGTACAGCCACAAGTTCCAGGAGGGGGCGCTGCCGGGCAAGTGGTACCACTACGCCGAGGTGACGGCGCCGGGGGCCAACCTCTACTACACCGTCTACTTCCTCGCGACGGGCCTGCACGCATTCCACGTCATCGTCGGCATGTCGATCCTGATCTGGATCCTGTCGCGCGTGCTGCGCGGCCACTTCTCGGAGTCGTACTATGTGCCGGTCGAGCTCGGTGGCCTGTACTGGCACTTGGTCGATCTGGTCTGGATCTTTCTTTTCCCGTTGCTGTATCTCATATAGCGAACCGGAGACCACCGTGGCCCACGAAGCAACCAATTCCCCAGCCGCCAAAGACGAGCACCACGCGCACGGGGTGGGGCGCTACTGGCTGGTCTGGGCCCTGCTCCTCGTCTTCACGGCGACGACCGTCATCACCGGCCGGATGGATCTGGGGAGCGCCAATATCTTCATCGCGCTCCTGATCGCCACCGTCAAGGCGACCCTGGTGGTGCTCTTCTTCATGCACATGACAGAGGCGCCCGGCGCCAACCGGCTGGTCTTCGTGGTCTCGCTGGTCTTCTCGATCGTGCTCATGATCGGCGTGTTCGGCGATCTCTGGACGCGCAATCCGATGACGCTGCCGTCGGGCGCGCCGACGACCACCGAAGCGCCCGAGCGCTGAGTTCCCCGGCCTCAGTTCAGCGCGAGCGCGGAACAGGTACCGCCTGACAGAATCTGCTCGCAGAGCTTCTTGTAGCGCGGCTCGAGCGGCCGATCGACGGTGCGCTCGCGTTTGCCTGGATCCCGGATGGTGATCCGTCCCGCCGTCAGCTCGGGTGCGGGTGTGTTCATCACCGTCGCGAAGGCGTGGTCGAGCACCGCGATGCGATGGGGATAATGTCGCGGGTATCCCTTGTCGATGTAGCGCGGTCCGTGGTTGTAGTGCGCCCACCAGCCGTGGTTCTTGTGATCGCAGGGCACCTCTTTGGTCACGCGCTGGCGATGCCCCTCGGCGTCGAGCTTGACGATGGTCTTGCTCATCACGCCGCCCCCATCGCGCCAGTGCGCGAGCTCGCGCGCGCCGAGCTCGATGTTGGTCGCGGGATCCATGAGATCTTTCCAGGCTACGCCGCGGACATTGCCGTTCGTGCAACGATCGTGGTCGTCGAGCATGCAGCGGATGGCCATCAGGCCGCCGTCCTTTGCGTAGACCTTCCCGTCGCGGGTATAGAGGCGCGCGGACTTCTCGTTCATGTCGCTCTCGTTGACCATGATCGCGAGCAGCAACGTCGGACTCAGATCGTGACGCTTCGCCGAAGTCGAGACCGCGTCGGCGATGCGGCCGCACTGCGAGGGCGTCCAGGCCGGTGTCTGCCAGCGGATCTTCTCTTTGACCGCGCAGATCGTCTGCTTGAGACAGGAGGTGGCATGCGGATCGGCGGTGCTGCCGATCGGATCGGCGAGCGGGACGGCCGACGTGTCGCCACCGCCAGATCCCGCCGCGGCGTGGGAGGGTGTAGCAAAGACGCTGGCGAGTGCGGCGGTGGTGCCAAAAGACAAAGCAAGGTTTCGCAGATCGGCGAGCACGATTTCCCCCCCTGTTAGATTTGACGGTAGCGAAGACTTACGGGCGACTACCGGGTCTAGGGCAATCGCGTCAAATGCG
>CAYTTF010000620.1:0-1884 GCA_964440665.1 uncultured Myxococcales bacterium | reverse complement strand
GGCGTCGAGCCGCAGTCGGAGACCGTCTGGCGGCAGGCCGACAAGTATCGCGTGCCCCGGATCGCTTTCATCAACAAGTGCGATCGCATCGGCGCCGATCCCGACCGCTGCGTGCAGGAGATCCGCGAGCGCCTCAAGGGGACGCCCGTCGTCATCCAGATCCCGAACGGTCTCGAGGATGCGTTCTCGGGCTTCGTCGACCTATTCGAGATGAAGCTCGTCGAATGGGAGGACGACGTCGTGGGAGCGGAGCCGGTCGTCAAGGAGATCCCCGAGGAGCTGCAGGTTGCGGCGGCCGCGGCGCGGTCGGCGATGGTCGAGGCGATCGCGGAGACGGACGACCAGGCGATGCGCGCCTACCTCGAGGAGAAGTCACTGACGCCAGAGTTTCTGCGCGCCGCGCTCCGGCGCGCGACCGTCGCGGGCCAGGCGGTCCCGGTGCTGGTCGGCGCGGCGTTCAAGAACAAGGGCGTGCAGCCGCTGCTCGACGCGATCGTCGACTATCTGCCCTCGCCGATCGACGTTCCGGCGGTGGTCGGCAAGGATCCGGCCGGGCTGCCCACCACCCGGGAGGCGTCCGACGCCGAGCCGTTCTCGGCGCTGGCCTTCAAGATCATGAACGACCCGTTCGTGGGATCGCTCACCTACTTCCGGGTCTATTCGGGCAAGGTGACCACCGGCGCCAGCGTCTACAACACCAGCAAGGGCAAGCGCGAGCGCATCGGCCGGCTGCTCCACATGCACGCCAACAAGCGCGAGGACGTCAAGGAGGTCACCTGCGGCAACATCGCGGCGGCCGCCGGGCTCCGCGTGACGGTCACCGGTGACACCCTGTGCGACGAGAAGAACCCGGTCGTCCTCGAGCTGATGGATTTTCCCGCGCCGGTCATCTCGATCGCGATCGAGCCCAAGACCCAGGCCAACCAGGACAAGCTGGGGCAGGCCCTGCAGAAGCTGGCGGTCGAGGATCCTTCATTCAGCGTCAAGACCGACTCCGAGACGGGACAGACCATCATCTCCGGGATGGGCGAGCTTCACCTGGAGATCATCGTCGATCGGCTGGTACGCGAGTTCAAGATCGAAGCCTACGTGGGCCGCCCGCAGGTCGCCTACCGCGAGACCATCGCCCGTCAGGCGGACGCCGAGGGGAAGTACGTCCGCCAGACCGGCGGTCGCGGCCAGTACGGGCACGTGCAGCTGCACGTCGAGCCGGCGCTGGGCAAAGGGATCGTCTTCGAGGACGCGACGGCGGGCGGCATCGTTCCGCGCGAGTTCGTCCCCGCGGTCGAGCGCGGCGTGCGCGAGTCACTGGCGCGCGGCGTGATGGCGGGCTACCCGGTCATCGACGTGTCGGTCAAGCTGACCGGCGGCAGCTACCACGAGCTCGATTCGAGCGAGATGGCGTTCCAGATCGCCGGCTCGATGGGGGCGACGGCGGCGGCGCGCGAGGCCGGGCCGGTGTTGCTCGAGCCGCTCATGGAGGTCGAGGTTCTGACCCCCGACGAGTTCATGGGCGAGGTGACCGGCAACCTGTCGGCGCGGCGTGGCCGGGTCTCGGGTATGGAGCCGCGGGGCTCGGCGCAGGCGATCAGCGCCGAGGTGCCGCTGGCCAGCATGTTCGGATATTCGACGGACGTGCGCTCAATGACGCAAGGACGTGCTACTTACACCATGCAATTCGCGCGGTACGCGCCAGTTCCAACTCATGTGACCGAATCGATCGTTGAACGGATGCGGGGAGCCTAGTGCACAAGCCCGCGAGGGACCGCCGGGATCCCGCACCAGCAACCCCGACCAGGAATTTCGCGCAGTAATTTTGGGAGGAACACCTAGATGGCCAAGGAAAAATTCGTCCGAAACAAGCCGCACCTGAACATCGGGACG
>CAYTTF010000619.1:0-1884 GCA_964440665.1 uncultured Myxococcales bacterium | reverse complement strand
TCTCTACCGCCGGGGTGCTGCCCGCGATCCGACGCTTCACGGCCGAGGGGCATCGCTACCTCCTGATCCTCTCCCTCGGCGCACCGACCTCGGCTGAGCGGCGCCCGCTCATGCCGATCGAAGATCGCTGGCCGCTGCCCGAGGTGGTGGCCGCCATGCGCGATCACGCCGACGCACGCGGCACGCGCGTCACCCTGGCCTACGTCGTGATCGGCGGCGTCAACGCGACGCCGAGACACGCGCAGGAGTTGGGTGTGCTGCTGGCTGGGCTGCGGGTGAAGCTGAACCTCATCGATGTCACCGACGAGACCGGCCGATACCGGCCCGCGACGCCCGAGGAATTGGGCGCGTTTCGAGACGCGCTGGTCGCCCTGAGCGTGCCGGTCGTCCGCCGCTATTCGGGCGGTGCCGAGATCGCCGCGGCCTGCGGGACCTTGGCCGCCCGCCGCCGCGGCGATGAGATACCGGCTGATCGCGTGGGGTCCCGACGGGCTTTGCCCGGCGGGACCCATCGCGGGAGGGTTTGGGAACCCTCCCAGGGTTCCCAATAGAATCAACGACGGCGCGGTTTCGCCGATTCGCAGACCAGCTGACGGCCGCCGATCTCCTTGCCAGTGAGCGCGGCGACCACCCGTTCCGCGTCGGCCGGCGCGACGTTCAAGTAGGTGTGCGTGTTCATCACGTCGATCTCGGAGACGTCGACGGCCCCGGCGTGCGCCGCCAGCAGATCGCGAACCTCGCGCTCGGAGGCGCCGTCCTTGCGACCGAGGTTCAGATAGAGACGTGCGATGTCGCCGCGCGGCGGCTCGTGGCTCCGCGAAGGTTCTCGCGGTGGCTCGTAGCTCCGCGGCTCTCGCGAACGTTCCGGGGAAACGGGTGCCGTTGCGATCGTCTCCGTCGGTGAGGCGGCGGTCGGCGCGAGCGCGCCCGCGGCGGTAGTGTCGCTCGCCTGGGCCCGCTCGTCGCTCCAGACTTCCCAGAACTCACGCTCGACCGGAGGCGCATCGTTGCGCAGGGGGGCGGGTTGGAACCGCTCGGGTCGAGACGCCGGTCGCTCGGAGCGCGGAGCCGATCCCTCGAAACGCGGAGCCGATCCCTCCGAGCGCGCTGGCGATCCTTCGGTGCGCGGCGCGGGCCGCTCGTCGCGACGGCCACGTTCTGGTCGGCCGGAACGCTCGGGCCGTCCCCGATCCCGATCGCCGAAGCGTGGCCGATCGCGCGGGCGATCCCGCGAGTCATATGGCGCGCCACGCGGCGCCTCCGAGGTGGTCGCCCGCGGTGTCGACGCCACCACCGGCGCGGCAGCCGGCTTGGGAACCGGTACGATCGGCATCCCTTCGAGGCTGGCGAAGGTGCGCGCCAGCAGCGCCGCCGTCAACCGCTCGCCGTCGACGGCGCCGATCAGGCGTCGCGCCAGCGCACGCCACTCGGGGCCTGGGTCGGCCTCGAGCGCCCGCCGCAGCACCAGCACGCGCTCCCCCTCGCGGTGCGATCGAATCTCCGCCTCCGAGGGCAGCGCGCGCTCCTCGGGTTTGATCTTGTAGAGCAGCTTCAAGTAGTAGAACGACCCGACCTCGGTGGGCCCGATCAGCGACACCGCGGTCCCCTGGCGACCTGCGCGGCCGGTGCGGCCGGTGCGGTGGATATAAATCTCGGGCGCCTCCGGGAAGGTGTAGTTGAAGACGTGCGACAGCTTCTCGATGTCGATGCCGCGCGCCGCGACGTCGGTCGCCACCAGGAACTTGATGCCGCCCGCGCGCATCCGGCCCAGCACCCGCTCGCGATCGCTCTGCGCCAGGTCCGAGGAGATCGCCTCGGCGTCGTGACCATGCTGGCGCAGGAACTCCGCGACGCGGCCGGTCTCTTCGCGGGTGTTGCAGAAGA
>CAYTTF010000618.1:0-1895 GCA_964440665.1 uncultured Myxococcales bacterium | reverse complement strand
CCTGGTTTGACGATAGACCCGGAGTAGTTGCCTCCTACGGCGCGACTTCGAGGCGGAGCATCGGGGTGCGGCGGGTCGGGATGAGGCCCATGGGGTTCGCAGGGTTGTTGTCGCGCATGAACGCCTGGCCCGAGGTGACGCCGCAGGCCCAGATGGCCGGCTTGCCGTCGGTCTTGCGAATACCCACCCAGACAATCCCGGCAAGCGGCTGGACGTCGCCCAGGTCTTCCACCACCCAGCGGCCGTCCTTCCCGTCGGAGATGTCGGCCCTCGAGAGATCGTGGCTCAGGGTGCGGATCGCCGGGCCCGGCGTTTCGAGCGGGGTGCTGCCGTAGATATTGATCTCGATCTTGCCGGGGGCCTCGGCCTGGAAGCGCAACCGCAGCGGCTTGTGCTGGCCATCGGGAAGCTGGAACCGGACCACGCTCTCGTAGGTCTCGCTCGGGAAGGCCAGCGACCCCGTCGCGCGCGCGTCGTCGTAGGCCATCACCAGCTCGCGCGAGGAGCCGCCGAGCGCCGTCGCCGAAGCGCAGCCCGCGGACGCGACCAGCGTCGCCAGAGCCATCGCGCGAAAGGCGTGCGGAAAACGGATCATTGCCGGAACGACATCGGCTGGGTCGGCGTCTTTCTGAACACGTGAGCCTGGACGGCGGAGGCACTCCGTCGCTACATTCGCCGGTCATGACCGCCGTCGGCGTCGCCTTGGTGGGGGCCGGGCCCTGGGGACTGACCCTGGGCCGGGCGGTCGCGCGTCTGCCTGAGGTCGACCTTCGCTGGATCTGCGAGCTCGACCCCGAGCGCCGCGCGAGCGCCGCCGCGATAGCGCCGGGCGCGCGCCTCACCGATGAGCTCGACGAGGTGCTGGCGGATCCGGCGGTTGCTGCGGCGTTGGTCGCCGTCGACTCGCCCCGCCACCACCCGGTCGGCCTGCGCGTCTTGCGCGCCGACCGACACCTGCTGGTCGAAAAACCGATGGCGCTCACCGTCGCCGATGCGGCCGAGCTGAGTGCGCTGGCCGACGCGCGCCAGCGGGTGCTGGCCGTCGGGCATCTGCTGCTGCACCATCCGGCCGTGCGGCGCGCCCGCCAGCTGATCGCCGACGGCGTCCTTGGCGAGTCGCTCTGGCTGGAAACGACGCGCCTCGCGCCGGGAACGGCGCGCGCGGGCGGCAGCGCCTGGTGGACGCTGGCGCCGCACGACGTCTCCTTGGCGTTGCACCTCTTCGGCGCCGTGCCGGTTCGCGTAACGGCCGTCGGCCGGAGCGCAGAATCGTCCGAGCTCGATCCCGACGAGACGGACTGGGTCGCCTGGGTGACGCTGCATTTCGACGACGGCCGCCTCGCGCACATTCATGTGGCGCGGTTGGCCGTCGAGAAGAAGCGCGGGTTCTCGGTGGTCGGAACCCGCCGCGCGCTGGCGTTCGACGAGCTCGCGCCGGAGCGCGCCCTCCGCATTTGCGATCCCGCCCGCAACGGCGCGGCTGCCCACGCCGAGATCATTCCCGTCGACGCCGCCGATGCGCTATCGGCGCAGTGTCGCCACTTCGTCGCCGGCGTCGCCCGCGACGACCCCAGCGCCGGCAACAGCGGCCACGCCCTGGCGGTGGTGCGCGTGCTGGAGGCCGGCACGCGCTCGATGCGCGCGGGCGGCGCGCCGGTCGACGTCGGGTAACGGCTCGGGGACGGTTGGATGAGCGCGCTAGACAGGCACTCCGGAGGCAAGTCTCGGGTGCCAGGGCGGGCTAGAAAGCAATACTGGGCGCATCCCACCGCGGTGATCGACCGCGGCGCCGCGATCGGCGCCGGGACCAAGGTCTGGCACTTCTGCCACGTGATGGTGGGCGCCCGCGTCGGTGCACGGTGCGTGCTGGGGCAAAACGTCTTCGTCGCCGGCGG
>CAYTTF010000617.1:0-1896 GCA_964440665.1 uncultured Myxococcales bacterium | reverse complement strand
CCTGGATCGCCGTGCGCGGCGACTTCGGCTGGGCGCCGGGCCTGCTCATGATCGCGGTCGCTTGCTGGATCGCCGGTTTCGACGTGCTCTACGCGCTCAGCGATCGGGACTTCGATCGGACCGCCGGGATCCATTCGATTCCCGCCCGCTTCGGCGTCGCGGGCGCGCTCGCGATCTCGGCGGCGCTGCACGTCGCGACCGCCGCCGCCCTCCTCGCCCTGGCGTCCGTCGCGCACCTGGGCGCGCCGTACCTCGCTGGCGTGGCCGTCGTGATCGCCCTGCTCGTCTACGAGCACGCCATCGTGCGCCCGACCGATCTGTCGCGCCTCGACGTCGCGTTCTTCAATCTGAACGGCTACGTCTCGGTGGTGTTCTTCGTCGCCACGCTCGCCGACGTGCTGGTTCGCTAACGCCAATGGCGTTCGGTTCTGCTTCGTTAGCGGCAATGCCGTTCGGCTTCAGGAGCAGACCGACGGAGATCGCCGTCCGGATGCGCCTTACGGACCACCACCGGAGCGAGATCGTACTGGCGATCTGGAGGCCGCGCCATCCATACGCCCCTGAGGAATAGCGCAACTGGAATGTCTACACGGAGCGGCGGGGCTGCGCCCGCCGTCGGATGTCGTGTGCACGCATGCGAGCTTTCAGGATGCGCGTTCAAGACGCCCGTCTCCGTCCGCTCGCGGTGCTCGCGCGCCGCTGGTCCAGCACGCCGCTGAGCATCGTCTTGATGACGGCTTGTCGACTGACGTTCAGCCGATGCGCCTCCGCATCCAGCTCACCGAGCATCGTGGTCGTGAAGTCCACGTTCACGCGCTGAACGTCCGGGCGCGACAGAGGCGTCATCATCCGCCCCTTGCCTGAGAAGTACCCGGTGACGTCCTCACCTCGTTCCGCCGCGCGTGCTATCGCCTCCGCCGGCGGCCGCTTCTTACTAGTTCTCTTCATATAGTGTCCTTTCCGCTTTGGTCGATTTCCACAGCGTGACCAGATGGTAGTAGCCACCTTCCTCGTCGGCCCGCTCCTCGAATATCACCGTCCAGAGGCGACCCTCGATCCATCCGATGGCGACCCATTGTTCAGGTTCACCGAGTAAGCGATCCAAGTAGTACGGGGCGTAGAACAACTCCCGCGCTTCTTCGAACCCAATGCCCCGGCGGCGCCGCAACCGCTGACTCTTCGCCTTGTCGAACTTGAATCGCAATGCGGTGGATGCCCCTTTTCGAATTTCAGGGCAGTATAACTGTTATATATTGATTTTCAACTTCGGGAGGACCCGAGTCGGCCCTATCGAGCCAGCGGGCGCATCGGCTTGGTGCGGGGAGTTAGCGCTTGGGCGTCCAGCCGGCGACGCTGCCGCCGCTGGCGGGCGCCGCGGCGGGTGGCGGCGCTTCCGGGCGCTCGACGGCCGCCCGCTCGACGACCTTGGGCGGCGGGGCCGGGCGTGGGTGATGCACGTCGAACGCCGGCTTCTGCTTGGGGTCGCAGCTCGGACCGAAGCCGGCCGCGTTGAAGCGATAGGCCAGCCGACCGCTGGAGCCGGCCGCGATCGCCTCGACCTCGAGCTCGTGCTCGCCCGCGCGCGAGGGCGAGCAATACGACAGCAGATAGAAACGCCGCGACGCCGCCTCGATGCGGGCGCCGATCTCGTCGAACCCCTTCTGTACGTCGGTCCGGTTCTGCGAGGTGAAGGTCCCCGAGCGCCCGATGCGCGACAGCTGGGTCCGGTCGACCTCTTGACCGGCGCCGATGACGTAGGTCTCGAAGCCGGCGCCGTCGAGCGCGCGGTCTACCTCTTCCGGGCTGGCGCGGTGGGCGCGATCGGTCCCGTCGGTGAACACCACCAGGGTCCCGAAGCGTAGCGGCTCCGGCGCGTGCTCCATCTGCTGGGTCAGT
>CAYTTF010000616.1:0-1908 GCA_964440665.1 uncultured Myxococcales bacterium | reverse complement strand
ACGGCACCCAGTACAACATGCTGGCGAGCAGCTTTGATTCCTCCGGCAACGTGACGGGGACCATTATCCTGAGTGGCTCGCATGTCCACATCATGAGAAACAACATCGGCTACCCCGACAAGAATTCCAACATGGACGGGGTCGACACCTCTTTCAACACCTGGGACTTGGGGATTACCCCAGCGGCCACCGATTTTTCCAGCATCTCAGACACCGGCTGCGACGGCGCCCGCGCAGCGGACGGCAGCATGCCGACTGCCTGCGCTTTCATGCATCTGACCGCCGGCAGCCGAATGATCGACAAGGGGACGAGCGTGATGCTCCCCTATGTCGGGGCGGCGCCCGACCTGGGCGCGTTCGAATACGGGGCGACGGGGGGCGCCAGCGGCGCGGCGGGAACCAGCGGAGCCGCCGGAACCAACGGAGCCGCCGGAACGACGGGGAGGGGTGGAGCTTCGGGGGCTGGCGGTCGCGGAGGCGCAGCAGGTGGCGCCATCGGGACCGGAACAGCCGGCGTCGGCGGAACGGTAGGTGGGGGAGCGGCCGGTGGTGTCAGCGGAACTGGAACGGGCGGCGGCACCTCGGTGGGCACGGCTGGCAGCAATGGCAGCGGGACAGGCGGCTCGGCGAGCACCGGGACCGGCGGGACCTCTTCCACCGGCAGCGGCGGATCGAATTCCACCGGCGCTGGAGGCGGGACTACCTCCGGCACCGGCGGGTCGACCACGGGCGGCGACGTCAGCACCGGCTGCTCATGCGAGACCGGTGGCGCCGGCGGTGGCGGCAACCTCGCCATTGTCGGGATGCTGTCGCTGTTGGGTCTGACGGTCGTGCGGCGGCGCAAGCGCCTGGGCTAGTCCCGTTCGGAGGCAGCGGCGGGGCCCGGCCCGCGAGAGGGGGGATGACGAGGCCCATGAGCTGCGTCGCGGCGGGAGAGCCGGTCGGACGACTTGCGGCCTCGTGCCCCGAGACTCGGACTTCGCTGTAAAGTGGGCCCCCCTATGCAGCGTCCCACACTCTCGCTGGTAATCCCCGTCTTCAACGAGGAGGCGATCATTCCGGAGCTCGATCGGCGGCTGCGGACCTTCCTGGGCGAGCTCAAGGACGTCGGGCGGGAATGGGAAGTCGTGTTCGTGAACGATGGGTCGAAGGATGGCTCCCTGTCGATGCTCAAGGAGCTGGCGTCGTCCGAGCCCCGTTACAAGATCGTTTCCTTCTCGCGCAACTTCGGCCATCAGCTGGCGATCACCGCCGGCCTCGACCGCGCGGAGGGGGAGGCGGTCGTGGTGATGGACGCCGACCTTCAGGACCCGCCCGAAGTGGTGAGCGCGATGGTCGCGCGCTGGCGCGAAGGGTTCGACGTGGTCTACGGCGTGCGCGCCAAGCGCCACGGCGAGACCTGGTTCAAGCGCGTCACCGCGGCGATCTTCTATCGCCTCCTGCGCGCGATGCTGGGTGGGATCTCGATCCCCGCCGACGCGGGCGACTTCCGCCTCATGAGCCGGCCGGTCGTGCTCACGCTTCGTGCGCTGCGCGAACAGCACCGCTTCGTGCGCGGGATGGTGGCCTGGGTCGGCTTCAAGCAAGCGGCGGTGACCTACGAACGCCCGGCCCGCTTTGCCGGCGAGACCAAGTACCCCTTCAGCAAGATGCTGCGTTTCGCCATGGACGGCATCACCTCCTTTTCGATCGTCCCGCTGCGGATCGCCACCTGGCTGGGCCTGATGGCTGGCCTTATCGCCGTCGGCACCGCGGCCTGGGCGATCGTCCAGGCGACGCGCGGGCAGGTGGTTCCCGGCTGGACGACCATCATGATTGCCGTTTCCTTCGGAACCTGCGCGCAGCTCCTGATGACCGGCATCCTGGGCGAGTACATCGGGCGCATCTACGGGGAGGTCAAGCGCCGCC
>CAYTTF010000615.1:0-1912 GCA_964440665.1 uncultured Myxococcales bacterium | reverse complement strand
TTCGACGCAGACGAGGAAATCAGCTTCGACGAGATCTCGATCAAGACGAGTGATCTCAACGCCTGGACGGAGATCTCGGGGTTCAGTGGAAAGACGGGGATGAGGGAACACGAGAAGGGCTACCTCATCTTTGAAAAGGTCGACCTCAGTTACGAGGCCCCGGACGACATCGAGATTCCCCTCGCGCGCGGTGAGCAAGCGTTCATCCGCTTCAACGCGCCGAGTGAGGGCATCGGCCGAGGGACCGACCACGTCTCGATCCGGCAGGAGGCGGCCTTGCACCTTCGCTTCGCCAAGCGCACAAGTCTCGGACAGGTCTTCGACCGCGTGGGCCACCTGCGCAACTTTCTCAGTCTGGCCATCGGGCGTCGGGTAGCGATCCTCTCTGTCACCGGTTACCAGGACGACTTCGTGCGCGAGAAGAGCGAGACGCACATCCCGATCCAGCTGCTCTGGCAGATCCCGCATAACCCCGACCCGCCGACAGGAAGCCGCGAGCCGCGGGAGATGCTCTTCACCTTGCCCGCGGCGACACCGGACATCGGCCAGGTGATGCGCAAGTGGTTCGCCAAGCAGGAGCGCCTAGAGCCAGTCTTCAACCTCTTCTTCGGGTCGCGCTACCACCCTGATCTCTTTCTCGACATCCGCTTCTTGCTGCATGCCCAAGCGATCGAGACATACGATTACCGACGAAAGCGCAAGCCGGGGCGGAAAGACCTTGTGGCCCGGATCGCCGACGTGATGGACGGGTGCAAGACCGTCTCGAAGCGGATCGTCGGCGCGACCTCAGCCGAGCGCCAGGACTTCATCCAGGCGGTGAAGATCTCGCGGAATTTCTACACGCACTACAACCCGAAGCTAGAGAAGAAAGCCGCGCGACGCACGGCGCTACTCCTCCTCTACCTTCAGCTGCAAGCGATCATCGAGATGTCGCTGCTGCGCGAGCTTGGTTTCCCGGCCCGAGCGATCAACGAGATCTTCAACCGCGTTGATCGCTACCGCCAGATCGAGCACTTCAGGAGCCTGCTCGCCGAGGAACAGGGCCAGTAGTCGCTGACCTTCACGAGGCAGCGCTCGACGTTTTGCACCGCACAGCGCGTGGAGCTTGTCGAGCTACGAGCCGCACTCGCAGGAGGCTGCACAGACGCGGGGCTAGGTCCGATCTTCCGAAGACTCGCCGCGCATCTCGTCGACGAGAATGTGGCTAGGGCTCTTGCCTGAAGCGTCGGGGAGCCGAGATGACATCAACCGAGTTTCGTCACAACCACTATGTGCCGCGCTGGTATCAGGACAGGTTCCTGCCGTCCGGCCGCAAACAGCGCGAGCTGCACTACCTGCACAAGGAATCGAGGACGGTGCGGGACGGACGGGGTCGCCGCATCACGCTCCCGAATGTACAGCGCCGGACGCTGCGCAACTGCTTTGCCGAGCGCGACCTGTACACGCTCACCTTCCGTGACATCTCATCGACGGATCTCGAGCGGCTCTTCTTCGGCCAGATTGACCGTCAAGGGCGAGAGGCGGTCAACTTTTGGACGAGCTACGACCGCACGCAGTACGCCGGCGAGGTACTACAGCCGCTACTGATCTACTTGAGTACGCAGAGGCTGCGCACGCCGAAGGGACTGGACTGGCTCGCCCGGCAGATCGACAGCCGCAACCCGATGCTGACGCTCACCGCGGTCGTCCGTTTCCAGCAGGTCTTCGGCGCGATCTGGTCGGAGTGCATCTGGCACGTCGCTGACGCCAACGCCTCGGTGACGAAGTTCATCGTCTCCGACCATCCCGTCACCCTCTACAACCGCGACGTCTCTCCCTCGCATCACCAAAACCAGGGTTCCGGTGATCCCGACGTTCGGCTCAACGGGACACACACGATCTTCCCGCTCTCGATGGAGAGGGTGCTCATCCT
>CAYTTF010000614.1:0-1912 GCA_964440665.1 uncultured Myxococcales bacterium | reverse complement strand
CTTCGAAGCCGCTATCGGCTGCGATGGGAAAATGGAAGGAATGGACGGCAAAGGGAATTCTGCCGCGAGTTGAATTCACCGCTCCCCTTTGGCAGGCGGAATTCTTCGACCATGTGCTTCGTTCCAAGGAATCGCGGGCGGAAAAATGGAATTATATGCGCGAGAACCCGGTCAGGGCTGGCCTTGTGACCAAGGCTGAAGATTGGCCTTACTCGGGGTGGATCGATTTTCGGTGAGCTGTAGCCGGGGTCGCTGACCCCGGCATGAATTTAGTTCGGACCGGGGTCAGCGACCCCGGCTACAACACTTCCGGCTTACTTCATCACCAGTTCGTCGTCCTTGACGCTGAACTTGACCTCGCTGCCTTCCGCGACCTCGCCACTGATGAGGGCGCGCGCGAGCTTCGTCTCGATGTGGCGCTGGAGGAAACGCTTCAGCGGACGGGCGCCGAAGACCGGGTCGTAGCCCTTCTCTGCCGCCCATTCCTTCGCCTTCTTGTCGAGGGTCACGGTCACGCGCCGGTCCACCAGCCGCTTGTTGAGGTCCGCCAGCAGCAGGTCCACGATGCTCGTGATTTCCTCGAGCGTGAGCGGCTTGAAGAGGATGGTCTCGTCGATCCGGTTGAGAAATTCAGGACGAAACGCCTTGCGCAGCTCCGCCATCACGCTCTCGCGCACGCTCTCCGGAATCGTGTCGCCGGTCACTCCTTCCAGCAGGTAGCGCGAGCCGAGGTTCGAGGTCATGATGATGACCGTGTTCTTGAAATCCACCGTGCGGCCCTGCGCATCCGTGATGCGGCCATCGTCGAGCACCTGCAGCAGCACATTGAACACGTCCGGGTGCGCCTTCTCGATCTCGTCGAAGAGGACCACCGCATAGGGCTTGCGTCGCACGGCCTCGGTGAGCTGGCCGCCCTCGTCGTAGCCGACGTAGCCGGGCGGCGCGCCGATCAGCCGCGCGACGCTGTGCTTCTCCATGTATTCCGACATGTCGATCCGCACCATTGCCGCCTCGGTATCGAAAAGCGTCTCGGCCAGCGTCTTCGCCAGCTCGGTCTTGCCCACGCCGGTCGGGCCGAGGAACAGAAAACTTCCCACCGGCCGGCGCGGATCCTTGATCCCGCTGCGCGCGCGCAGGATCGCCTCGGTCACCAGTGTCACCGCCTCGTCCTGGCCGATGACCCGTTCGTGCAGGACCTCGCCCAGGCGCAGCAGTTTTTCCTTCTCGCCCTCGACGAGCCGCGTGACGGGCACGCCCGTCCACTTGGCAACCACCTCGGCGATCTCCTCCGCCGAGACTTCCTCCTTGAACAGGGTCGTGGTGTTGCCCGCCTTCTCCAGCTTCTTCAGCTCCGCTTCCAGCTGGGGGATCTTGCCGTGACGCAGCTCGGCAACCTTGTTGAGGTCGTAGCCGCGCTCGGCCTTTTCCATCTCAAGGCGCGCCGCTTCCAGGGACTCGCGCAACTTGCGCGCCTTGTCGACGGAGCCCTTTTCCTTCTCCCAGTGCAGCTTGATGCCCTTCGCCTTCTCGCGCGCCTCGGCCAGCTCCGCCCGGAGCGCCTCGAGCCGGCGCGCACTGGCGGCATCCTTTTCTTTTGCGAGCGCCGTCTCCTCGATCTCAAGGCGGAGGACGCGGCGCGTGAGTTCGTCGAGCTCCTGCGGCATCGAGTCCATCTCGGTGCGGATCATCGCGCAGGCCTCGTCCATCAGGTCGATCGCCTTGTCGGGCAGGAATCGGTCGGTGATGTACCGGTTGGAAAGTGTCACCGCGCTGACCAGCGCGTTGTCCTGGATCCGGACGCCGTGATGCAGCTCAAAGCGCTCCTTGATCCCGCGCAGGATGGACAGGGCGTCCTCGACGCTCGGCTGGTCCACCACCACCGGCTGGAACCGGCGCTCGAGCGCCGCGTCCT
>CAYTTF010000613.1:0-1926 GCA_964440665.1 uncultured Myxococcales bacterium | reverse complement strand
TGGTGCTGCGCGCGGCGGCGCCCCGCTGCAGCCACTCGGTCTCGCGGCGCAGGGTATTTCGGAGCACGATCTCGCGGCGCTCCTGCGCGTGCATGTTGTCGGCCTTGAGACGCGTGTACGCGATGTAGTCGCCCGCGACGGAGAGGAGACCGCCCGCGTTGCGGCGGTCCAGCTCCAGGATGCGCGTCGCGACCCGCTGCAGGAACAGCCGATCGTGCGTGACGGTCAGCGTCGCCGGGCCGTCGGTGCGCGCGAGGAGATCTTCCAGCCACTCGATGCTCTCGACGTCGAGGTGGTTGGTCGGCTCGTCGAGAAGCAAGAGGTCGGGGCGGCGCGCCAGCTCGCGCCCCAGCGCCACGCGTTTCTTCCAGCCGCCCGACAGCGAAGAGACCAGGGTGTCGGGTCCGATCCCGTCGTCGTCGCCCCGGCCGCGGCCGGCGAGCGACAGCTTGGCGAGCACCTCGCGCGTGCTGCCGTCGACGGCGCCCTCGTCGACCGCGCTGCCGACCGTGGCGTCGTCGGCAAACTGCGGCACCTGATCGAGGAGCGCCACCCGCAGGCCGCGTCGGCGGGAGACCGTCCCGTCGTCCGCCGACCTCGCGCCGGAGAGAATACGCAGCAGCGTCGATTTGCCCGCACCATTCGGTCCGATGAGGCCGATGCGCTCCCCGTCCTCGATGGTGAAGCTCACGTCCCGGAACAGGGGCCGCGCGCCGAAGGCCGCGGTGAGCCCCTGCGCGCTCAGCAGGATTCCCACGTCACTTGCCCGGGTATTTGCCCGGGTGCTTGCCGGGATATTTGCCGGTGCCCTTGGGCGGATACTTGCGCGCCGCAGGATGGGCGTGGTCTGGTCGGGCCGACGCCGGCCGCGGATGGCCCGACTGCGCGTGAGCGGGCCGGCCATAGGCCGGGCGGTTGCCGCCGGATTGTGGATAGGCGGGCCGAGCGTGATCGGAACGGGCGGGCGACGATCGGGGATGCCCCGGCAGCGGGCGGCCTGGCCGAATCTGCTCCTGCCTCGGAAGCACGGACCGCGGAGGTTCCGGCTGCGCGTGGGTCGGTCGAGCCGGCGCCGCGTGCGCGGGCCGGGCGTGGGCGGCTTGCGGGTGGGCCGGGCGCAGGTGGGTCGGGCGCGCGTAGGTCTCGTGCTTGGGCGCCGGTCGTGGGTGATCCGTCGGCGCCGTCACCGGGCGTGCCTCTTCCGTGCGCGCGTGGGCTTTGGGCCCCTCGCTCGTACGTGGGGCGTCTGGAGCGGCCTGCGGGGCGTCGGCGCGCTCGATCACCACGTGCCGCGCGCGGGGATCGATCTCGGCGGCGGCCGCGGCGAACTCGCCCGCGGCATTGCCGGCGATCTCGAACAGCGTTTCGCGCGGCGCGATCCGGATGGCGCCTACCTCGCGGCGGGTGACGCCGCCCCGCCGGCAGATGAGCGGCAGGAGCCAGCGGGGATCGGCGTTGTCGTTCCCGCCGATGTTCACCCGGAAGACCACGCCGCCGCGCGACAGCTCCGCGCGCGAGCGTGGGGCGCCGGAGGACTCGGAGAACCGACCGTGGGCGGGGCCGCGATCCTCCCGAGCGCCCGAACCGACCGCGGGCATGGGCACCTTGGCCAGCGGCTCGCCCGTCGGGAGTCGCGCGAGCTCGCGGGTGAGCAGCTTGCGGGCCAGAGCAGGCAAGTCGAGCTTCCCGTCGAGCTGCTTCAATAGATCGTCGGCGCCGCTGTCGTCGGGCTCGGCTTCGCTGACCAGCTCCTCGACCAGGTGGGTCAAGGCGGCCGCCGCGATCGTCTTGGCCGAAGGGGCGGGCGTCCAGACCGGCTTGACGTGCGCGCTGGCGAGCAGCCGCTCCGCCTTGTACCGTTCGACCACGCGGGCGATCACCACCGCGGTCCCTTTGCGCCCGGCGCGGCCGGTGCGCCCACTGCGG
>CAYTTF010000612.1:0-1931 GCA_964440665.1 uncultured Myxococcales bacterium | reverse complement strand
CCGGCAAAGACTACCCCTATGAGTGCGGCTCCGACGTCATCGGCAGCCCGCGGGCTCGCTTCGAGGTCAAGTTCTACCAGGTGGCGATCGTGTTCCTGGTGTTCGACATCGAGACGGCGTTTCTCTACCCCTGGGCGCTCAAGTACAGGGCACTCTCCTGCCTGGGCACGGTCGATCTCCAGACGCGCGTCTGTACGGGCGGCGTTTCCTTCTTCGGCCTGGGCGAAATCCTGGTCTTCATGGGCATCCTGATCGTCGCGCTGGCCTACGTCTGGCGCAAGCGCGCCGTGGGCTGGGAATAGGGAGCGCGGGGGACACCAAGATGGGTTTCGAGTTCCACACCTCGTCGCTGAAGGCCGCCGTCAACTGGGCGCGAAAGTTCTCGCTCTTCCAGTACCCCTTCGTCACCGCCTGCTGCGGGATGGAGTTCATGTCGGTCGCGGCGCCCAAGTACGACATCGCGCGCTTCGGTGCCGAGTTCCCCCGCTTCTCCCCGAGGCAGGCCGATCTGCTGATCATCGTCGGCACCATCACGGAGCGCCAGGGTCCCGCTCTGCGGCGCATCTATGAACAGATGTGCGAGCCCAAGTGGGTGGTCGCCTTCGGCGTCTGCGCCTCGACCGGCGGCTTCTATCAGAACTATTCGACTATGCCGGGCGCCGATCAGGTCGTCCCGGTCGACGTCTACATCCCGGGCTGCCCGCCCCGGCCCGAACAGGTTCTGGATGGGCTCATCCTGCTACAGGAGCGGATCCAGCGCGGCGAAGGGCACAGCCAGATCGCGATCGAGGCCGAGAAAGGCTACGACGTCCCACTGGTCGCGATCCGGCCCTTGGGCTCTGCGCCGAGCAAGGAAAAGCCGTAGTGGCCCAGATCGTCCTCGACCGCCTGGCCGCCCGCTTTACGGGCGGTGAGATCCTGGAGTCCGGCAGCCAGCACGGCGACGAGTGGGCCCGCGTCCGGCGCGACGCCTGGATCCCGGTGGCGATGTTCCTGCGCGACGATCCATCGACCAAGATGGAGATGTTCATCGATCTCACCTGCGTCGACCGGTTCGGCAAGGAGCCCCGGTTTGATGTGGTGCTGCATGTCTATTCGGTCAGCCTCAAGCACCGCGTCCGCCTTTACTGCGGGGCGCCCGAAGAAGACGCCTGGGTCGACACGCTGGTCTCGGTCTGGGCGGGGACCAACTGGTTCGAACGCGAGGCCTACGATCTCTACGGGGTGCGCTTCAAGGGGCACCCGGACCTGCGCCGTATCTTGATGTACCCGGAGTTCGTGGGGCACCCGCTGCGCAAGGACTACCCGAAAGAGAAGCGGCAGCCGCTGGTGCGCCGCCAAGCCGGAGCACCGGACTGACCTTGGACACCAACGACGGACCGCTGGTACCGCCGCAGCACCGCCGCGTCGTGCTCGGCTTCAAGGACGCCGAGGATCTCGACGCGCCCGATCTGCCCACCGAGTCGCTGCCGCTCAACATGGGCCCCTCGCACCCGGCGATGCACGGCACCGTCCGGATGGTGCTGGAGGTCGAGGGGGAGAAGATCTCCAGCGCCGACATCCAGATCGGATACCTCCACCGTTGCTTTGAGAAAGAGTCAGAAGCTGCGACTTGGACTCAGGTTTTTCCGTATACAGACCGCCTGAATTACATCTCGCCGATGCTCAACAACGTCGGCTACGCGCTGGCCGTCGAGAAGCTGATGGGGATCGCCGACGACATCCCCGAGCGGGCCCTCTTCATCCGCGTCATCGTCGGCGAGGTCTCCCGCATCACCGACCACCTGACCTGCCTGGGCGCCGGCGCCATGGAGCTGGGCGCCTTCACGGTCTTCCTCTACGCCCTCAAGGCCCGCGAGTGGCTGTTCGAGCTCTTGGAAGAAGTCTGCGGCGCGCGGCTGACCTCGACCTACCTGCGCATCGGCGGCGTC
>CAYTTF010000611.1:0-1932 GCA_964440665.1 uncultured Myxococcales bacterium | reverse complement strand
TCGCGGAAGATTGCACCGATGTGGTGTCGATCTGCGCGCTCACCGCGCAAGGGAGCTTTCATCTCACCGCCGTCGGTCCCAACGGCGAGGCCCTCTCGGCGACCGATGGAGCCCTGGTGGCCGCCGATTCGCTGATGTATCGCGATGACCTGACCCCATAAAACTGGACCATTTCGAGCGCGAGTCCTCCAATCGGAGGACCCATGAAGAAGAGCCGGTACAAGGAAGAGCAGATCATCGGGGTGCTGAAGGAGGTCGACGCTGGGGCGAAGCTCCAGGACGTCGTCCGCAGGCTCGGCGTCAGCGAGCAGACGTACTACCGCTGGAAGGCCAAGTACGGGGGGATGGAGGTCAACGACGCGAAGAAGCTGCGAGCCCTCGAGGATGAGAATCGGCGGCTGAAGACGATGGTGGCCGATCAGGCACTCGACATCCAGATGCTGAAGGCGGTGGTCGCAAAAAAATGGTGAAGCCGGCGGCGTACCGTGAAGCCGTCGGCTTTCTACAGAGCGAGTTCGAGATGAGCGAGCGGCGGGCGTGTCGCGTGCTTGGTTTCCGCCGTTCGAGCCACCGCTACGTGCACCGTCGGACGCTGGTGCCGGCGCTCCTCGCCGAGCTCCGCGCCCACGCTGCAGCTCGTCCGCGATTCGGCTACCGCCGAATCCACATCCTGCTCCGACGCGGCGGCTGGCACGTCAACCACAAGCGGGTGTACCGCATCTACCGCGCCGAGGGTCTCGCTGTCCGACGGAGAAAGCGAAAACGCATTGCCATTGGCCTTCGCACCGTTCTTCCGCCGCCGACGCGGCCGAATGAGCGCTGGTCGATGGACTTCACGCTCGACACGATGGCAAGTGGTCGGAAGTTCCGGACGCTCAACGTCGTCGACGATTTCACCCGAGAGTGCCTGGCGATCGAAGTCGACACATCCCTGGGCGGCGCCAGGGTCGTTCGGGTCCTGGCGCGAATAGCCGCTCGTCGCGGCCTCCCCAGCCTCGTGGTCTGCGACAACGGGCCCGAGTTCACGGGGAAGACCCTCGACGCCTGGGCGTACGAGGTGGGCCTGAAGATCCACTTCATCCGCCCGGGAAAACCCGTCGAGAACTGCTACGTCGAGAGCTTCAACGGCAAGTTCAGGGACGAGTGCCTCAACGACCATTGGTTCATCGGTCTCAAGGACGCCAACGACAAGATCGAAGACTGGAGGATCGACTACAACGAGGTCAGGCCGCACAGCTCGCTTGGAGACCTGACGCCGAAGGAGTATTCATCAACCCACGGACTCGCATCCTGAGTGGACCAGCGTTGGGGGTCAGGTCAGACCTGCCAACCTTGGACGACGGCGGCGAACGCCCGGATGTCTTGGGGTATCGGGCGCTCAAATGTCGGCCCCTCGATGCCGGCCGGCCGTCGTTCTCGATGTCGCCATTCCTGCGCGAGCTTGTGATCTTTTTGACGCAGCCATTCCTCGTAGCTCGGGAACCGTCCCCGATCGCAGTGCAGCTCGGCGCGCTCCAGCTTTTGGCGATCATGCTGCTCCGCCCTTTCCTGCGCCTGACGGGCGGCAAGCACGCTCCTGGTCGCGTTGAGGAGAGCCCCACGACCCTTCCACGACCCGCGGAAGACCTCGGTCCGCTCCTGCCGATGCCGGGCGGCCATGCGTCTGCGTTCCTCCCGCTGCTGTTCCGCATTCTGCTCCCGCCTAGTTACGCGCTCCCCATAGTGGCGGCGGCGTGCCTCGATGTACTGCTTCCAGCCGTGTGCGGTGTGCATGATCGGCTCTGGGGCCGGGGTCGGTGTCATCACTCGGGCGGCATCCTTTGCCGGCTCGAAGTCCCCGAGGCGCTTCTGTAGCGCCGACATGGAGCAGTCGCGGCCGGCGCAGCTCGCTTTCACCGGTTGATCGCCGACCCACAGAATCGCCCCAGAGCC
>CAYTTF010000610.1:0-1933 GCA_964440665.1 uncultured Myxococcales bacterium | reverse complement strand
TGAAGAAACGGGCGAGGCGCATGCAGTCCTCGTCGTCGATGGCGGCGACGGCGTCGGTGTTGCGGACGTTGTGCACCCAGGGCACGTGCTTGTCGCCGATGCCCTCGATGCGATGGCCGCCGAACCCGTTGCGCAGCAAGGTCGGGCACTGCAGCGCCTCGGTGGCGACGATCTTCAGGTGCGGGTGCCGGGTCTTGAGGAAGTCGCCCGCGGCGATCGTCTCGGCGACCGGGTCGAAGGCGGCGGCGCGCAGGCGCCCGTCGCCGAGCCCGGCGAACGCCTCCTCGACCGCCGGCCCGGTGACGTTGTAGTGGAAGATCGGGTTTCCGAATTCCTCGAACTGGTTGAAGATCATGTTGGCCTGGTCGCGCTTGAGCTCCCAGCACTTGTCGTAGATCCCCTTCACATTCGATTCGCAGCCCGGCGTGGCGATGATGGCGGCGCCGATCTGCTTCAGCCAGGCGAAGCGTTCGCGCGACATCTGCTCGGGCAGGATCGCGATCGCCGTGCACCCGAGCAGGGCGCAGTCGAACGCGCCGCCGCGGCAGAAGTTTCCGGTCGAGGGCCAGACCGCCTTGTGCGCCTCGGGGTCGAACTCGCCGCTGACCAGGCGGGGCACCAGGCAGCCGAAGGCGGCGCCCACCTTGTGGGCTCCCGTCGGGAAATACGAGCCGATCAGGCCGATGACGCGCGCCTTGATCCCGGTGATCGCCGGCGGGATCTCGAGGGTGTTCACCCCGCCGTATCCGCCGGTGCGCAGGTCGTTCTTCCAGGTGAGGCGGAAGAGGTTCAGCGGATTGACGTCCGACAGGGCGACGCCTTTCAGCCGGGCGCGCACGGTCGCGGGGATCAGCTCCGGAGAGCGCAGCTGCTTGAACGTCGGGATGACGATGCCCCGCTCGCGGCACCGCTCGGCCGTCTTGTGGATGACGTCCGGTTGGAATTCTTTGATGATTTTGGACATGTTACGCCTTTGCCAGCCGCCGAAGGGCGGCCGGATAATTTTTCACCCGGGCCATGAGGATCATGGCCGCGATCACGAACGGCTTGAAGCTCGCCTCGCGGTAGGTCGCCAGCCGGTAGCGCTCGAACACGCTCGCGGCGACTTCGCCCTGCGCGCAGCTGACGCCGGAGATGTCTGCCGGCAGGCAGTGCAGGTAGAGGGCGCGGCCGCCCCGCGTGCGCTTCATCTTCGCCTCGTCGCATTCCCAAGCCTTGAACTTCGCGTTGTTCGCCAGGCACTCGCGCTCGAGCGCCTTCAGCCCGTCGCGGTCGCCCTGCTTCAGCAGCGGTGTGCGGCGCTGCATCACCCCGTAGGGAGCCCAGGACTTGGGATAGACGGCGTCGGCGCCGGCGAAGGCCTCCTCCATCGAGCCGGTCACCGTGAAGGTCCCGCCGCTGCGCGCGCTCTGCTGGCGGGCCCGCTCGACAACCTCCGGAATCAGTCCGTAGCCCTCGGGATGGGCGAGGGTCACCTGCATGCCGAAGCGGGACATGAGACCGATGACCCCCTGGGGCACCGACAGCGGCTTGCCGTAGCTGGGCGAGTAGGCCCACGACATCGCCAGCTTCTTGCCGCGGAGCGCCGCGAAGGAGCCGAAATGCTCCTTCAGCGCGAGCAGGTCCGCCATCGCCTGCGTGGGGTGGTCGATGTCGCACTGCAGGTTCACGACCGTCGGCCGCTGGTGGAGCACCCCCTGGTCGAAGCCCTCCTGCACCGCGCGGGCGACCTCGCGCATGTAGGTGTTGCCCTCCCCGAGAAACTGGTCATCCCGAATCCCGATCACCTCCGCCATGAACGAGATCATATTGGCCGTCTCGCGCACCGTCTCGCCGTGGGCGATCTGCGACTTCTCCTCGTCGAGGTCGGCAAGGCCGAGCCCGAGGGCGTTGGCGGCGGAGGCGAAGCTGAAGCGCGTGCGCGTGGAATTGT
>CAYTTF010000609.1:0-1939 GCA_964440665.1 uncultured Myxococcales bacterium | reverse complement strand
GCGGACATGGACGACATGATCTTGCCAGACATGGCCTTCTCGTCGAAGCCCATGGTCATCTCGCGCGCTTCCTTGTTCTGCCACGCCGAGCGCAGGTGCTTCTCGTAGGCGATCGCGGCCTTCTTCGCTATCTCCTCCGCGAGGTCCGGGTTGGACGCGATGGCGTTCTCCCATTCCTCCTTGGTGGCCGAGCCGAGCTTGACCGGGTCGATCCCCCTCGAAGCGAGCTTCTCGTGGATCTCGCTGCCGCGGGCGGAGAGCCTGTCGCTGGCCACCTTCTCCTGGATGCCACGCGAGGCCTCGCTGATCTTCTGGCCGCTCGTGAGCTCCGTGGTCGGAGACATGAAGGCCGCCTCGACGGTGCGCTCGAGGACGTTTTCCAGATCCTCGGGCTCGGTGCCGTCGTACTTCTGCTTGGCGGTCTTTGCCTTGAGGGCGTCGACCCAGCTGAGTTTGTCGTACGATGCCTTCTTGATCATTGTGGTCCCCTTATTCGATGCCCATCTGCTTGAGGAACTTCTCCGGGAAGCGTCCCTTGAGCTGCCCTATCGAACTGCCCGCTACCTTTACCCACCGATCAGCCGCCGCTTGGCCAGTCATGCCTGCCTGCTGAGCGCCGGCGAGCATGTCCGGAGTGGTGACCGTGACGGTGAAAGTCCTGATGTTGCCCTTCTTCTCGGTCTTGACGGCGACCTCTTGGGCGTGCGGGTTTGCCTTGATCCGGTGGAGCTCTTGGATCAGCATGTCGATGTCGTGGTACCCCTCAGACGGGTCCTTCCCCTTGCCTTGCTGCTGGGGTTGGCCCTGCTGAGGTTGCTGCGGCGGCTGTTGAGGCTGCGCCGGAGACTGCTGCATCGGCTTTGCCGGTGCCTCAGCCGGGGCTTCCATTTCCGCCGAGATCTTTATGATTGGCTTCATCTATGTCTCCAAATGCAAAAGGCGCTACGGAGAGACCGGGACCGTAGCCCCGAGCCCTCGTAGCGCCTTGAGCCTCAGGTCCCGGCCTAACAATTGGCTTGCCGGTTCCTCTTAGTAGTCCTCGAGCATTGACTTCGCGTACTCCTCGCCGTACATCTCCGTCCAGTACGCCTTCATGCGGGAGATCTCGTCGTCGGTCATCTTGGCGATGAGCTTGAAGCGGGCATTCTTGTGCTGCTTCTCGCTGGAGGCCTGCTTGGTCTCCTTCTTGGACGCGGCTTCCTTCGTCATCCTGCCAGCCTCGCTCGCGGCGACTTGGAGCAGCCCGCAGTACGTCTTCGCGTCGCTGACCTTGCCACTCACGTTCTTGCAGCAGGCTTCGATGGTGCCGTGCTCGCCCCACGCCTTCACGACGCCGTTGGCATCCCACCCACGGAAGTCGAGCGCCTTGGCGACCTTGAGCTGCACCTTGGTGGCAGCGGCCTGCTTCGCCGGCTTGGCGGTGGACGCCATGCAAGCCTTGCAGTCGCAACCCTTGTCGTGCTTCTCGTCCTTCTCTTCCTTCTTCTCGCCCTTTTCGTCCTTCTTTCCGAACGGAGGAGCCTTCTTGTCGCCGAAGTTCCCGGCGTTGGCTTCCACGGTCTTCACTTCGGCCTTCGCCGCCTCAACGACCTTGGGAGCCGAAGCTTCCTTGGCCGGGTTCGGCTGCTGTGCGCCAGTGACGCCGGATACCCCGGCAACCTTCGGTGCTTCCTTGGCTGCTTCGACAACCTTCGGGGCCTCTGCCTTCGGTGCTTCCTTGGCCACTTCGGCGACCTTGGCAGGCGCTTCGGAGGCGGCAGTCTTCACCGTCTTGTTCTGGGTGTCAATGTTGGCCAGGATTTGGTCGAGAGACGAGACCTTCTGCGCGCCCTTTGCTTTTGCGGCGGCAGCTGCCTCCTCGAGGGAGATCGGCCTAGTCACGATCCTGTCGCTGTAGAACTTCATAAATCCTCCTCCGGTTAGGTGAGCGCGTAGTACC
>CAYTTF010000608.1:0-1942 GCA_964440665.1 uncultured Myxococcales bacterium | reverse complement strand
CTCCGCCCTCGCTCCCCCCGGCGACTCCGCCCTCGCTCCCCCCGGCGACTCCGCCCTCGCTCCCCCCGGCGACTCCGCCGCTCCCGTGACCGGCTGCGCCGGATTCGCTCCCCTCGTTCGTGCCGCCGCCCCCGTTGCCGGCCTCGCCCGTCTCGCTGGTCCCGCCGGCGCCGCTGCCGGCCTCACCCGTTCCGCCGATCGCTCCGTTTCCGCTGGGCGCTACGCTCCCACCGCTGCCTTCCATCTTGCCGCCACCGCCTCGGCCTGCGGCCGCGTCAACGCTGGTCCCCAGGGTGCCGCCGGTCCCCGTCAGCCCTCCGTCCGTTCGGTGGCTCTCGAGGGCCGTGTAGTCGTAGCCGCATCCTACGAAGGCGGGCACGACGGCGGGCACGAAGGCGAGCACAACGATCGCCGCGTGGATCGTTTGGCGGAAGGACTTCCAGGCACCCATTTTTTGTCTGCACCGACCAGGAGGGATGTGCGCTGAAGCTAGCATGGCCCCGCTCGTTGATGCCTAGGTTATCCGAGGCGTCAGGCGAAGCCGAGCCGCTCTAGCGGCCCATCGAAACGAAGCGCCAACGCGGCGAACCGATGCGTCTGTTCGGGAGGGGTTCCTGCGTTCGCCGTTACTACGGGGAGCTTACTGCGTGACCCACTCGAGGATGCTGTCGAACAGGGTGATCCCATCGGCAGATAAACTGGCCGCCAGGTCCTCGCGGATGGCAAATCCCGCTCGTCGCGCGGGCGCCGTCATTCCGACCATCTGATCACCTTTTGCATATCCGAAGATCGTCGCATGGGTCGCCTGCCCCACGATGGTTGCGACGGTCGTAGCGGTCGCTGGCGGCGCCCCCCAGCCGAGCTCGCCCGGCTTGGTCGAGATTGTGACGTTTCCGGTGAGGCCACCAACCAGTGGGCTGCCGGCAGAAATGATGGCAACAGCCGTCTGCGCAAACACCGAGCCCTCACCCACCCCTACCCCCGCCGGCGTCATTCCTTGGTTGGGATACTGGCCATTTTCGATGCAGAGGATGGGAATTGGAATGTCCTTGAGCCTGACGCCGAGATTTCCCGACTCGGCGCTGCTGGAGATGACGACGAGATCGGCTCCCGCTACCGTTTGTGAATCGACCGTTTTGTCGCTGACGACAGTCACCTGAAATCCGTGGGCCGTCAGGCGGCCGGCCATTACGTTGTCGCCGGCGGTTGGGATCGCGGCGGGCAGACCGACCAGGAACGCCTTGCGGCGCCCAGCAGCACCACCGGCGCCGCTGCCGCCGATGCCGCCACCAATACCACCGGAGCCGCCAACCGCGTTTCCGGCATTGCCAGCGTTTCCGGCATTGCCAGCGTTTCCGGCATTGCCAGCGTTTCCGGCATTGCCGGCGTTGCCTCCTGTCGCAGACGAATCGGCTCCGGCACCGCCGCCGGTATCTCCGCCGCGGCCACCGAGGCTCGCCCCTCCCGTGGCCCCGCCGCTGCCGCCAAAGAGATTGCCTCCCCCTCCTGTTCCACCCGCACCAGCAGCGCCGCCGGTGATCCCTGCTGTCCCACCGTCGGATCCCGCGGGCGACGTTCCTCCCGAACCCGCGAGCGACGAACCGCCGTTGCCCGTCTTCCCAGCCGACCCCATCTGCACGGAGGAGCTGCCGCCACCGGAGCAGTTGGTGAAAACCCCGACAACCATCAGGGTCATCGCGACACGGGTCGCAACACCAATCGGAGTGCAAGGCCAGCATCTCAATGACGCCTTCTCTCGCGCGTTGGGGGGCAGGATCATCGGAGCAGTGTGGCAGCCGTCATACCGACACGCAAGGCACTCGGAGGGCGCGGCGACGGGATCCGCGGTGACACTGGGGATAGGATCGCCGACGGGTGTCGCTTCGAACGCGCTAGAGCTACTATGGACCCCGGCTCCAGTGGCTGGTGCCGGCCCGGGCGT
>CAYTTF010000607.1:0-1943 GCA_964440665.1 uncultured Myxococcales bacterium | reverse complement strand
TCGGCGGCAACGACTTCGGCTCGGCGATGATCGAGGAGAACGTCGTCTCGCAGGCGGGTGCCGTCTTCAAGCTCGGCGCCGCCGACATCGAACGCTACATCCGCGCCGCGGGTTTCGAGCCGCGCCGGCGCAACATGCGCTACGAGCGGCTCGCCGCCGCCTAGCGCGAACGGCGACCATGCGGATCATCAGCGCGCGCTGGGTCGTTTCCGTCGAGCGGCCGCCGATCGCCGACGGCGCCATCGCGCTCGACGACGACGGGACGGTGCGGATGCTGGGAACGCGCGCGGTGCTGCGCGCCGAATTTCCCGAGGCACCGGAGGAGCGCGCCCACGGGGTGCTGGTGCCGGGCCTCGTCAACGCGCACTGCCACCTGGAGCTGTCCGCGCTGGCAGAGGCCGTCCCGGGCGGAAACGGCCTCTGCCCCTGGGTGGCGGCGCTCATGAAAGCCGCCGACGACGTTCCGCGCGATCGGCGTCGCGCGGCCGCCGGGCAGGCCGCGGGCGCGGCGGCTCGACTCGGAACCGCGGCGATCGGCGACGTCGGCAACACGCTGGACGCGGCTCCGGCCATCGGCGCGGCGAAGCTGGGGGGCGTGCTGTTCCACGAGCTGGTCGGCTCGCGCGAGGTCGCCACCGGCGACGCGCTGGCGGACGCCGCGCGCGAGCGTGCTCGCGCAGAGGCCGACTGGCCGACTGACCTCGGCTACGTGCGCGCGCCGCATGCCCCCTACTCCGTCGGTCCCGATCTGCTGCGCCGGATCTTCGCGGCGGCCGCCGTCGAAGGGCGCGCGACCTCGATCCACGTCGCGGAGGACCCGGACGAGATCGCGCTCCTGCGCGACGGCGTCGGCCGATGGGCGGCGGTCCTCGAAGCGTTGGGCGTCCCACCCGGATCGCGCGTCCCCGGAAAGTCGCCCGTCGCCTATCTCGCCGATCTCGGCGCTTTCGATCCAAAGGGCGCGCCGCCGCTGCTGGTGCACATGGTGCACGCCAGCGACGAGGACCGCCGGATCGCGCGCGCGGCGGGTGCGACGGTCGTGCTCTGCCCGCGCTCGAACCTCCACATCGGCGGGCGACTGGCCGACGTCCCGGCGCTGCTCGGCGACGGCCTGCCGATCGCGCTCGGCACCGACAGCCTGGCATCGAGCCCCGACCTGTCGCTGTGGGCGGAGATGGCGACCTTGGCGGCGCACTTCCCGGTCGTGCCGGCCGCGCGCTGGATCGAGGCCGCCACCACCGGCGGCGCCGCCGCGCTGGGCCTACCGGCGCACGGCGCGCTCGTCCCCGGCAAGCGTCCGGGCGTGCTCGACGTGCTGGTCGACGATCTCTCGGCGCCGCTCGAGTCGCTGGTGCGAGATGGGGCGCCGTCGCTGCGCTGGGTGGCCCGCGCATGACCGCCACGCCCGCCTCGGATTCGACGCAACCGCAACCGCCCGGCCCGCTGGCCCACGTCCTGCGATTCGGCCGGATGGTGAAGTTCGAGCACACCTTGTTCGCGCTCCCCTTCGCGCTGGCCGCCGCGGCGATCGCGGCGCGCGGCCACGGCCTCCACGTCGCGCGCGTCGCCGGCATCGTGATCGCGATGGCGGGCGCGCGCACCGCCGCGATGGGCTTCAACCGGATCATCGACCGCCACATCGACGCCAAGAACCCGCGCACCGCCCGCCGCGAGATCCCCACTGGCGCGATCTCGCTCTCGGCCGCCTGGACACTGACGCTGGTCGCGACCGCGGTTTTCGTCGGCGCGGCGGCGGCGCTGGGGCCGCTCTGCCTGGCGCTCTCGCCGGTGGCCCTGTTTTTTCTGTTCGGCTATTCGTTCACCAAGCGCTTCACCGCGCTCTGCCATTTATTTTTGGGCCTCGCGATCGCCTCGGGCCCCGCCGGCGCCTGGATCGCCGTGCGCGGCGACTTCGGCTGGGCGCCGGGCCTGCTCATGATCGC
>CAYTTF010000606.1:0-1953 GCA_964440665.1 uncultured Myxococcales bacterium | reverse complement strand
ATTGCCGATGGGCCAGGGGGGATCGCACGGGCAGGGCCGGACTGCCGGCCGCGGCGACCTACGCCACCGGCGCGGCGTGGTCCGGGGTCGACCTACGCCGCCCGCCCGACCGCCGGCCGCTACTTGGGCTTGGCCGCGCGCAACGAGGCGGAGTTGATGCAGTAACGTGCCCCGGTCGGCGCCGGGCCGTCGTCGAACAGGTGGCCGAGGTGCCCGCCGCAGCGCCGGCAACAGACCTCCGTGCGCATCATGCCGTGTGAGGTGTCGGTCTCGGTCGCGACCGCACCGGCGGCGACCGGCGCCGTGAAGCTGGGCCAGCCGGTCCCCGAATCGAACTTGGCGTCCGACGAGAAGAGGTCGGCGCCGCACCCGGCGCAAAGGTAGGCCGCGTCCTCGTGCGCGTTCCAAAGCGGGCCCGAAAACGCCCGCTCGGTCCCCTTTTGCCGCAGCACCTCGTATTGCTCGGGGGTCAGCGTCGCCCGCCATTCGGCGTCGGTCTTCTCGACCTTGCCGGCCTTGTCGGCGGTCGCCGCCGTCTTGTCGACCTTGTCCGCCATCGTGTCCGCCATCGTCGGCGGATTATATCCTGGTACACTCGCGGCGCCTTGATTTCCGCCGACCGCGTCCTCATCACCGTCACCGGCCCGGATCGCACCGGCGTGACGGCCAACCTGACCGGCATCCTCGCGCAGCAGGGGGCCACGCTGTACGACATCGAGCAGGTGGTCGTGCAGGGTCAGCTCACCCTGTGCCTGGTGGTCGGCGTCCCCGAGACGCGCGACGTGCTCAAGGAGCTCCTGTTCGCCGCCAAGGAGCTGGGCATGGAGCTGAACTTCAAACCGGTGCCCGCCGATGTCGCCGCGACCGAGACGCCACCCGTCGCCGAGGGGCGCCGCTTCGTCATCACCGCCATTGGGCCGACGCTGGGCGCGCCGCACTTGCACGCGATCGCGACGGCGCTGGCCGCAGAGGGCGCCAACATCGAAAAGATCGGGCGGCTGTCGGAGAACACGCTGGCGTCGGTCGAGATCCACGCGCTCTTGCCGGCGGATCGCGACAGCGAGGTGCTCAAGCGGACCCTGCTGGCGGTGGCGACCAGCACCGGCTTCGACGTCTCGTTGCAACCGGAGAGCCTCTACCGCCGATCGAAGCGGCTGGTGGTCCTGGATATGGACTCGACGCTGATCCGGATCGAGGTCATCGACGAGCTGGCGCGCGCCCACGGCGTCGGCGCGGAGGTCGCCCGCATCACCGAGCGCGCGATGCAGGGCGAGATGGACTACGACGAATCGCTGCGCCAGCGCGTCGCGCTTCTCAAGGGACTGGACGTCAAGGTGCTGGACCGGATCGCCGCCGACCTGCCGCTCACCGAAGGCGCCGAGACGATGGTGCGCGTGCTCAAGCGCCTCGGCTACAAAATCGCCGTCATCAGCGGCGGCTTCTCGCGCGCGGCAGAGGCGCTCAAACGCCGGCTGGACATGGACTATGCCTATTCGAACAACCTCGAGGTGGTAGGCGGCAAGCTGACCGGGCGCGTGATCGGGCCGATCGTCAATGGGCAGCGAAAGGCCGAGCTGCTGGAGACGATCGCGCAAGCCGAGGGCGTGCTGCTGGATCAGGTGATCGCCGTCGGCGACGGCGCCAACGACGCCCTCATGCTGGAGCGCGCCGGCCTGGGGATCGCCTTCCACGCCAAGGCCAAGCTGCGTGAGCACGCCGATACCAGCATCTCCGGGGCGGGGTTGGACGCGATCCTGTACTTGCTGGGGCTTTCGGCGCGCGAGCTGCAGGAGGTCGAGTGACGAGCGCGCCAACACGGGCGCGCCATCACACGGGCGCGCCAACACCCTCGAATGAATCGCGCTTGACGGGTAAACTCCCCGGGCATAAGCATGCGCCCGTAGCTCAACTGGATAGAGCATCGGCCTTCTAAGCCGAGGGTCGCAGGTTCGA
>CAYTTF010000605.1:0-1979 GCA_964440665.1 uncultured Myxococcales bacterium | reverse complement strand
TCAAGAAATCGAAGGGGAGCTATCGCAAGCAGTCGTCGTTCAACATCTCGAACGAGAAGCAGGCGCGGCAGATCGTCGAGGTGTTCGAGAGCTGGTATCCCAAAATCTCGGAGATCGCGGCGGCGCTCGGAGACGGAGACGCGCCCGGCGAAACCGACGATGCGCCCAGCGACGACGCGGACGGTAGCGACTGACCTCCATCGCCGTTCTCGTCAACCCGCGCTCGCGCGCGAATCGACGCAACCCGCGCCTGGCGGCGGAGTTTCAGGCGCTTCTCGGCGCCGAGGGGCGGGTGCTCGCCCCGAAGACGCTCGACGAGCTGGCGGAGGCCGCGGCCGACCTCCGGTCGAGCGCGCCGTCCGTGATCGCCATCCACGGCGGGGACGGCACCCTGCATCGCGCGGTCACCGCGCTCGGGCGCGCGTTCGGCGCCGAGCCCATTCCGCCGCTGGCGGTCCTCTGCGGCGGCACCATGAACGTGGTGGCGGCGTCGCTGGGAATCCGCGAGCGTCCGATGACGTTCTTGGGATCGGTCGTCGAGGCGGCGCGGAGCCGACGTCCGCTCGAAACGCTGCAGCGGAGGTGCCTGCGTATCGGCGACGCGCTGGGCTTCATCTTCGGCAACGGCCTGATGGCGAACTTCCTGGGCGAGTACTACGGAACCGGCCGGTACGGCCCGGCGCGCGCCGCCTGGCTGCTGCTGCGTGGATTCGGCTCCTCGCTCTTCGGCGGTCCGTTCATCCGCCGCCTGTTCAAGAGATTCGAGGGGACGATCCGGATCGACGGCGAGCTCCTCGAACGGACTTCGTTCGTCGGGGTCGGCGCGGCGACCGTGCGCGAGGTGGGCCTCGGCTTCAAGCTCAACCACCGCGCCGACGACGATCTCGAGCGCTTCGGCGTCCTCGCCATTTACGGAGCGCCGCTCTCGCTGATTCCGGACCTGTGGGCGGTCCACGCCGGCCGCGGCATCGCGCCCACGCGCGCCTTCAGCGCCGTCGCCTCCCGGCTGGACGTCGTGCCCAAGAGCGCCGACGGCGGTGGCAACGGCAGCATGGCCTACACGATCGACGGCGATCTCTACCGGGGGGAAGGAGCGCTCTGCATCTCGGTCGGACCGACGATCACATTCGTCAAGCCCGCCTCCGCGTTGATCGTCTCGCCACGGAAGGATACGATGGAGCAACTTCGATGAGCTCGTCGTTTCCGCTGGACGGCATGCGCGTGCGATTCGCGGGCGAGTCGAACGTGGGGATGAAACGCGCCCACAACGAGGACGCGTTCTTCTTGCCCGAGACCGAGCGCCTCGCCATCGTCGCCGACGGCATGGGGGGACACGCCTCCGGCGAGGTGGCGAGCCGGATGGCGGTCGAGACCATCGTCGGCTTCTTCAAGGCGACCCAGGAGGACCAGCAGCTCACCTGGCCCTTCAAGATGGATCACGGCAACCGCTACGACACCAACCGCATGGTCACGGCCATCAAGCTCGCGAACCTCAAGATCCACGAGCAGGCGCAGAAAGATCCGCGCTGCCACGGCATGGGGACCACGGTGGTGTCGACGCTGTTCATCGACCGCGCGCTCGTGATCGGGCACGTCGGCGACAGCCGCCTTTACCGCTGGCGGGACGGCGTCTTGAAGCAGATGACCGAGGACCACTCGCTGCTCAACGACTACATCAAGATGAAGAACCTCTCGGCCGACGAGATCGCGGCGTTCCCACACAAGAACGTGATCGTCCGGGCGCTCGGCATGAAGGACACCGTGCAGGTCGACGTGCTGGTCGACGCGCCCGCGCTGGGGGATCTCTACCTGCTCTGCTCGGACGGGCTGTCCGGCATGATCAAGGACGAGGAGATCGCTTCGATGGCGGCGGGCGAGCAGGACCTCGACGCGCTCTGCGAGAAGCTGATCGCGGCCGCCAACAAGAACGGCGGCCTCGACAACATCACCGTCGTCGCGATCCGCGTCGAAAAAGGCTA
>CAYTTF010000604.1:0-1985 GCA_964440665.1 uncultured Myxococcales bacterium | reverse complement strand
CGAAAGCCCGCCCACGGGAGGGCGCTCTCGGCCGCAAGTAGGCGTGCACGGATCTCCTCGCCGGTCGCGTCGCCGAAGTAGGGCAGTCGATCGCCGTCGATCTTCAGTTCGTCGCGTGCCTCGAACCGGTCGAGGAAGGCGACGCTACCGTCGGCCTGAATCTCCGCGTCGCGCACGTACCAGATGACCGGGAGCGGCCGCCCGTCACGGCCTGTCTCGAATCCACCAAGATGCACAATCGTGCCGCGCTGCTCCTTCGGCACCGTGGAAAAGGCAAGCTCCAACTCCGACGCGAGAGCCGGGCCGAGTTCCGACATTGTTGAGGCCGCCCGGCGGGTAAGAAAGCCGCGAAGCCAGTCGCACATCGGGATACCGCCGATGCGTGCTCGACCTGCATAGCAGGCGACCACGTCGCTCACCTTGACGACCTTCTCCTCCTCGCTCACGACGGCGAGGTTCGCGCCACTGATGTTCCGGTCGGCCGCGAAGATCAACCCCTGTGGGACGACGTTCGCGATGATGAGCGTCATCGCGAGCTTAGTCGGACGGCCACGGCTCGCCGCGCTCGACGATGCCGTGGAGTAGGTCTGCGCCCAGTTGCGCCGCCTCAAGCGCCGACCGAGCGTAGGCGAGGAATCTCCCCATTGATGGCTGCCCAGGGATGTAGGGAGCTGCGAACGCAGCGTGCGTCAACTCCCCGAGGTTCGGAATCGCGTCGACAAGGAGTGTGTACCCCATCTCGCGTGCCTCTCCCTTGCACGCCTGAATTGTCAGCTTGTCGTCTTCGGAGAGCGTCACATCAGTACCCGATGAGGAGTATGCCTTCGAGCGGGAGGTCGAGCAGGTTCCGCGCGTCGCGGCAGCTCTGCACCGCGACCTGCTTCCCGGACTGGTTGTGGTGGTACGAGAGCTGCGCGGCGAGCACGAGGAACTCCGCGTCCACGAGCAGCGAATCCGTCGACCTCGTACGCCTGGTCTCGTCGCCGAGCTCTCCGAACAGCACCGGCCGCCTGCCGAACGCTACGGGACGCTTCGCGGCGTGACCAGATGGCCGGAGCGGACGTGCTCGTGACGCCTTGCCGTTCCTTCCACAGGCTCAGGCACCCGTGTGCTTAGCGAGACGCCTGCGGGGGAATCATCTCGCGAGATGGAAGAGCGCATCTTCAAGGGTTACAACGGCGGCCTGACCCTTTCCGACGCCAGAATCAGGGTTAGTTGACGGGGCTAAGACGAGAGCGTGAATGGATGGTCACCGATGCGCGCAGGTGCGCCCGCGCCGACCCTCGCGCCGGCGTGGTACCTCGTAGGGCGTGTGTTGAGACCCAGACCGGATGACCGCATACCCGCCGACAGTCTGGGTGCGAGGAGCAGAGTTCCTCGGCGGCGTTTCGAACCTGCCCGCGCTAACTCATCAGAGGCTTACGTTCGACCAAGCGGGACTTACCGTTCAGGCGCGGTTACGTGCGCCGATCACGCTTAGTCACGAGTGGATCACCGGTCTTGGCGTCGAGGGCTTCGACGCGCTGAAGAGCCGTGTGACGGTTACAAGGCTACTGACGTTAGGTGTCTTTGCGCTCGCGGCACCGAAGCGATCGGAGACTCACGTGAGCTACCTGACGATCGAAGGCAAGACAGGCGCGGCGATCTTCAGAGTCCCGAAGATAACGGTAGCTGAGCTGCGTGGGGTTCTCAGCCAATGGATCGCTTTCTACGCCGCCCGCCCGTCGAGTTACGCTGCCCGCGAGCCCTCGGGCCTCCCGCAACGCAAGGATGACTCAGCCGTCGATCAACTCACGAAGCTCGCGAAGCTGCACCGTGACGGTGCGATTGACGACGGCGAGTTCGCCAGTCTGAAGGCCGAGATCCTCGGCAATAAGGGGCGCGGCGTCAAGGCGGACGGACGGGGGCACGCCGGCCTCAAGGCCGGCGGACGAGGCGGGCAGTCGGCGCTGGCTGCGCTGGATCAACCCCGGGTCGAGCTACCA
>CAYTTF010000603.1:0-1995 GCA_964440665.1 uncultured Myxococcales bacterium | reverse complement strand
CGTCTCCTTGGATCAATCTGTGTCCATTTGTGTTCATCTGTGGTTCAAGGTCTTGGTTTTCTTTTTATATGTTTGATCTCGCTGGGCTCGGTACGCGGACAAATTTTCGTCGGTTTGTTGTATTTCGAAGTTCGCGGAGATTGGTGTGAATTCGCGGGCGAATCGTCTTAGCCGGGCAGTCCGTCGTTAGAATCCGCGCGATCGTTGCTCTTTGTTGGTTCGTAATTTCCGCAGCAGACTCACTTCTTCGGTGGTTTGGTGGCGAGGCCCACCTGGCTGATGCCCAGGCGCCCCACCACATCAATCACGTCCATCACCGATTGGTATTGCGTGAGGCTGTCGCCGCGAATCACCACCGGGAACTCCGGGATCTGCGCCTTCACCTGGGTCAACCGCTGCTCGAGCTCCTGCAGCGTCACGGGCACGGTATCCAGGAAGATTTTCCCCTCGTTGTTGACCGTGATCGCCTTGGTCTTGGGCTTGGCCAGGCTTGCGGCCGAGCTGCTCGCCTTCGGCAGGTTGACCTTCGTCCCCGCCACCGACGCCGTGCACATCAGGATGAAAATCACGAGGAGCACGTAAGCCAGATCGAGCATCGGCGTGATATTGATGTCGTCGTAGGGTTTGTCTTCGGCTTGGACTTGCATGGGAGGATGGGAACCAAAAGTTGAGAGCTGAGAGTTGAGAGAAAAAAACCTTCATTGCTTGGCGCTTAGCCTCTTAGTGTTTTCTGGGCTTCAACTGACTTGGGTTGGTTTTGTTTTCGTGTGATTCGCGTGTTTTGAGGGCAATCTGCCTTGGTTCGTTTTCCGTGTATTCTGTGTATTCCGTGGGGGAAAAATCTGGGCGCTGTTTAGATTCGCGAGACGGGTTCGGAATAAAATTCGGCCAGCTTGGAAACGAACTCGTCGATGAACACATGCATGTCGGTCGTGACCGACTTGATCCGGGTGAGCAGATAATTGTAGCCGAACAACGCCGGAATCGCGACGGCGAGGCCGGCAACCGTCGCGGCGAGGGCGGCGGCAATGCCGGGCGCGATGGCGTTGACGTTGACATCGCCGGCCTGCGCGACCGCCGCGAAGGTGATCATCACACCGACCACGGTGCCGAGGAGGCCGAGGAACGGTCCACCCGAGATGGCAATCGTCAGGAGCACCATCTGGTTGTTCAGTTTTTGGGTTTCCCGCACCAGGCCACCGTCTAGCGAGGCACGGATCGCCTGGATGGACTGGCCCGAGAGCACGCGGGATATTCCGGATTGATCGGCCGCCAGCCGGTACTGGATCTCCTCGACGCCGATGTGATAGACCCGGTAAAGCGGCGCCTGAACCATTGCGCGGTGGAGGGCGCCTTCAACCCGGCCGCCCATGCTCTTGGCATGCTCTGCATCGGCGGAATCCAACACCGACAGGTCGTTGGCTACATGGCGCCATTCGTGCAGGAACTGGACATTGCCCCGCACCACCCGGTTGAGGTAAACCGACTTCCTGACCATCACGACCCAGCTGATCGCGGACATGACCGCCAGGATTACGATGACCACCCAGCCGTCGACACTGAGCGAACCAATGATCACGCCGACGTAGCCGGCTTTGAACCCGCTCAGCCACGTCTTGCGCTGCTCGTCTTCGCCAAAGGCCATGAGCTTCGCGCCATCGGCGCCCTGGCTGACGGCGGCAAGTTTGATCGCTCCCGGCGGCCGTTCGACCTTTGAAATCTCCAGCTCGTCAATTTCCCCCACAAATGCCGTCCCGGCGGCCGGATCGCCGCCAAGGACTGCCACGCCAGCAAGGGCCGGCGTCGGCGCGCCCAGGGTCGAATAAAGCTCTCCGTCAACGTAGACGGTGATTTGCGAACCGGTCGACGTCAGGGCCAAGTGGTGCCAACTCCCGGCGGCCAAGGCCGAGCCGGGCTGACTCCTTCGGGTGCCCCCCACGCCGGCCACCGCGACAAACGGCACACCGTTGTCGAGTCCGATCGTAAACGCGCGCC
>CAYTTF010000602.1:0-2001 GCA_964440665.1 uncultured Myxococcales bacterium | reverse complement strand
CGAGACGGCTCAACGCAGGCCGGGCGGGCCCGCGCCCGCGGCGGTGCCGCGCGGGCCGGTCGGCACCCAGCATGGCATCGCCAGCCGCGACGTGGAGGCCGACATCAACCGCAACCGCCACTGGAACAGCTTTGTTTTTGGGGCGCGGATCGGGGTCTTGGGCGTCGGCTTCCGTCCGTTTTTCTGGAACGGCTCACCCTACTATTACGACGATGGGATTTACTACCAACCGTATGAAGGCGGCTACCAGGAAGTCTATGCGCCGATCGGGGCCACGGCCCCGGAACTGCCTGACGGCGCGATGCTCGCCGAGGGCGGGAGCGTCCCCTATTACTATGCCGGCGGCGTCTTCTATGTGCAGGCGGACGGCGGCTACGTGATCACCGCGGCCCCGATGGGCGTGACGGTGCCGGAGCTTCCCCCCGGGGCGAACCAGGTGAACCTCAACGGCAACATCGCCTATCAGTTCAACGGCACCTATTTCCAGCCGGTGTTCGTGAACGGGGTCACCCAGTTCATGACGGTGCCGGCGTGAGGGACCCGTTGAAGGCGACAGATCTGTAGGGGAGCGGTTTTGCCGTGCCCTTCTTCTCTTCCCCCTTGGGTACGCAGGCATCTTGCTCGCCGTCTCGCGCCGTCGCAGGAGCCTGCTGGCAGGCGATGCCTGCTCCTTCCGCGTCCTTCGGAGCCTCGGCGCAGCAGGGGCCCGACTCCTCCGAACCATTCGCGTCCCTTCGCAGTTAAGGAATCCCTTCCGTTCCTGATTTCCTGAGTTCCACATTCTCCAACCTCAAAACAGCGCCTGCGCCAGCACGCCGACGGCGGTGATGGGGCCGGAGTCGCCCATGCTGTCGAGGGCGGTGTCGGCCTTCTTCAAGACCGCCTGGGCGTCGCGCAGCACGTTGTCGTTGTTGAGCAGCTGCCCGAGCGTGCCCTGCCCGTTGGCCAGCTTGTCCGACACGTCGCGGGCGTTTTGCACGGTGGTCTTCAGGTTCGCCGCCGTCTTGTCGTCGTAGACGAGCGTGCCCAGCGGGCCCTGGCCCGACTTCACCTGGTCCACGATGGTCTGCGCGTTGGCGATGAAGGTCTTGGCCTGGTCGGCGGCCGCCTTGAGCTCGTTGATGGTCGCGATGGCGTCGTCATGCGCCTTGGTGTCGTTGACCAACAGGCCCAGCGTGCCCTGGCCGCTGTTGATCTTGCCGGTGATCGCCTGGAGGTTGTCCAGGGTCGTCGCCAGCTTTCCGCGGTTGTCCGTCACCAACAGGTTGAGGTTCTGGAACAGGCCCGGACTCTTGCCGTCGCCGTTCATCGCCACGCTAAACGTCCCCAATGCGCCGTCGAGCTTCTTGCCGAGATCCCCGATGTCGCTCATGACCGAGTTGATGTCCGGCGTGACCGCGGTGTGGATCGCGTCGCCGTCGCGCAACGGGGCGGCCCCGGCGGTGCCGAGGTCGACGCCGATGTAGTTGGTGCCGATCAGGCCCGACATGACAATGGAGGCGGTGGCGTCGGATTGGATCGCGATGGCCGGGTCGATGCGCAGCACGGCCTCGGCCTTGCGGCCGGCCAGGCGGGTCGCCTCCACCGTGCCGATTTTCACCCCGGCCAGGCGGACCTCGTCGCCCCGGCGGATCTCCTTGAGGCTGTCGAAGTCGGCGATGATGACATAACCCTTGTCGCGGAAAATGCTCCCGCCGCTCAACGTGGCGAACGCGACCCAGGTGAGGGCCAGGCCCAGGAGGAAGAAGAGCCCGACGCGGGCGGTTTGTTGCGGATTGTTCATGGTTCAGGTCTCCAGGCGTTTGAAACGCGGCTTTTGCAGGTCGATTTTGGGATGCAGGAATTCGGTGATGCGCGGGTTCTGCGGCGCCTGCAGCTCGGCGGGGGTGCCGACACTGACCAGCTGCCCGTCCATCAGGATGCCGATGCGGTCGGCGATCCCGAAGGCGAGCTCGCGGTCGTGCGAGACCACGAGGGTCGTCACCTTGGTCTCCCGCGCCA
>CAYTTF010000601.1:0-2017 GCA_964440665.1 uncultured Myxococcales bacterium | reverse complement strand
TGTCGGTGTTGGGCGCGGGGCTGAGCGGATTGCACGACGGCGGATCCTGCGGGACCTGATTGCAGATCTCCGTGCAGGGCTGCGCGGCGAGGTCTTGAACGCAGGTGTCGGCCTGCGCGTCGGTCGAGGCGGAGATGGTGGCGCCGTCGTCGGTCACGCATTGGCTGACCTGGTCGGCGCGGGCCTGCTGGCACAGGGCCGCGCTGACGGCGACTCCGCCGCTGCCCAAGGCGTGACATTCGACGAGCTTCGCGCAGCTCGCGTCCGCGACCCGACCGCAGATGGAGGTCACGCGATCGGTGCTCGATCCGCAACCGAGTCCCACGACAAGGCCGCCCACCACCACAAGTCGATGCACCATGCTGGTAAGGTAACGCGCGCCATGCGGGGTCGGAAAGTGATGGCTGTCGCACGTCGGGGACGTCCCGCGGCGCGGTTTTTCTGGCTGACTCTCGTTGTCGGACTGAGCGCTTGTGGTCGCGTTCCGTCGGGCCGACCCCTTCGCAGTAGCTTATGATTTTGTTATTCTCATCTGGACGTGGTCGGGAGAGCCAAACGGGGAGGTACCGTGCGACCGGCGGCCGGGGGCGTCGAGCGGCCGGCGCTCGTCGCAACGATCGCTGCGCTCGCAATGACCGCGGGCTGCTCCTGGATCTTCGTTCAGCCGTTGCCGGCCGACCACCGCGGCTTCTCGGTCGCCAACTGCACGAGCAGCCGAACCGCGCCCGTGCTCGACACGCTGTTTGCCACCACCAACGTCCTGTCGGCTATCTACGTGGCCACCGAGAACAACGTGACCAACAAGGGTACCGCCGTGGGACTTGGCCTCGGTGTGGCGACACTCTGGGCTCTCTCAGCCGGGTACGGGTACTCGCACACCAGCGAGTGTGAAGATGCGCAAGAGGAGGATGGAAGGAGCTACCATCCATTGCCTCACGTGAGAGCGAGGCCACAGGCGCCGCCGCCGTACGCCGCGCCCCAACCTGCGCCGGCGCCCTATGCTCCGCCCGAGCCGCCGCCAGGCGTCCCGTCGACGCCCGCGCAGCCGGAAGTCCAGCAGTCCGACAGCGACGAGCCGCCCGCGCGGCCGGCAGCGGACCCGGACGTCCCCTTGCCTGATCGGCCGCGTCCGAAAAAATCGCCCGAGCGGCTGGACGCGCCCCGATTTGGCAATTGAGCGCCCGTTCTGGGCAACGCAGGTCGCGCCGGGATCTCTCCGCCTCACGCCGCCGATCGCGCGGCGGCCGCGGTCGGGCGCTCGGCGCGGCGGAGCGTGAGCACGGCGATTTCCGCCGGGACGAAGATGCGCACGGGCAGGCCCGTCGAGCCGAGGCCGCGGTTCACGTAAAGCGTCGACGGCCCCGACCGGTAGAGGCCCGTCGTGAAACGGGTCATGACGCGCGCCAGGTTGAAACGCTTGGCGAGGAAGGGCACGCCGATCTGGCCGCCGTGGGTATGCCCGGAAAGCGTCAGGTCGACCCCGCGCGAGGCCGCGTCCGGAAACAGCACCGGATCGTGCGCGAGCAACACGACCGGCATCTCGGCCGGCCGGCCGGCGAGCGCCTTGTCCAGATCGTGGCGTCGGGTCCAGGTGTCGTCGACGCCGGCTACGTAGATGGCGGTGCCGTCGCGCCGGACCTCGACGCCGCGGTTGCGGAGCAGCGTGAGTCCGGCCCCCTCCAGCGCGCCCACCATCTCTTCGCCGTCGGTGAAGTAGTCGTGGTTCCCCATGCTGGCGAACACGCCGTCGCGCGCCCGCAGCTTGCCCAATGACGCCGCCACCACCGGAACGAACGCCGGCCCGCTCGCGATCAGATCGCCGGTCACCGCGACGAGGTCGACCTGGAGTCGGTTGACCGCGGCGACCCAGCGATCGACGCGTGCCCCGCTGGCGAAGGGACCGCAGTGCAGGTCGGAGATCTGCGCCACCCGGAACCCGTCGAACGCGGTGGGCAAGCCCGGAATCGCGATCTCGTGCCGGCGAACGCGCGGCGAATTGCGGAGCGCGAGCACCGTG
>CAYTTF010000600.1:0-2028 GCA_964440665.1 uncultured Myxococcales bacterium | reverse complement strand
GTTCCGATCGTTCCGACTGCCGCCGGTACAGCGGCGGCGTCGCGTCGCGCCCGCTCCGCCTCAATTCCCGCTTGCAGCCCGCGCCGCAGATCGGCCGCGCTCTGCGGGCGCCGATCGGGATCCTTGGCCAAGCAGCGCATGATCGCATCCTCGAGCGCGACCGCCACCTCCACCCGCCGCGACAGCGCCTGGGGCCGCCGGCTCCGGTGGTTCTGCTGCACCTCGGCCGAATTCCCCCAAAAGGGTGGCGCCCCGCACAGCATCTCGTAGAGGATCACGCCGAACGCGTAGATGTCGCTGCGCGCGTCGATCTCGAGCCGCCCCTCACACTGCTCGGGCGACATGTACTCGGGCGTGCCGGCCGGCGCCTCTTCTTTGGTCGACTCCACCCGCTCGGCGCTCCGGACGAGGCTGCGCACCAGCCCGAAGTCGAACAGCTTGGCGCCAAATTTTTCGTCGACGAACACGTTCTCCGGCTTGAGATCGCAGTGCACGAAGCCGCGGCCGTGCGCCACTTCGATGACCGCCAAGATCGCCAGCGCGTCGCGGGCGAACTCGTCCAGCGACATCGGCCCACTGAGCGCGGTCAGGCGATCGGCCAAGATCGGCGCCCGCACGAACTCCATCACGACGTAGACCGACCCGTCGTCGAGCAGGCCGCGCTCGTAGACTGCCGGGACATGGGGCACGCCGATCGCCGACAGAGCGTACGCCTCGCGCATCAGGCTCTCGCCGGCGGTCGCGTTGTCGGAGCGTGCCACCTTGATCGCCACCGGCTGGCTGTCGGAGATGCGCTCCGCCAGAAAGACTGCGCCGAATCCCCCCTGGCCCAGCGTGCGGCGCACGCGGAACACCGGCAGATCGGGCGTCGGAACGACGAAAGGTGTCGTCTCGTCCGCGGGAGCGGCGGCGGCAGCCGGCGGCGGCGCGCCATGCACCACGCAGACAGCGGCCGCGTCACTCAGGCGCCGACCGCAGCTCGGACAGCGAATCATCGCGTCCGGTAGTCTATCGCAAGATGCGACTTTGGATTTCTCATCGGTGTGGTCGCTTTACCCACCCAAACGCCCCCGCTGTGCGAGTTTGTGCCCTTCTGTGCCAACCTCATCGACAGTCGGCCGTCCCAGCTTGACGCCGCTCCCCATTGACGACGCCCTCGCCGACATCCTCGCCGGCGTCGAGACCGACGGCGCGGTGGTGGTGGAGGCGCCGCCGGGAGCCGGAAAGACGACCCGGGTGCCGCGCGCGATGCTGGAGGCGGGCAGCGGGCGTCGGGGCGAAATCTGGGTGCTTGAGCCCAGACGTCTGCCAGCGCGCCTGGCGGCGACGCGGGTGGCCGCCGAGATGGGCGAGCGGATCGGGGAGACCGTCGGCTACAGCGTTCGTTTCGACGAAGCGGGCGGGCCCAAGACCCGCCTCCGCTTCATGACCGAGGGCCTGTTCGTGCGGCGCCTGCTCGCCGATCCCGAGTTGCGCGCGGTCTCGGCGATCGTGCTCGACGAGCTGCACGAGCGACATGTGGCGACCGATCTGGCCCTGGCCTGGATGCGGCATCTACGCGGGCCCCCGTCGGCGACCTTGCCGGGCGCCGGCGCGCGGCCCGATCTGGCGGTGGTGGCGATGTCGGCGACGCTCGAGAGCGGGCCGGTGCGCGACTTCTTGGCCGGCGCCGCCGGACGCGCGACCGTCGTGCGCAGCGCGGGCCGGCGGTTCGATGTCGACATCGAGCACCTGCCGGTGGACCGCGCCAAGGACGATCGCCCCCTCGAGCGGCAGATCGCGGCCGCCGTGCGCCGGATCCTGCAGGAGGAGCGGGACGGTGATCTGTTGGTGTTCCTCCCCGGCGCCGCCGAGATCCGGCGGGCGCAGGCCACGCTCGGCGAGCTGCCGGGTGCCGCCGAGCTCGCGATCCTGCCTCTGCATGGGCAGATGTCGCTGGAGGATCAGGCGCGCGCCGAGGCCCCCGCCGCGCGGCGCAAGGTGGGGCTGGCGACCAACGTCGCGGAGTCCTCGGTGACCATCGACGGG
>CAYTTF010000599.1:0-2035 GCA_964440665.1 uncultured Myxococcales bacterium | reverse complement strand
GGACGCGAGCTTCAGGCGCGACTCCTCACTGGGGCCGTAGACCTCCGCGACGATGGTTTGCAGAACGGGCGGCCCCGGGGGGACCTCGGCGACCGCAATCGCGGCACCGTATTTCCGGGCGATGGCTTCAAGTCCGGGACGGATCCTTCGCGCTATTTCATGGCTCTGGGCGCGGCGCTCCGCCTTGGGAAGGAGGTTCACCTGAAGGTCGGCAACCGAGCTGCCATGGCGCATGAAATAGTGGCGCACAAGTCCGTTGAAGTTGAAGGGTGAGGCCGTGCCGACATAGACTTGGTAGTCGCGAACCTCCGGCTCCACGCGGATCGAGGCGGCCATTTCGCGGGCCGCCCGAGCCGTCTGCTCGAGGGTGCTTCCTTCCGGCATATTGATGATCACCTGGAACTCGGATTTGTTGTCGAATGGCAGCATCTTGACCTTCACGACGCCTAGGCCGACGAGTGCGATGGCTCCCAAGGTGGCGGCGGCTACCAGCGAGAGGAACGCCCAGCGCATTGCGCTGCGTCTGATGAGGGGGCGCATAACGCGTTGATAGAGTCTCGAGAAGAAGGTGTCGGTCACGGCCTCGTTGGCAGCCCGATCCTCCTCCTCGGTCAGCGGCGCGTCGACGAACGGGGTGGGGGATGAAGCACGGGCGAAATGCCCGCGGAGCAGCTTCAAGGCTGCCCAAGGCGTCACTGCGAAGGCAACAAGGAGTGAGAACAGCATTGCGGCGCTCGAACCGATGGGGATCGGGCGCATGTAAGGGACCATGAGGCCGCTCACAAACGCCATGGGAAGAACGGCGGCGATGACTGCCCATGTCGCAAGGATCGTAGGGTTTCCGACCTCGTCCACGGCCTCGACGGCGATCTGGATGAGGCGCTTTCGGCGGCAGTCCGGAAGGCCCATGTGCCGCACAATGTTCTCGACGACAACGATCGCATCGTCGACCAGGATCCCGATCGAAAAGATAAGCGCGAAGAGCGTTATGCGGTTTAGCGTGTAGCCGTAGAGGTAAAACACGAGGAGGGTGAGCCCGAGCGTCACGGGAATCGCGAGGAGCACGACTAGCGACTCGCGCCAGCCGAGGAATAGGAGGATGAGCACCGCGACGCCGAAGACCGCGAGTCCCATGTGGAGCAGGAGCTCGTCGGACTTCTCGCGGGCCGTGGCGCCATAGTTGCGGGTCACGGTCACGCCGATGTCGGCCGGGATCAGGGTGCCCTTCATGGAGTCCAGCTTTGCGAGGACCGCCGAGACTACGTCCACGGCGTTGGCGCCCGGGCGCTTGGCGACGCTCAGGGTCACCGCGGCGCTCTCAGCGGAGGCGCGGCTGCCGAACAGAACATACGTGCTGGGCTCGCTTGGTCCGTCGATGATCTCGGCCACGTCCCGCAGATAGACCGGACTGCCGCGGCATACTGCGGCGACGACGGATCCGACGTCGCTGGCGCTGCGAAGAAAGTCGCCGGCCTGAAGCAGGGTCTCCCGGTTGCCCGAGGACTGGGACCCGGCAAGCAGCTGGGCGTTGGCCTGCCGCAGCACCCCCGCGAGGGATGCCGGGCTGAGGTTGCGCGATGCGAGCTTCTGCGGATCGAGGAGGACGCGGATAGAGCGGCGCTCGCCCCCGATCACCGTGGTCTCTGCAACGAGCGGGATCTGTTTCACGGCGTCGTCCACCTGCGTGGCGAGGCGGCGCAGCATGGCGTGGCCGTAGCGCGAACTGTGGAAAGTGATCGCAAGAATCGGCACGTCGTCGATCGTGCGGGGCTTTATAATCGGCTGACCGACGCCAAGGGGGATCCGATCAAAGTTTGCCTGGAGCTTCTGGTTGAGCCGGACGAGGGCGGACTCGAGGTCGGTGCCGACCTTGAAGCGGACGACGGTCATGTCCCCGCCCGGGCTTGCGGTCGAGTAGAGGTATTCGACGCCGGCGATCTCCCATAGGAATTTCTCCATCGGGCGCGTGACGCGGCTTTCCACCTCCGCTGCGGATGCGCCGGGCATTGCGACCATGATATCGACCATGGGCACC
>CAYTTF010000598.1:0-2037 GCA_964440665.1 uncultured Myxococcales bacterium | reverse complement strand
ACGAGCCGCCAGTTCCGGTGCCGGTACTGGACGAGCCGCCAGTTCCGGTGCCGGTACTGGACGAGCCGCCAGTTCCGGTGCCGGTACTGGACGAGCCGCCAGTTCCGGTGCCGGTGCTGGACGAGCCGCCGTTACCGTTGCCGGTGCTGGCCGACCCGGTCGTGTTATCTATGGTGCCTTGACAACCGGCGGCGCCGAGCAGAGCTGCTGCCGTGAGAAGACCGGCGAAACGGGACGTGGTCCTCATACCTGCCTCCAATTCCAGAACGTTAGTATCTCATTTCGAAACATACGCGCCAGATGATTTTTTAAGACAGTTGCTTTTTTGCGCAACGCGTCGCGGGGGCTTCGGGACATCTCGCAACTAGGCGCATCTTTCGCCAGATCCGGTCCGTCATGCCAGTGACCCGGCGCACGCTGAAATCGGCAGCCCACATGCCTAACGAACCTGGATCAGCTGGCGCAGCCGGGCCGCGGCTTGCTCCGGCGTCAGGTCGCGTTGCGGCTCGGCCAGCATCTCGTAGCCGACCATGAACTTCTTGACCGTCGCCGAGCGCAGGAGCGGCGGGTAGATGTGGGCATGGAGCTGCCAGGGATGGTGCGGGCCGGCGTCGAAGGGCGCCCCGTGCCACCCCAGCGAGTACGGGAACGACACCTCGAACAAACGATCGTAGGCGCCGAGCACCGTTTTGAGCAGCGCCGCCAGGCCGCTCCGCTAGGCCGGAGCGAGGTCCGGCAGCCGGGCGACGTGTCGGCGCGGCAGGATCAAGGTCTCGAACGGCCAGGTAGCCCAGAACGGAACCACGGCCAGGAAGGCGTCGTTCTCCGAGACCAGGCGCACGCCGAGCGCGCGCTCACGCGCGGCGTAGTCGACCAGCAGCGGCGAGCCGTGCGCCTCCAAGTAGGCCCGCTGGTGTCGGTCCTCGGCGGCGGGCTCGGTCGGCAGCGCGCGCGAGGCCCAGATCTGGCCGTGGGGGTGCGGGTTCGAACAGCCCATCACGGCGCCCTTGTTCTCGAACACCTGCACCCAGCGGTAGCGCTCTCCGAGCGCCGCCGTCTCGGCGGCCCAGGTGTCGACCACCTCGGCCACGGCGGCGGTGTCCATCTCGGCCAGCGTCAGATCGTGGCGCGGGCTGAAGCAGATCACGCGGCAGAGCCCGGCGGCAGGCTCCGCCCGCAGCAGCGGATCGGCGGCGCCCGGCTCGACCGGCGGCAGGGCACCGGGCAGCAGGGCCGAGAAGTCGTTGTCGAACACGAACGTGCCCGTGTAGGCGGGATTCATCGCGTCCCCGGCCCGACGATTTCCCGGGCACAGATAGCAGGTCGGATCGTACGCCGGCCGCCGCTGCCCTTGCACGCTCTCCGTCTGGCCCTGCCAAGGGCGCCGCGTCCGTTGGGGCGAGACCAGCAACCACTGGCCGGTGAGCGGGTTGTACCGCCGGTGGGGCTGCGATTCGGGATCGAACGCCATCCGGATGCGGTCCTAGATCACCGTCAGGGGATCGACCAGGTGAGCGCCCCGCGCCGGGCGCGAGACGAAGCTGGTCGCCGAGTGACCGGTGCGGTTCCGGTACTCGTTGGCCAGCGTCTCGGCCACCGCGCCCACGTGCTCGGTGCGCACCAGCGTGACGGTGCAGCCGCCGAAGCCGCCGCCCGTCAGCCGCGCGCCCAGCACGCCGCCCGCCGCGCCGATCTCGCGCGCGACATCCACCAGTGTGTCGAGCTCGGCCGAGCTCACCTCGAAGTCGTCGCGCAAGGACCGATGGCTCTCGTACATGAGCGCGCCGACCTCGATGAACTCGCGCGCCTCCAGGTGGGTCGCGGCCGCCAGCGTGCGCAGGTTCTCGGTGGTGACGTGGCGGGCCCGCCGCCGGACCACCGGATCGAAGATCCCGCGGGCGGCCTCGACCATCGCCGGCGTGGCGTCGCGCAGGCTCGGCACGCCCAGCTGGCGCGACGCCTCCGCGCACTCGGTGCGCCGCCGCGCGTAGGCGCTGTCGGCCAGCGCGTGCTTGACGTTGGTGTTGCAGATGAGGA
>CAYTTF010000597.1:0-2038 GCA_964440665.1 uncultured Myxococcales bacterium | reverse complement strand
TGCGTCGACCTCGAGTACCGCTTCCCGATGGGGTGGAGCGAGCTCGAAGGGATCGCGAACCGCACCGACTTCGATCTGAAGGCGCACAGCCGCAGCCCGGAGAACCCGGATGCGGTCGGGGAGCTGCGGTACTTCGACCAGGAGCAAAAGAAGCACATCGTCCCTTACGTCATCGAGCCGTCGGCGGGAGCGGACCGGGCAACGCTGGCGTTTCTCTGCGATGCCTACGACGAATCGCTGGTCAAGGAGCCGCCGGCCGAAGAGACTGCCAAGCTGCGCGAATTGGTGGAGAGCTTCGGTCGATCGGTCGACAAGCGCGATCCGAAGGTCATGGAGCCGGCGGTCAAAGCGCGCCTGCTGGCCGCCGCCGAACGGATCGCCGCCGGGTTGCCGGGGACGCTGCCGGATCTGCTGGGGCTCTCCGACGACGCGGAGGCCAACCGGATCGAGGTCTTCAAGAAGGTCCGGGGGACGGCGGAGAAGCTGGGCGAGGAGCACACCCGTACGGTGCTGCGTCTCCACCCGCGCCTGGCGCCCATCACGGTGGCGGTCTTTCCGCTCAAGAAGAACGAGCCGCGGCTGGTCGAGCTGGCGCGCGGAATCAAACGGGATCTCCAGAACGCGGGCCTGCGATCGGTCTACGACGATACCGGCGCCATCGGCAAGCTCTACCGCCGCCAGGACGAGATCGGCACCCCATTTTGCATCACGGTCGACTTCCAGAGCATCGACGACCAGACCGTCACGGTCCGGGATCGGGACACCATGGGCCAGGAGCGGGTCGCGGTCGGGGAGCTGGTCGGCGCCCTGCGCGGCAAAGTCGCATAATTTCGCGCAAGAAGGCTCTTCCTAAGGGGCGGGGCTCAGGGTAAATAAGCGCCCATGCCAAGCCTCGCTAAGAGCCGCTCCAAAACCTCGAAATCCAGCTCGAAATCCAAGAAGACCGCCAAGGCCCCCAAGAACGGTCACAGGAACGGCATTCGCGCTGTCGCCGCCAAGTTCTTGAAGGCGGCCGAGAAGAAGCTGATGCCCAAGGCCGGCAAGCCGGGCAAGTCGTCGACCAAGCGGGTCTACTTCTTTGGCGGCGCCAAGGCGGAGGGGAACAAGGAGATGAAGAATCTCCTCGGCGGCAAGGGGGCGAACCTGGCCGAGATGGCGAACATCGGCCTGCCGGTCCCTCCCGGATTCACCATCACCACCGAGGTCTGCACCGAGTTCTACGACAACGGCAAGAAGCTCCCCAAGGGCCTCGACGCGGACATCCGCAGCAACGTGGCGCGGATGGAGAAGCTGGTCGGCGCCAAGTTCGGCGATCCGGACAACCCGCTGCTGGTGTCGGTCCGCTCGGGCGCGCGCGCGTCGATGCCCGGGATGATGGACACCATCTTGAACCTGGGCCTCAACGACGTCACCGTCGCCGGCCTGGCGAAAAAGTCGGGCAACGAACGCTTCGCCTTCGACAGCTACCGCCGCTTCATCGCGATGTATGGCGACGTGGTCCTCGGTCTCAAGCCGGAGAAGAAAGAGGATCACGATCCGTTCGACCTGATCCTCGATCAGAAGAAGAAGGCCCGCGGCGTCAAGGTCGACTCGGAGCTCCCGGCCGACGCGCTCAAGGAGCTGGTCGCGGAGTTCAAGTGGGAGATCAAGAGTCGCGTCGGTGTGGATTTTCCGACCGATCCGTACGCGCAGCTGGAAGGCGCCATCAAGGCGGTCTTTCAGTCGTGGCAGAACGATCGCGCCAACCTGTACCGGCGCCTCAACAACATCCCGGCGGAGTGGGGGACCGCGGTCAACATCCAGGCGATGGTGTTCGGCAACAAGGGGGCCGACTCCGCCACCGGCGTCTGCTTTACCCGGGATCCAGCCAGCGGCGAGAACGTCTTTTACGGGGAGTTCCTGGTCAACGCGCAGGGGGAGGACGTGGTGGCCGGCATCCGCACGCCGCAGAAGATCGAAGAGCTCGGCAAGGTCCTGCCGGTCGCCTACAAGCAGCTGCTCGACATCCGCAAGAAGCTCGAGAAGCACTACAAGGACA
>CAYTTF010000596.1:0-2039 GCA_964440665.1 uncultured Myxococcales bacterium | reverse complement strand
CGGCCCCTCAGCGGGGTAAATCAATAGCGACAACGTGAGGTCCCGATACTCGTCAAACACGACGGACTCGAAAACGCGCTCGCGAGGATTCCAGATCCCGGGCTCATGCGTGGCCTCCACGAGGCCACTGGACGGTCCGAGCGCCGCGAGGGATTTGTCGGGGATCGCAATAGTCTCCTTGCGTGCGCGATAGAACACGCCGGAACTGAACAATGCGGGGCTGCTGCGTGCCCAGTCTATGAACCCGTCTTTGGCGACGACCAACATCGCCGGGCGCGGGGTCAGGTCAAGCCACCTGAGCACGGCAGCCGTCAGCGAAACTTCGTAACGGTCGCGAAGGACCTCGAACTGCGCTAGCGTTGGCTTGCGGAAATCCTTGGTCTGCTGGCGGAAGTCATCCGCCGGCATCAACACCATCGAGGCGAATTTGTTCGCCTCCCCCTCCATCTGCCCGTATTCGGAATCCCATTCCCACATGTCGCTGCGCGAGCAATAGATCGGGTTTCCACTTAGGTGGCGGTGGAGGAGGTAGTGGCCCAACTCATGAGCAAGGGTGAAGTTGATCCGGCCCGGCGATTTAATCGCCGCGTTGTAAAAGATGCCCCACTCTCCCGTCCTGTCGGGATTTGGTACGAGCGCGCCTTCGAACCTCTCGAACCTGCCTCCCTCAACGACCGTAAGCGGCTCCTTGGGGAACATGTTTTTCGAATACTCCCGTGCGACGGCTCCGATGCGAACGGGAAAGCGCGGCTCGTTAAGCGCCTCGGTCGCCGCCTTGACGAATGCGGAGACGCGGGTAGCCCAGCCCTCGCATGTCGTCGGTAGCTTCATTTTTTGCCCCAGGCCTTGATCAGGTCCATCACACGCGTCTTGTCGGTCTCCTCCAGGCGGTTGAACTGCCGGAAAAAGGCCTCCTTCAATTCAGCATCGTCGAACGTTGCCTTGTCATCCATAAGGTAGTCCGTCGTGACGCCAAGCGCGCTGGCGATACTGCCGAGCTTTTCAGCCGACGGCTTGCGCTCAGGCCGGTTCTCTAGCTCCCATAGGTAGCTTTTGCTCGCGCCCGATTCCTTAGCGAGGTCATCCAGTGACCAGTCCTTCCCTATGCGAAGGGCTTTGATTTTCTCGCTAAAAGTCGGTGCCATGGCGATTCTTGCAGTCTTCCTAGAGGCTTAGTGCCGTTCGATTATGCCGAACGAAAACGCACTTGACAAGCGAACGCTCCACCGTTCGATATATACCGAACAAATTCGTAACGGAGATGGGGAAGTTGGCCCATAAGGGACCAGATAGCCACCATGTCGTCCATAAGCGTTCGGGCGGCTGGGACGTGAAACGCGGCGGCAGCGAGCGTGCGAGCAGCCACCACGACACCAAGGCGGAGGCCGTAGACGCGGGCCGCTCGGTGAGCAGCAACCAGCACACCGAGCTGCGCATCCACAATCTCGACGGCCGAATCGCGAGCAGCGACAGCCACGGCCGCGACCCGAATCCGCCGAAGGGCTAATCTTGATCGACGACGCCAAGACCAGCACTCATCCCGGGCAAATCCGCCGCATCCTGTCGCTCGACGGGGGCGGCATCATGGGAACGCTGCAGGCGTCGTTCCTCGCCGAGCATGAGGACGACCTCGACCAGCCCATCGGTTCGTATTTCTACCTGAACGCGGGCACAACTACAGGCGGTATCCTGGCGCTGGGCCTCGGTCTCGGAATACCGGCGCAGGAGCTGCTCGACCTCTACGTCAAGCGCGGTCCGCACATTTTCGGCGGCGTCGACACCGGCTTGGTGGAGCGCGTCAAGGCGATTGGCCGCTCGGCCATGCAGATCGTCGGACCCAAGCACGATTCAGAAAAGCTGAAGGCCGAGCTGACGCCCATCCTGCAGGACCACCGCATCGGTGACTCACGCGCGCGACTGTTGATCCCCGCCTGGGATGCCGACCATCGCAGCGTCTACATCTTCAAGACGGCACACCACGAGCGCCTCAAGACCGACTACAAGCGCACCATGCTGGACGCCGCCATGTCGACGGCGGC
>CAYTTF010000595.1:0-2039 GCA_964440665.1 uncultured Myxococcales bacterium | reverse complement strand
ACTTGGCCTCGCCGGTCTGGAAGAACGGCGTGTCGGCGCCGGCCTCGATGAAATTGCCAGCGGCGTAGATGCGAAAGAGCCGCATCCGCTCCCCGCTGATCTGGCCACCGAGAATGAACGAGGCGTTGAAGGACAGCTCGTGCTTTTCCAGATGTTCGCCGTCGCGACGGTCGATCGCGCGCATTGCGTCCGAGACGACGCGCGCGACGTCGAACATCGTGTGGGCGCTCAGGATACCGGCGGTCTCGGCCTGCTGGGTGAGGACTCCGATGACGGCCTGGGTTCCGGCCAGGCTTCCCGAGCTCAGCAACACCAGTACGCGCTCACCTGCGCGCTCGAAGACGGTCATCTTGCAGAACGAGGCGAAGTCATCGACGCCCGCGTGGGTGCGGGAGTCCGAGCCGAGGATGATTCCCTCCTCCAGCAGCACGCCCACACAGTACGTCATCCCGTCACGCTACTCTTCGAACGGCTGGCGCGCGAGCGGGGGTCAGGAAACCACTTCGTCGGTCCAGACCCGAAAGGTCTGCAGGGTGTTTGGCCCGAAGGTGGTCGAGATCGCAACGTCCGCGGCGTCGCGACCGCGCGCGATGAGGATGCGTCCGATGCGCGGGGTGTTGTTGCGCGCATCGAACGTGTACCAGGTCGACCCGAGGTAAGCCTCGAACCATCCCGCGAAGTCCATCGGCGCCGGGTCCTTCGGAACGCCGATGTCGCCCAGGTAGCCCGTGCAATAGCGCGCCGGAATGTTCAGGCAGCGGCACAGGGTGATTGCCAGGTGGGCGAAATCGCGGCAGACGCCCCGGCGTTCGTTGAAAGCTTCCCAGGCGGTCTTGGTGGATCTGGCGAACTCATAACCGAACGTGATGTGCTGGTGAACGAAGTCGCAGATCGCCTGCACGCGCCCCCAGCCGAGCGGGACGTTGGCGAACTTGTCCCAGGCGAACTGGGACATCTTGTCGGTCTCGCAGTACCGGCTCCCCAGGAGGAAGACCAGGGTCTCCTCCGGCAACTGCGGGACGGGGTGTTGAACGGCCGACGGAACGACCGGCTCCCGCTCGCCGCTGTCGTTGATGGTCGCGTCGGCGGTCACGCGAAAATGCCCCGGGGGGGCGACCAGACGAGTGCACCAATTTCCAAACCCATATCGGTAGGCGGTCGTCGGGACGGACGGCGTCGTCTTCATGTGGTCTGGTCTCACGAGATCCGAGACCCGGCTGTGGTGCACGTTCAGGGTCAAGATCATCGGCGTGGGCTGGGGTACGTCGTAGTTGAGCTCATAACCGAAGCGAATCTGCATGTCGTCCCCCGTGAAGGATGTGGTCTGCGCGATGAAACTGTGCATCGCCACGGTCAAGGTCAAGTTCGCGCTCGCGTTCGTGAAGCGCAAATATCCGAAGCTACAGGTCGTGATGCCGTAGCGTCGACGGCCGTCATACACCGAGCGCTTGCTTCGCCGCCCTCCGGCCGCTGGCGATGGCGCCGTGGACGGTCCCGTTCTGGCCGTCGGATTCGGTGGCCTCGCCCGCGAAAAAGAGGGTTCCTTCGATCGGAATCGCGAGCTCGTCCCCCGCCTCGCTGCCGCCCACGCCCGCATAGCTGTAGGCGCCGCGCGCGAACGGATCCGCGAGCCAGTCGTGACTGAACCCGCCGCGCAGGTCCTGGCGCAGCCGGCCCGCGTCGGCGCCCAGAGCCGCCGCCAGCGCAGCGACCGCCGCGTCCACCCGCGCGGCGGTGCCGCCCAGCTGGCCGAGCGCCCGCGCGTTGCGACCTCCGGACCAACCGGTGATGACCGGAAACGGCGGTGGCCGGCTGACCCACCAGACGGGAAACGGCGGCTCGCCCGTGAACAGGAAGCCGCCCGGCGGAAAGCGCCCGGACGCCACCCACGCGTCGCTTCCGAGACAGAGGCTCACCCGCTCTGCATCGCCCATCTCCAGACGGCCGACGGCGCCCTCCTTTTCGATGACCCTCGGCGAAAACTCGATCGCCCCGGCCTTGAGCACGCCGAGGGGGACCGTTACGATGAGTTGCGGCGC
>CAYTTF010000594.1:0-2045 GCA_964440665.1 uncultured Myxococcales bacterium | reverse complement strand
TTCTGGTGGCGCACTACCTCTGGATGCGGCGGGGCGATCTGCGGGCGCGCCGCCTGCCGCGCCCTCCGCTGGCCTTCGTGGCGATGCTGGTGCTGGGGCCGATCATCTTCTTCCTGCACTGGCCCTGGCTGTGGAACGCGCCCATCGCGCGGACGCGCGCCTACGTCGTCCGCCACCTCGATCACGAACACTACAACTTCGAATACCTGGGCTGGAACTGGAACCAGCCGCCGACCCGGACCGCGATGAAGCTGTTGCGCGCGACGGCCCCCTTCGTCGAAACGGGGTTCACCGTCCCCGTCACCACGCTCGCGCTCGTCGGCTTCGGCGCGGCCGCGCTGGTCCGGCGGCGGCGCGAAGAGGCGCTGTTCCCGGGCGGGGAATCCGAGGCGCCGCCGGCGGCCCACCCCAGCTGGTTGCGGCCGGGGGCCGACGTCGATCGCGCGCCGGGCGCCTTCGTGCTTTTCCAGACGCTGGGGCCGCTCTGCGTGCTCGCGGTCCCCTCGACGCCCATCTTCGGGGGCGTCAAACATTTCTTGACCGCCATGCCGTACCTGGCGCTGTTGGGCGGCGTCGGCCTCACCGCGATCGCGCGTGGCCTCGAGGGCGCTCTTCCGGTCGCGCGCGCCCGTCTGCGGCGCGCCGCGCCGGCCGCCCTGGCGTTCGTCGTCTGTGTACCGGCGGTGATCGAGACGCGGCGCTCGCACCCCGACGGGCTCGGGCACTACAATCTGCTCGCGGGCGGCTTCGCGGGTGGCGCGTCTCTGGGGATGAACCGCCAGTTCTGGGGCTATTCGGTGCTGCCGATGCTTCCCGATCTCGACGCCATGGCGCCCGAGAACCGGAGCCTCTTCTGGCACGATGTCCTCTCCGACGCGATCTCGATGTACAAACGAGAGGGACGCCTGTCGATGGGGGTCGGTGACACCGGCTTCGGCGAGGACGGCATCAAGCGATCGGAGATCGGCATCCTCTTTTACGAAAAGCACTGGGCCAAGTACGAGGGCTGGTTCTGGGAGACCTACGGGACCACCCAGCCTGTCTACGTCCGGGCGCGCGAAGGCGTCCCGCTCGTCACGTTGTACCGGCGCGGAGCCCGCTGATGGAAGAGCCCGGAGCCGCCAGCGAGGTTGCACCGACGCCGGCCGCCGCGACGGACGGTCCTCGGGTCGCTGGCGAGGTGGTACCGACGCGGAGCGCGGCGATGCTGGCGCGGCTCCTGCGTGGCTGGCGCGGCGCTCTGCTGGTCTACCTCGCGTTCACGGGCGCTTACCTGGGCGCGTCGGGCGGCCGGCTGCGCATGCACTCGCAGTACAACCATTACGTCTACCTGGCGGAGGGCTGGCTCCATGGGCGGCTGACGCTGGCGGGGCCGCCACCAAACGAGAACGACTGGGCCAAGATCGAGGTCTTCAAGCTGCGCGACGGACGCGAGGTGCGCGGCCTCTACGGCAGCCGCACCGGCGGCGCCGCCGATCGCTTCTATCCGCTGCGCGGGACGCCCGAGACGATCCCCGCAGCCGAGATCGTTTCGCGCTCCGCGATCCGCCTGGTCTCGTTTCCGCCATTCCCCGCGATTCTCATGGTCCCCTTCGTCGCCATCTGGGGGCTGCGGTTCAACGACGTGCTCTTCACCGCGCTGTGGGCCGGCTTGAACCCGATGCTGCTCTTTGTCTTGCTGCGCCGCCTGCGCGTCCGGGGACTGTCGCGTCGAAGCGATGTCGACGACCTGTGGCTCACGGCGATGTTCGGCGTCGGTTCGGTCTACTACTTCTGTTCCGTGATCGGGCAGGTCTGGTTCACGGCGGAGATCGTCGCGGTCACGCTCTCTATCGGGTACGTCTGGACGTCCATCGGCGCGGAATGGCCGCTGCTGGCCGGCCTCTTCGTGGTGTGCGGCGTCGCGACGCGTCCCCCCTGGGCGATCGTTCCCCTTTTTCTTTTCGAAGCCGTGCGCGCCGTCGGTGGTGCGGCGGCGCTGCGCGCGCCGGTCGCGCGCCGGGCGTTCCTGAGATCGCTGGCGCGGTTCGCGCTTCCGATCGCCA
>CAYTTF010000593.1:0-2051 GCA_964440665.1 uncultured Myxococcales bacterium | reverse complement strand
TCAACCAGAAGGGACAGGACGTCCGCTGCTTCTACGTCGCCATCGGCCAGAAGCAGTCGACGGTCGCGGCGGTGGTCGAGAAGCTGCGCGAGACTGGTGCGCTCCAGTACACGACCATCATCGCCGCGACCGCGTCGGAGCCGGCGCCCCTGCAGTTCCTGGCGCCCTACACCGGCGTCACGATGGCCGAGTACTACCGCGACAGCGGGCGGCACGCGCTCATCGTCTATGACGATCTGTCGAAGCAGGCGGTGGCTTACCGGCAGCTCTCGTTGCTGCTGCGCCGGCCGCCGGGCCGCGAGGCCTACCCGGGCGACGTCTTCTACCTCCATTCGCGTCTGCTGGAGCGGGCGGCCAAGCTGTCGGACAAGGAGGGCGCCGGGTCGCTGACCGCGCTACCGATCATCGAGACCCAGGCCGGCGACGTGTCGGCCTACATCCCGACCAACGTCATCTCCATCACCGACGGCCAGATCTTCCTGGAGAGCGATCTGTTTTTCTCGGGGCAGCGCCCGGCGGTGAACGCGGGCATCTCGGTGAGCCGCGTCGGCGGCGCCGCGCAGATCGTGGCCATGAAGAAGGTCGCCGGAAAGCTGCGCCTGGAGCTCGCGCAGTACCGGGAGCTGGCGGCGTTCGCGCAGTTTGGCTCGGACCTGGACAAGGCGACGCAGCAGCAGCTGGCGCGCGGCGCGCGCATGACCGAGCTCCTCAAACAAGGGCAGTACCAACCGCTGTCGGTCGAAAAGCAGGTGCTGATCCTGTTCGCCGTGACCAACGGGTTCGCCGACGCGCTGCCGATCGATTCGCTCGGGCGCTACGAGCTCGAGCTGTACGCCTTCGTCGACGCGCGCCACGGCGAGGTGTGGACGGAGCTGCGCAGCAAGGGGAACGACGGCAAGGCCTGGGACGGTCTGCAGGCGCTCATGAAGACGGTCCTGGCGGCGTTCGGCAAGGAGTTTTCGCCGGAGGCCCAGGCCGCGTAGTCGCGTGCACGACCACGACCAGATCGCCCATGCCCTCGCTCAAGAACATACGCACGCAGATCGCGTCCAAGAAATCGACGCAGAAGATCACGCGCGCCATGAAGCTGGTGGCGGCCTCGCGGCTGCGTCGGGCCCAGGACGCGATCGTGGCGGCGCGCCCGTACGCGAGCGCGCTCGGCGAAGCGATCGCCGAGGTGGCGCTGCGCGCCGGTTCCGAGTCGCACCCACTCCTCGATCGGCGGGCGCCCGAGCGGATCACGCTGGTTCTGCTCACCTCCGATCGCGGATTGGCCGGCGGCTTCAACGCCAACATCTTCCGGGTCTCGCAGCGTTTCATCGCGGAGCGAAAGCAGGCCAACCCGCCCGCGCGCGAAGTGCTGCTGGAGGTGGTCGGCAAGAAGGGGCGGGACTACTTCCGGCGGCGCAAGCTGGAGGTCGTGCGTGAGATCGCGGCCCCGACCGCGGAGACCGTCACCGCGATGTCGCGCGAGCTGGCCCAGATCGTGTCGCACGCGTTTCGCGACGCGCGCACCGACGCGATTTTTCTTGTCTACAACGAGTTCAAATCGGCGGTGCAGCAGCGGGTGGTGGTCGAGCCGCTCCTGCCGGTCAGCGGCGCCGACCTGCCGGTGGGCGCCAAGGCGGCGGCCGGGGGGGTGCTCGACTTCATCTACGAGCCATCGAAGGCGAAGCTGCTCGACGCGCTGCTGCCTCTCTACGTCGAGTCGCAGATCTACCGCGGCCTGCTCGAGTCGATCGCCTCCGAGCTGGGCGCGCGCATGACGGCGATGGACAGCGCGACCAACAACGCCCGCGAGATGATCGCGAGCCTGACCTTGCAATACAACCGGGCCCGCCAGGCCGCCATCACCAAAGAGCTGATGGAGATCGTGAGCGGGGCCGAGGCTCTGAAAGGATAGAGGACAGTCATGAGCACGCACGCAGTTGTGGCCAGCAGCACGCAGGGCAGGGTGGTCCAGGTGATCGGACCGGTGGTGGACGTGGAGTTCGCGGGCGGCGAGCTGCCCGAGATCAACACGGCGCTCCGTATCTCGAACCCGTCGATCA
>CAYTTF010000592.1:0-2052 GCA_964440665.1 uncultured Myxococcales bacterium | reverse complement strand
TACAGCGCATTCCACGGCGTACCAGAAAGGCTGCTGTTCCGAGTTAGGCGCAGAGAGTCCGCGAGTAGGCAACAGCCAGACCCAAGGGTGTCGGCCGTCACCGCCCCAATGTTGGTTCCGTTGTGCGTAATCGTCGTCGTCGTCGTGGACGGCCAGCAGTGGCCGGCTGCAATTACATAGCGCGCGGTGCCAGAACCCGACGGACGGGCATTGAAGCCAGTCGTGCACTGCTCGAGTCCAGAATCGAAGCCGTGCGCGTTGAGCATTTCGAGGCCGCCTCGGATCGGAGAGAAAGTCTTGCAGCCCGTGCACGAAGTCGTGGTGATAGAGCCTTGGTGAACGCTGAGACCGGGACCATACCGCGCGACGAGGTAGTCGGCGACATCCGACGCTGGTTCGGCGACTCCAGCAACCACCTCATCGTGAAGCGGATCAATCCCCACGGAGGTTAGGTCGATTCCTCGCGATCCCAGGTCTTTAACGTCACTGATGACCTCCTCCTGGAGGCGGGCCAGATCGGCCTCGGAGTACGGAACGACGACGACATCGAGCGAAGCGCTTGCAGGTACGGCGCCTTCGACCGACTTTGTTGCTTCGGAGTCTGCGTCAGTCGTCGTGACGATGACGTGACCATCGGGCTGGACTGACACGCCAGTAACGACATCGACTGCCCCGGCGGCAACCTTTCGAGCCTCCGCAAGTCGGAGCTGAAGTTGAATTCGGGCATCAAGGGTCGCCAGTTCATCGGAGGTGAGCGCGGCACCATATTCGGTGATTGAGTCGACCGTCAGGCCAGCCACCGCCGCGTCATCTATCGGGAAGCCTAGCGAGGCCCTGGCCGCGATCGCGGACGCAAGCATCCCGGATGGCAGTGGATCTGAACTGACGCCAACGGTCGCTCCACGGGCCGCGGAAGGCCCTCCCCACGCCAAGGTCAGTACCAGTGCCGCTTGAAAAGCAGCTCCACATCCGTGGCTGCCGGCGAAGAAGGACGGCCATCTGAACCCCCCATTCCTAACGATCCATCCCGAGACAAGCGAAAGGATGACTCGCCGACAACAGATGTCAACAAGGAGATTCGCCGGGAGCACGCGAAGGTATCGTTGGCGGGCCAAGGTGTTCGCGCGGGGTCCGAGCCCCGTCACTCATTCTCGTGCCCGCAAGGTTGGCGATCTCGCACTGAGCGGTGTCTGGCGTTCGGCCCGACAGGTAACTGGTCCCTTGCCGAGGGTAAGATGCAGTGCCGCCCGTTGTGCCGAGGACCAACACATGACCCACGATGAACGGATGGTGCGGGAGCGCAGCGACCTCCTCGGTGGGCAACCGTCCAAGACTACGGCACTCGGCCGGGTGCTCTCAGCGGCCGCTTCAAGTAACCGACAAGGGCTTCGAGCCGAACGAATGAGGTCGGGCGACAGGCTACCGGCGAGTGCCTCGCAGCTCCCACACCGATCGACCCGCGAAGACCAGTAGGTACCCGACGGCGACGGCAAGGAAGCCGCCCAAAATGGCAAAGGCAACGACAGCTACGGGATCGACGGGCACGATGACCGGAGGTGGTTGAATGCACGGCAAGGGGTTCACCCCGGAAGGACGAACCCCTCCACTGCACCCAACGACGACCCGCCTAACCTGACTGGAGTCCTGGCTAATCCAGCCAATGCCTGCACCGATCACAAACAAACCGAAGATCCCAAGGCTCCTTAGGAGGTGAGGATTTCGGTCTCGTCCGGACCACGCCATCAGGGGGTGATCCCTAGGGTGCTGACGCCGGGACGATGTACGGCTTGAACGACTGGCCCGGACCCGGAAACACGACCGTATCCCCGTTCTTGACTACCATTCCCGGCGGAAGCGTCGGTGGGATGTCGGCAGGATTTGGCGTCACGACATCCTTCGTCAAGTCGGGTGGAGATGCACCTACCGTGTTGACAGTTCCCCCAACGGGATAAGTCGGCGGTCCAACCGGAGTCGCACGATGTGCGGGGCTGAACGCGATCACGACACCGGCTACGCCGAGTAGGCCCGCACATACGACCATCAATGGCTTAG
>CAYTTF010000591.1:0-2054 GCA_964440665.1 uncultured Myxococcales bacterium | reverse complement strand
AAACCACCACGTCGTAGTCCCCGGTGGGCGGACAGCTCTCGCCCAGGAGCCCGACGTGGAACTCCACCGGTCCGTGCTCGTACCGAGCCCGCGCGTATTCGATGTTCTCGGCTCGAATATCGAGAAGGTCGACCCGAACCCCGCGCTCTCCGAGCGTGAGACCGAGCGTCCCTTGGGCGCAACCCACATCCAACACGCGGCCGGATGGACCGGCCAGGGCAGCGACGATGTCAGCCAGTAGCCCAATCCGCGCGCGATAGGCGGCCGCGACGTGCGGAGCCAGCGAATCGTCCCAGAGCTCCTCGACGTCGTGTGCGCGAATGCGCGCCCACCCGGGATCCTGTTTCTCGGCCGGCAGCTTCATGACGACGCCGGGCCGGCGGGGTCGACATAAGGCGCGAAGGCTAGATCGCGGGGGCTGACGACCGTCGGGGCGAACGGCCATTCGACGCCGAAGGCCGGATCGTCGAACCGCACGCCGCGGGCAGAGGCAGGTGCGTAAGGCACCGAGATGTCGTAACGGACGGCGGTCTCGTCCTCGAGCGTAATGAAGCCATGGGCGCAGCCCTTGGGGACGAACAGCGTCTCGAACCCGTCGGCGCTGAGGCTGACCGCCACCCATTGGCGATGGGTCGGCGAGGCCGGGCGAAGGTCGACGATGACGTCGTAAATCGCGCCCCGGCTGCACCAGACCAGCTTGTTTTCCTCGTGCGGCGCCGCCTGAAAGTGCAACCCCCGTAGCGTCCCACGCCGGCGGTTGAAGGAGACGCTTCGCTGCGCGATCGCGGGGTCGAGGCCGCGATTTCGAAATTCGTCGGCGTCGTAGGTGCGGGCGAAGAACCCCCGCTCGTCTTCGATCGGCTCCGGCCGAATCAAGAACGCGCCGAGAATCTTGGTGTCAGAGAAAATCATCGACTGCCTCTCCGCCGCCTCAGACCACCCGGACGTCCGGGATGGGAACGATGAACTTTCCACCGCGGCGTCGATATTCGTCCTGCTGGCGGAGGATCTCGTCGACAAAGTTCCAGGTGAGCAACAGGGTGTAGTCGGGCATCGCCTCGCAAAGCCGCTCGGGCGGCGCGATGGGGATGCGAACCCCTGGCATGTGCAGACCTTGCTTGTGCGTGTTTCGATCGACCACGAAGTCGATGGTCTCGGCGCCGATCTCGAAGGTGTTGAGCAACGTGCTCCCCTTGGCCGCCGCGCCGTATGCGGCGATGCGGTGGCCATCCTTCTTGAGCTTCCCGAGCAGCTCTCGCAACCGCGCCTTGAGCCCGAGCACGCGCTCGGCGAATCCCCGGTAGAAGGACAGTTGGTCCATCCCGCGCGCGCGCTCCTGCTCCAGCAGCGCCGCCACCGCCAGCGTGGGCGCGCGGCTGGCCTCGGCGCGGGCGACGGTGAGCAGCAACGAGCCGCCGTGGATTGGCAACCGTTCGACATCCACTGCCTTCAATCCGTGGCGATCGAAGAGGTGAACCAGCGCCGTCAGCGAGAAGTAGCAGAGATGCTCGTGATAGATGGTGTCGAACTCGGCGTGCTCGATCATGTCCCCGAGGTAGGGGAACTCGAGCGCCGCCACTCCGTCGTCCGCCAGGATCTCCCGCACGCCGTCGACGAAGCCGCCGAGGTCGGCGACGTGCGCGAGCACGTTGTTCGCGTGCAGCACGTCGGCGCGAAGTCCGTCCGAGACCAGCCGCCGGGCCAGCGCCAGCCCGAAGAACTCCGACACAGTGGGGATGCCGCGCTCCTCGATCGCCACCCGGGCGATGTTCTGCGCCGGCTCGATCCCCAGCACCGGCACGCCCGCCGCCTTGTAGTACTGCAGCAGGTAGCCATCGTTGCTCGCGATCTCGACCGCCAGCGATCGCGGGCCGAGGCGATGCTCCGCGATCAGACGACCGACCAGATCGCGCGCGTGCGACAGCATCGTCTCCGAGAAAGAGGAGAAGTAGAGGTATTCACGAAACAGCTGTTCCGGCGGAACGGTCTCGGTGATCTGCACCAGCTTGCAGGTCGGGCAGAAGACCAGGTCGAGCGGATAGCGGGCCTCCGGC
>CAYTTF010000590.1:0-2054 GCA_964440665.1 uncultured Myxococcales bacterium | reverse complement strand
CACTCCTGGAAGATGCCGGTTCCGCGGCCGGTCATGAAGAGGCCCTTGATGAGCGCCGGGATCGCCTGGGGATCGCGGAATTCGGCCAGCCCGAGCGCGGCACGCTGGTTGAGCAGGAAGTCCTGCTCGTCGGCCGAGGTGGTGAGGATCTTCATGAAGACCGGAACCGCTCGCTTGTCGCCGATCTTGACCAGCGCCCGCATGGCGGCGATGCGCGCGCTGTTGGCGCGCGACTTGATCGGCAGCGGCTTTTCCACAGCCTTGATGAGCGGATCGACGGCGTCGGTCGCCTTCATGGCGCCGAGCACGCCGGCCGCGATGGTGGCGCGATCGAAGTCGTCGTCGTTGTACTCGAGCGCCTCGAGCATGATCGGTTTGGTGCGCGGATCGGCGTAGCGGGCCAGCGTCTCGAGGAACTCCGGGCGCTTGCCGTCCTGATAGAGCTCGATGAGCGCCGGGACCGCGGGCCGGGCCTTCTCGACGTCCATGTTGGCCAGGTGATCCAGCGCCTCCTTCTGGACCCGCAGATCCTTGAGCTGCTTGGCCCAGGTCATCGGATCGTTGGGATCTCCCTGACAGGCGAGACCGCCCAGGGCCAAGGTCGCCAACGTTGCTAGTAAGGCTGCGGTGATTGGGGTGCGCATGGGCATCTCCTGGAGGGGGCGATCGAGGGAGGCAGGGTAACCCAGCTTCGCAAATAACGAAACGGCCGGCCTCCCAGAAGGAGAGCCGGCCGTACGGTTCGATGAGGCGGCGAAAAGGCCGACGTCAGACGGTTGTCGTCACCTACATGGCGGGGCCGGAGCCGCCACCCTTGGCCTTGGGGGTTACCGCGAAGTTCACGTTCTGATAGCCGGCCACGGCGCACGAGTACATGATCTTTTTGAGCATCTTGAACTCGACGTTCTTGTCCGACTGGATGATGGCGATCCCGTTGAACTCCTCGCTGGGGTGCAGGAGCTTGTAGTTGTTCTTGAGGGTGACCAGCTTGTCGTGCAGCTCGGCGATCTTGAAGTCGCCCGTCGACGAGTCCTTCATGAGGTCGTCGGCGGTCGCGACCTGCGAACCGTCCAGCGTCACGACGTCCTTGCTGACGCCGATGACCGGCGCGCGTTCGAGCTCGGTCCAGTTCTGCGCGTCGGGAAGGACGATGTTCTTCTGGACGAACAGGATCTCGCCCGTCGCCGAGAAGGACATGAGCAGGAAGATGACGAGCATCGTCATCATGTCGATGTAGGCCACCAGGTTGAGCGGCGCGTACAGGCTCTTGCGACCTTCGTGCCCGAGCTTGGCTTTCGCCACCTCGAGCTTGACCGAGTCGTAAAGATGCGCGTGGGGTGCGTGAATGGGCATTGGTGTTCGCGCTCCGTTTAGATTCCGGCCCCGCCAGAATCAATCAATGAGATGTCTGGGAACCGCGACGAGAGCGCCGTGTCCATGGTCCGGACCAGCACCTCGAATTTGATGGTGTCATCGGACGCGACCTGGATGTCGGTCTTGTCCGCATGGGTGTCCTTCAGCTTCTTGAGCTCGTTGCCCAGCTTCTCGTAGTCGTACATGCCGGCGCCGTTCTTGGGGATCGGCTGCTGATCCTGATCGGCGACCAGGTTGAAGCCGCTGTCGTTGACGAGCACCACCAGCTTGAAGACCTTTTCCGGCGGCGTGTCCTCGCCGGCCTGTCCTTGTCCCTTCTGGTGCGCTTCGAGCCGCGCCAGCTGGGACCAGACCGCCGTGATGAGAAGAAACGCCACCATGCAGGTCAGCAGATCGATGTACGGAACCAGGTTGAGGTCGGCATTGAGCGGCTTCTTGCCGCCCTTGCTGCCGGTATCGACTGATACGCTCATCTTGAATGCTCCTGAGCGTGGTGGTTAGTACTGCTGCTGCTGTTCGCCACCGCGGCCAGCGACCACCAGGTTCAAGGTCTCGACCGTGCCCTGGTTGATGCCGTCGAGCACCGCCTGGGTCATGCCATTCAAGATGGCGTAGGTCGCGAGCCCCAAGATACCGGTGCCGAGGCCGAACGCCGTGCAGTTCATGGCCTCGGAGATACC
>CAYTTF010000589.1:0-2066 GCA_964440665.1 uncultured Myxococcales bacterium | reverse complement strand
CACACCGCACCTACGGACGAGACTGCGATGGCCGCCTGCGTAAACGCGGGCTTCCCAGCCCGGGCGCTGGCGAACACTGGCAGTTCTAGAGCGTGGGATTGTCGTGGAACGTCCTACGGGTCTAACCAGTCGGCAATCGCCCCGAATAGCAGTGCGCTCCAGCGATTCACTCCATAGGTGGCTGCGTGCGTGGGAGCGCGCACGCGGGCGTCAGCCCCGGCGCCCGGCCCGCGAGGCACACCACGCTCCTCCAGTTCGAGGAGAAACGAGCCCAACTCGCAAGCAGAGACGCTCGCGAGACGAACGCAAAGGTCGAGTTTCTCAAAGTGCCCATTGGCACGGACCGAGAAGGCCCGCCGTCTGAGCCGCCTGTTGGTCCAGGGTGAATATCGCGACCGGCGGCTCGTGAGCGTCGTCGATCTCGCAGTGCACAAGGACCGTGTCGAGCGGATCAATGACCGGGTCGAGGAACCGGGCGGTGCCTGCTGGCGCTGCATTCGTCTTCAAAGTGTTGCATCGCTCGCATGCCCTCACGAGGTTCGCGGCGGCAACTGAAAACTCTGGGTAGAAGTCCTTCGGCAAATGGTGATCGAAGGTATGCACCGCATCGATGCCGCAGTAGGGACACGAGTTGTTAGGTCCGTTACGTTCAAATTCGTCGATCAATAGCGCCTTGAGCTTTTGAAGAGGCCCCGACGACGACTCCCACGTGTGTCGGAGGTCATCGTGGATACAGCCGTTGCACTTTCCGACACAGGTCGTGCCGAGGTCATCCTGTGGCAGAGTCAGCGGGCCCAAGGCGGACAACGCGGCCATTCGGACGCCGACCCGGGCGTCGACCGTCTGGAGTCGGTAGCGGCGCGGTTCGGTCTTCGCTTCGACGATTGCTCGATGGTGGAGCATCGAGTCGATCGTTGTCGCCGGGAGCCTTCTCATCGTGGGTCGAGGCTTCGCAGGAAGATCTGAGCGTTCATTCCGAGCCGACCTCCGAAAAGGTCGTTGACGGCCTCCGCGCTCCCGTTCTCGCGCCAGAGTTCCTCGAGGGCTCCTGATAGCTGCGATCGCCTGTCCGATCTTCGAACACCTCGCGGACGATCTCCGTCAGGTTCGCACCGAAGGTCTCGATTGATGGTTGGCCCACGGAGGGATGATTGCCCGAACGCCGAAGAACGTGAACGGCCGAGGCTGGGACCTGCTGCACGACTATCGGCGAGTGCGTCGCAACGATCGCGAAGGGCTCTCGGGCTTCGAGCAGATCAGTCGTCCACGCGATCAGACTGCTCAGCAGCTGCGGATGAAGATGGAGTTCCGGCTCGTCCATCATCACAAGTACGCGCCGCGTGACATTCTTTACGAGCTCACTCGCAATACTCAGCACGATGCGCTGGCCCGCACTGAAGAGTTCGTACGGAAGCTGACCGGTCTCGCAGGCACCCTCGAGGTCGAGCTCCTCGTCGAGAGAGGACAGCAAAGGCTCAAGCGCAAGTCGGCGTTCGTCCGCATTGAGCGCGAGGAATCGGTCTTGGACCTCACTAACGACGCGTTCGCCGCTAGTGGCGTAATTGCCGCCGCCGACGAGGCTTCGAAGTCCGCAGTAGACGTACTTGAATCGGTCGGACTGCGCGCTCGTAGGGACAACGAAGTCATCGAACGCGCTGAATGAAACGGCCACCACACGGTAGATCGAGGGTCGCGGCTCGACGGAGCCTCGGAGGGCGACATCCGTCGAACCCTCGTCCGGGTTTGGTTGGAACACGCGACTCAGCAGCTGCGCGAGCTGCGCCATCGACTGCGTCTTTCCGGTGCCGTTGAGGCCAACCAGGATCGAGATCGGCGAAGGCACAGGCCCGGTTCGCTCAAAGTTGAAGTTGAAGACGTGTGGAGCGTCCGCTCCATCGAGGAGGACGGTTGCTTGTAAGGCGCGCCGGAATCGCCTCACACGGCGTCCTAGGCGGTCACCTTTGTCACCGTGACGAACCTGACAAGCCGTGGCAACGCGTGATTCTTGGATGGATTCTTGGATGGCCGACTCCGGAGAGCGACGGCGACACGGCTGAGAGACACCG
>CAYTTF010000588.1:0-2074 GCA_964440665.1 uncultured Myxococcales bacterium | reverse complement strand
GCGCTCGACGGTCGCGATCACGGACGGTCGCCGAAACTTGTGGCTGATCTCGGTTAGGATGCGCTCGCCGCGCGCGATCCTGAACTCGCGCGCGATGGCCGGAACGCGGATCAAGAGCTCGTGTCGCGCCTCCGCGTAAATCTCGATGCGCTCGCGGTCGGAATCGTAGAACGCGACGTGGGCGATCGCGCCCGGCGAGATGTCGGTCAGCAGCTCGCGGTTCATCCGGACGAACAGGTTGCGCGTGAAGGCGGCGGTCACGCCGGCGGCGTCGTTGTAGGCGGCCTCGAGCGCGGCCGGCTTCTTCACCAGGTCGAGCCCGATCAGAAAGTGATCGCCCGGCGACAGGATGTCGGCGACCGACTGAACGAAGTCCGGTGCCTCGTGCCAGCCCAAATTGCCCAGGCTCGACCCGAGAAAGGCCAGCGTCATGGGCGATGCGGCGGGCAACAGCGGCAGGGCGCGCTCGTAGCTCGCCGCCAGACCCTCGACGGGCAGCGACGGGTACCGGCGGCGAAGCGCGGTACAGGCCCGCTCTAGAGCATGCAGGTCGACCTCGACGGGAACGTAAGCCGCGGGTCCGGCGGCGCACCAGGCGTCGAGCAGATGCTCGGTCTTCTGCGAGGCGCCCGACCCCAGCTCGACCAGCGTGCCCGGTCCGGCCGCTTGCCGGATCGCCCGCGCGCCCGCGGCCAGCAGCCGATCCTCGGCGCGGGTCAGGTAGTACTCGGGCTGCGCGGTGATCCGATCGAACAGCGCCGACCCGGCGGCGTCGTAGAGGTAGCGGGCGTCGAGCCGGCGTGGGCGGCCATCCAGGCCGGTGGCCACGGAGAGCGCGAAAGAGAGCGCCGACTGTTGCAGCGGATCGACGTGCACGACGAAGCCGTCTCGATCGAGAGCCTTCCAGTCGGAAGGCGGTCGGAGGCGCGCGGGCGATCTCGGCGGGCTCATGGGGCAAAGGATACGTCAAGCTTCGCCGCGAAGGCGCAACCCGCGCGGGACCACCCGCCGCTCGATGAGCTCGAAGAACCCCTGCACCAGCAGAGCCAGCAACGATGCGGGCACGGCGCCTTGCAAGATGAGGCCGACGTCGTCGAGCCGGATGCCCGTGAAGATCGGCTGACCGAATCCGCCCGCGCCGATCAGCGCGCCCAGCGTCGCGGTGCCGACGTTGATCACCGCGGCGCTCTTGATCCCAGCCAGGATCAGCGGACTTGCGAGCGGCAGGTCGATCCGGCGCAGGATCGCGCCCGGCGGCAGCCCGAGCGCCTCGGCCGACTCGCGCAGGGAAGCCGGGATGTTGGTCAGGCCGGCGTGCGTGTTGCGAACGATCGGCAACAAGCTGTAGAGAAACAGCGCCACCATCGCCGGCAGCGCGCCGATCCCCAGGAGCGGGATCATGAACACCAGCAGCGCCAGCGACGGGATCGTCTGGACGATGCCGACGGCGCCCAGCACCAGCTGTCCGGCGCGCGGCCGCCGCGCCGCGAAGATGCCCAGAGGCACCGCCACGGCGATCGCCGCCAGGAGCGAGAGCGCGACCAGCTCCAGATGCTCGCCCGCCCGGTGCAGGATGGCGCGGGCGATGCCCGGTTGCGACGGCGCGGCGATCGCCAGGCCCAGCGTCTGCTGCAGAAACTCGGCGGCGATCTTGGTTTCGGGAACGCGATCGAGCTTGGCGCGCGCGTTCAGGGCCGCCATGGTGGGCGCGTCGATCCGACCCGCGAGTCGGCGGAGCGCGCCCAGCGCCTCGCCTGCCCGTCCCGCGAGATCGAGCCGATACAGGAGCACGGCGTCGTAGCGGGGGAAGACCGCAAGATCGTCCGCCAGCGCGCGCAGGGCGTAGCGTTTGATCTCGGGGTCGGTCACGTAGAGATCCATGGCGTCGATCGCGCCGCTAGCGATCCCGCGATAGCCGAGATCGTGGTCGATCCCTTTGACGTCGGTCTGCGGGAGACCGTAGCGGCCACGCAGGGCCGGCCAGCCGTCGCGGCGGCTCATGAACTCGTTACTGAAGCCGAAGCGCAGCTCCGGGTGCGCGCGCAGATCCGAGATGGTTCGAAGCCCGAGCCGT
>CAYTTF010000587.1:0-2078 GCA_964440665.1 uncultured Myxococcales bacterium | reverse complement strand
TGCAGAGCGTCGAAGATCCGGGGCGGATGGCCGATCTGGTCGCCTCGCACCTGACCCTCAAGGTGGCCGAGGCGCAGGAGCTGCTGGAGCTGGACGAGCCGATCTCGCGCCTCACCCGCGTGAACCAGACGCTGGAAAAAGAGATCGGCATCATGGAGGTGCAGTCGCAGATCCAGAACAAGGCGCGCGAGGAGATGTCCAAGACCCAGCGCGACTACTACCTGCGCGAGCAGCTCCGGCAGATCAAGCACGAGCTCGGGGATAGCGACGTCCACGGCGAGGAGATGGAGGAGCTGCGCGGGAAGGTGACGCGGGCCGGGCTCTCCGAGGAAGCGCGGACCGAGGCGGACAAGCAGGTTCGGCGGCTCGATCAGATGCACGCCGAGAGCGCCGAGGCGGGCGTGCTGCGCACCTACGTCGAATGGCTGATCGAGCTGCCCTGGAACGTGTCGAGCGAGGACATGCTCGATCTCGAGGCGGCGCGTCGGATCCTCGACGAGGACCACTACGACCTCGAGCACGTCAAGGATCGCATCCTCGACTATCTGGCGGTGCGCAAGCTGCGCGGCGGCGCGCACGGGCCGATCCTCTGCTTCCTGGGGCCGCCCGGCGTCGGCAAGACCTCGCTGGGGCGGTCGATCGCGCGGGCGATGGGGCGGAAGTTCGTACGCATCTCGCTGGGCGGCATGCGCGACGAGGCCGAGATCCGCGGCCACCGCCGCACCTACGTGGGGGCGCTGCCGGGCCGACTCATCCAGGCCATGAAGCAGGCCGGCGCCAACAACCCCGTCTTGCTGCTCGACGAGGTGGACAAGCTCGGCTCCGACGCGCGCGGCGATCCGTCGGCGGCGCTGCTCGAGGTGCTCGATCCCGAACAGAACTGCAACTTTCGCGATCACTACCTGGGCGTGGCGTTCGATCTCTCCAAGGTGCTCTTCATCGCGACGGCCAACCTGCCCGAGACCATCCCCGCGGCGCTGCGCGACCGGATGGAGACGCTGCGGCTCTCCGGCTACGCCGAGGAAGAGAAGCTCGCGATCGCGGAGCGCTACATCATCCCGAAGCAGATCGCGGAGGCGGGCCTGTCGGCCAACGAGATCGTGATCGGGCGGGACGTCACCCGCCGGATCGTCGGGGAGTACACGCGCGAATCGGGGTTGCGCGAGCTAGAGCGCCTGATCGCGCAGCTGGCCCGCAAGATCGCGCGCCGGGTGGTCGAGGACAGCGCGCGCGCCGCCGGCAGCGGCCCGAAGCGGGGCGGCCCGGTCATCACCGCCGAAGAGCTCCCGACGTTTCTCGGCCCGCCGCGCTACCTGCCGGACGAGCGCCACCGCGCCGCCGAGGTCGGCACCGTCAACGGCCTGGCCTGGACGCCGTACGGGGGCGAGGTGCTGCTCATCGAGGCGCAGACGATGGCCGGCAAGGGCTCGCTGACCCTGACCGGTCAGCTCGGCGACGTGATGAAGGAATCGGCGCAGGCGGCGCTGTCGTTCGCGCGCGCGCACGCGCTGGCGCTGGGACTCTCCAGCGAGTTCTACGCGGGGCGCGAGATTCACATCCACGTCCCGGCGGGCGGCGTCCCCAAGGACGGCCCGTCGGCCGGCGTGACCATGGCCTGCGCGCTGGTCTCGCTGATCTCCGGCATCCCCGTCCGCCACGAGGTGGCGATGACCGGTGAGCTCACGCTGCGGGGCAAGGTGCTCCCGATCGGCGGCCTCAAAGAAAAGCTGCTGGCGGCCGCGCGCGTCGGCATGACCACGGTGATCATCCCGTGGGCCAACGCGCCCGAGCTGTCCGAGATCCCGGTCTACATCACCAGTAAGCTGACCGTGCGGCCGGTGCGGACGATGGAAGAGGTGCTGGAGATCGCGCTCTCGCGGCCGCTGGCGTCTCCCAAGAAGGAAGCCCGCGCGCCTTCGAAGCCCGAGCGATCGCGCGATCGCCGCAAGGTTTCCTCCCGTCCCGGCATGGCCTGAGCGCGGGAGGCGCTATCGGCGGAGCGAGGGGGCGCCGATCAGGGGAGGGTCGCTCAACGCGTGGGCGGCGTGATCGGTGTGTTCGGCGGGCGTCGTCGCGTG
>CAYTTF010000586.1:0-2079 GCA_964440665.1 uncultured Myxococcales bacterium | reverse complement strand
ACTTCGCCAGCAAGTTCCCGGGCGAGAAGAAGGCGACCGACGCGCTCGGCAACGCCACCACCTTCCGGATCGGTCTCGGCGAGAGCGACAAGGCGATCGCCGACATGGACTCGTTCGTGAAGTTTTACGGCAGTCGCAAGCCGCAGGATGCGGCGGGCGTGTTCTTCCAGATGGGCGACGTCTACGAGAAGGACAAGAAGTACGACGAGCTGGCGAAGCACCTCGAGGCGTACCTGAAGAAGTGGGGGACCCAGGGGGGACCCGACCGCCAGGTGCTGGCGCATTTCCGCCTGGGCGAGATGGCCTGGAAGGCGTCCTGCCCGAAGGCTTCCGAGGATGGCGCCTGTCTCGAAATGAAGCGCGTCGCGGCTACCGGGCGGCAGAAGGTTCTGGCCGACCTCAACAAGAAGCTGAAGAAGGGGGCCAAGATTCACGAAAAGTCGCGGACCCAGTGTGGTCCGCCCACCAAATCCAAGATCGTCCTTTACGACCGCAACAAGTCGCAGGCGGCCAAGGGACAGGAGCACTTCGTGGCGGTGCTCAAGATCTGGAACAAGGGGGCAGCCGCCTCCAAGATCACGGGCAAGGACGTCGAGGCCCGCGCGGGTCTGGCGGCCTACGCCGTGGCCGGCTCGGCCTTCTATATCGCCGAGGTGCAGTACGAGAACTTCCTGCGCATCAAGTTCCCCGAGGGCCTCGACTTCCAGCAGCCGACGCAGTTCGACACAAAGAAGCAGTCGGAGAACAAGAAGAAGAAGTTCGGCGAGTCGGTGAAGAAGTTCACCAGCTACCTCGACGAGAAGTCGAAGGCGCTCGACAAGGCGCGGACACTGTACCTGGATACCTTTGGCATGAAGCAGGCCCAGTGGACCATCGCCTCGGCGGACCGCGTCGGCCAGATCTACATGGATTTCGCCGGCCAGCTCTACACCGCGGAGATCCCCAAGGACCTGAAAGAGCAGGACCAGTGGGGCAATCGCCCCAAGGAGATCTACTGCGATCAGCTGGAGGACAAGGCGGAGCCGATCGAGACCAAGGCGGTCGACGGTTTCGAGAAATGCCTCAAGGCCGCGACGGAACAGTCCTGGTACAACGAATGGTCTCGGCTCTGCGAACGCGAGCTGAATCAGGTGAAGCCGACCGAGTATCCGCTCTCGTCGGAGGTCAAGCCGGAGGCCGGCTACGTCTCGACCACGATGGAACAGACATCCGTCGTTTCGGATCTCGGCGAAGGCGTTCCGGCGGCGGCTCCCTCGGGGGACAAATGAAAGCCATGAGCATGAAGACGACGACCCACGGGATGCCCACGAATATGCCAAGGAATATGAATCGTCAGACCGGGTGGGTCCTCACGCTTGGAATGGCCATCGGCGTGGGCCTCGGGCTCTCCGTCCTCGGCTGTGGCGGCGCGCAGACGCCGGCGCCCAAGAACGCCGGCAACGAAGAGACCGGGCTCATCGGGGGCGAGGCGACCGAGCACGACACGATCAGCAAGGCCGGCGCCGAACAGATCATCCCCAAGGAGAAGAAGCGCGCGATCACCGCCGACCAGCGCGCCGACTTCGACAAGGCCATGCAGCGTTACCAGGCCGCCAAGAAATCGGGCGGCGTGACCGGCTCCGAATGCTCGAGCGTCTCCGACGCGTTCAAGCAGGTCGCCGACAGCAGCCCCGGCCTTCCGGAGGCGCGGTTCAACCAGGGTGCCGTGCTGGCCGAGTGCGGCCGGCAGGAAGACGCGGCGCGCATCTGGCAAGGCCTCAAGTACGGTCCCGCGATCGCCAACCTCGGCTACATGGCCTGGAAGCGTGGCGAGCCGATGGAAGCCGAGTCGCTGTTCAACAAAGCGATCGAGTCCGATCCGCTCCACTCGGTGGAAGCGCGCAACAACCTGGCCCAGATCCTGCGCGACAAGGCCCGCCATGCCTCGAGCATGGAGGAGAAGAAGCGATACGTCGGGCTGGCGGTCAACAACCTCCGCACGGTGCTCGCGCTCGACAGCAACAACCTGCAGGCCTTCTCGACGTTGGCGTTCATCTACTACGACATGAACATGCTCGAGATGGCCAAGCTGGTCGGCAA
>CAYTTF010000585.1:0-2091 GCA_964440665.1 uncultured Myxococcales bacterium | reverse complement strand
GAGCCGTCCGGCCACGCGGGAGGCGATCGACGCCTTCGAGTCGGAGATGGTCCCCGATCGTCTGCAGAACGCGACCGATCTCGCGGCGGCGCTGCGCGGGGCGGGCGAGCGGCTGCGGCGCGAGCAGAGCGCCTTCGGACCGCACCCGCTCCTGGTCCTGGTCACGGATGGCGCGTTGCCGGACGATCTCGAGGGCGCGGCGCTCGATCGCGCGCTCGCGCCGACGCCAGTCGTCGACCTGGCGGTCGCCATCTTCGCGATACGCCCGGTCGACGACGAGCCGGTCGGGCCGCGCGCGCGCAAGGCGCTGGCCGCTTTCGCCGGCGCGCGGGGCGGCGTCTCGCGCGAGCTTCGCGCGAACGAGATCGGCGACGCGGTGCCGGCGGCGCTGGCCGACCTCGCGCGCGGCGGGGACGTCGGCACGATCCGCCTCCTCGCCGCCGGGGTCGGACGTGCGATCTCCGATGTCTTGCCGCCGGATGCGATCGCCTCGGGGGTGGTCACCCTGCCAGGCCGGCCACCCCGGCCGATCCAGGTCGAGGGCCTCTCGCGCGGAAAGCGACTGGTCGCGACGCCGGCCCCGACCCCGATCGCGGCCTCCTGGCTGCGCCCGTTCATCGCCACCGGCGCTCGTCCCGGACGCGTGCTGGTGACCCCTGCCCTGGTCGCGCTCGTCGAACCGGTGCTGCGTCCCGCCGCCGCCCCCGAAACCTCCGTCAAGGGGTCGATGGATCGGATGGTGATTCGCAACGTGCTGTCGCTGGCCTACATGCCGCGCGCGCGCGCCTGCTACCTCAACCGGACCGGCGCGACGCCGGCGCTGCGCGATCTGGCCGGCCGGGTGCGGCTGGCGATCGACCTCGTGCGGGGCGAGGTCGACCGCGCGACCGTCGAATCTTCGACGCTCGGCAATCCGGAGATCGAGAGCTGTCTGCGCGACAGCGCCTTCGCCATCGAGGTCCCCCGCGCCGCGCGCAGCGACGCCCCGGTCACGGCCGTCTTGAACATGGTGTTCCAAGCGCGCACGGCCGACAAGAAACCAGCCGTCGACCTGGGCGAGGTTGGCGCCGAGATCGATCTCGTCATAGAAGAGATGCACCGGCAGGAGGCGAGCGCGAGCGCGTCACCGGCACCGGGCCTGCTCCCGGCCCCGCCCAAAACGCGTTGATGATCCGATCAGGAGACCTGGCCATGGAAGAGACCCCCTTCGATTCGAAAAGACGACTTTGCCCCGACGGCGCCTGCGTCGGCGTCCTCGGCGCAGACGGGCGCTGCAGCGTCTGCCGGCGCACGGAGAGCGCGGCGTCCGCGGCCGCGGACATCGAGAGCACCGACGACGACGCCGCCGCCGACCTGATGCCGGCTTCGACCTCCGCCCTGCCGTCCTCTTTGAGCTCTGTTTCGGCCTCGTCTTCCGCTCTATCTTCCGGTTCGTCTTCGCCTGCGTCGGGCTTCGATGCCAAGCGGCGGCTGTGCGACGACGGAAGCTGCGTCGGGGTCGTCGGTGCCGACGGGGTCTGCGGCACCTGCGGTCGAAGAGCGGACTAGATCATGCCGAGCGTCGCGATCGTGGGAGCCTCGAGCGCGCCGCACAAGTACGGCAACAAAGCCGTCCGCGCCTATCTGCGACAGGGCTGGGCGGTCTATCCCGTGAACCCCAAGGAAAAGACCATCGAGGGTCTCGCCACCTATGCGTCGATCTCGGACCTACCCGGTCCCGTCGACCGAATGTCGCTCTACGTGTCGCCCGCGGTGGGGGTGACGCTGCTCGAGGCCATCAAGGCCAATGCGGCGAAGGAATTCTTCCTGAACCCCGGCACCGAGAGCGACGAGCTGATCGCGCGCGCCGAGGCGCTCGGCCTCGAGCCGATCGTGGCCTGCTCGATCGTCGAAATCGGCGAGCGCCCCTGAGCTGTTTGTCATGGGCGGGCTCTGCTAAGCTCCGCCGCCCGAGATGCCGGCCGTCGCCGTCAATAGCATGCTCGATCTCATCGGTGGGACGCCGCTGGTGCGGTTGCGTCATCTGGTCGATCCCGCGATGGCGGACGTGTTCTGCAAGTGCGAACAGTTCAACCCAGGCGGCTCGCTCAA
>CAYTTF010000584.1:0-2093 GCA_964440665.1 uncultured Myxococcales bacterium | reverse complement strand
ACACTTGCCCCCAGAGCAGAGACCCGAGCAGCACCCGCCCGCGCCGCCGTCGGTCCTGCCGGGAGCTGTGACGGCGCCGGCGCTTGCAAACAGCCGACGGTGAGCTGCTCGCCGTACGCCTGCGGCCCGAGCGCCTGCCTGACCATGTGCGCGAAGGACGGCGACTGCGCCGCAGGCTTCACCTGCCAGTCGGGCTCCTGCACCAACCTCTCGCCGAACGGCGCCGCCTGCGCGGGCAACGCAACCTGCATCAGCGGCCATTGCACCGACGGCGTCTGCTGCGGCTCCGCCTCGTGCGGAAGCTGCAGCTCGTGCGCGATCGCCGGCAAGGCGGGGACCTGCACGCCGGTGGCCGCGGGCGCCGCCGATCCGGCGGCGGTTTGCGTCGCCATGCCCGCCTCGAGTTGCGGCACCACCGGCACCTGCGACGGCGCGGGGGCCTGCGCAACCTATCCGGCGGGAACGGTCTGCGCGCCCGCCGCCTGTATGGGAATGAGCGGCAAGGTGACGGCGACTTCGACCTGCAACGCGAGGGGCATGTGCATGCCCGGCGCCATGACCGTCTGCGACCCCTACGCCTGCGACAGCACCGCTGGCGCCTGCAAGACCAGCTGCACGCTGCCGGCCGACTGCGCCAAGATGAGCACCTGCGTCCTCACCGATGGAGGCACCGGCAGCTGCAGCTAGCGTCCGCATCGGTAGGTCGCCGGCGGCGGGGGGACGTACACTCCTGCTCCTCCTCTGCCGGCTAGCTAGGCCGTCAGGGTCACGCACCCGGGCTCCTCGACGCGCTGTGAAGCGTCCAGTACCTCGATCGATATGAGGTTCCCGCTCTGGTCGTAGTCGAGGATCACACCCGGCTTGTCTTCGTCGCTCTCGGCAACGGGGGCGTCACGGAGGATGACTGTAAGGGTGTCCGTCGCAGCGCCGTAGTTGACCTTCATTGGAGCCTCCAATACTTCTCAACCTTGCTCGTTCGATACCACGTCGCCCACCGGCCCAACGTCAGCGCCCGACGGCGTGCCCGAATTCCTCGTCGGCCTGGTCGGCGTCCGCGTCGGCTTTCGTGCGGTGGATCCGCCCGTCGATGTGGTTGGCGGGCGCGTAGATCGTGTAGATCCGCAGCGGCTCGGTCCCGGTGTTGAGGAAGTTGTGCTGCGTGCCGGGCGTGACGACTACCGCGTCGCCTGGGGCGAACGGCGATCGCGCGCCGTCGAGGATCGTGGTTCCGTTGCCGCTCAGGCAGAAAAGCGTCTGCTCCACGTGATCGTGGCGTTCGTCGCCGATCTCGCCTCCGGGCGGAATGGTCATCACCACGAGCTGGCTGCGCTCACCGGTGAAGAGCACGCGCCGAAAATCCTCATTCGATCGAGCGGCCGAGACGACGTTCACCTGGTGCGGCATCTGATCCTCCTTGTCCTGTTTATCGTCAGCTCGGAACCGCAAGCGCGGGCGGACAATGGTGGCCGACCACGCTCAGGAGCTGATCGAGATCGACCGGCTTCGACAGAACCTGCGCAGCGATGTTCTCGATCAACGACGGGGACGCGCCGGTGAGGAACACCACCGGGGGCATGCGCGAGCCCAACTCGGCTTGCATCGCGGTGAGGAGCTCGGGGCCATTCATCCCGGGCATCCGGAAATCCGTGAGCACCAGAAACGGTTGATCGTGAATGGCCTCGAGCGCCTGGTCACCGCTCGCGATGCCGAGGGCCCGATATCCAGCATCCTCCAAGGTCTCGACCATGGCCTCGCGATGATCGTCATCATCGTCAACCACTAACACCCAGGCAGACTCCTCCCACCGGGCGAGATCTTGGCGGTCCATTCCGCAAGGTTGATTCGAGAGCATGAGCCCACCTTCAAGCAAGCGCCGGGCCGAATCCGAAGGTCGAAGGTTGGGCGTGTGGAATCTAGGTCGTACTGGTTCCTGACCGGCCCGGTCCCCCGTGATCCGCGCAATTACCGCGGCGAGCCGAGCGCACCGCGCACGGGCTGCGCACCGCCCGCGGATGCGCTCTGAATCTGAGGGGCCACAGGCGGGTGGCGTGGCAGGCGCATCAAGAACGTCGTCGTACCATCGACTGAATACG
>CAYTTF010000583.1:0-2100 GCA_964440665.1 uncultured Myxococcales bacterium | reverse complement strand
CCTCGGGCGAGTTGTAGGCGCTGCGGTAGGCGTGACGGGTGCTGCGGTGAGCCGCCGCGACGGCGGTCGTGGGTCGGTTGCGCTTGCTCATGGCGGCGAACCTTAGCAGCTTTCCCCCGCGACTTGCGCGGTGGCGTTGACGCCGCGAGGCCTCTGCCACATGCGGAGGACGAACCTATTCGGAAAAGGCCGGGCAGCGCGGCCACGACCTCAGCCGCCGTCGTGAAACGTGGCGCAGGATGCGGGATCGCCGCTCTCCATCCCGACGCTGAACCATCTCTGTCGCGCGGCCGCGCTGCCGTGGGTGAAGGTTTCCGGGTTCACGCGTCCGGTGATTTCCTTCTGGATCCGGTCGTCACCGACGGCGGCCGCGGCGTCGATCGCCTCCGCGATCTCGGCGCGGCTCACCTTCCCCTCGGCGTAGGCGGCGTGCCCCCAGACCCCGGCGTAGCAGTCGGCCTGCAGCTCGAGCCGCACCGAGAGCGCGCCGCGCTCGCCGGGGTGCTCCCCCTCGGCCTGCTCCACGCGCCGCATGGTCCCCAGCAGGTCCTGCACGCGGTGGCCGTACTCGTGCGCGACGATGTAGGCTTGGGCGAAGTCGCCGCCGCGCGCGTGAAAGCGCCGCCCCAGCTCCTCGAAGAACCCGAGGTCCAGATAGACGTGCCCGTCCTCGGGGCAATAAAATGGCCCGGTCGCGGCGCTGGCGGTCCCGCACCCGCTGGGGGTCGCGTCGCTGAACAGGACCAGCTTGGCCGGCCGGTAGCCGCTGGACACAGACGCGAGCTGCCGCCGCCAGAAGGCCTGCACGTTGGTCTCGACGCAGACGATGAACTTCGCCGGATCGCTCTGCGAGGTGACACCCCGGCAGCTCCCCGAGAGCTGCTCGTGCTCGCCGTGCGGGAGCGGCGGCCCGGTCTCGACGCCGCGCTGGCCTTCCTCGATGAGCTGGCGAACCGCCGCGCCCGTCGGGCTGCCGCTGCTCGCCCAGAGCTGCACCGCCAAATAAATCACGCCCCCCACCAGCCCGAGCCCGCCCACGCCCTTGCCGATCCCGCCACCGGGGAAGCGCATGCCGCGGCGGTCTTCGACCTCTGAATCGTCGGCGCGGTCCCGATCGTCGAATTGCATGTGGGGGACTCTAGCCGACTCGGTCGAAAAGGCGCGGCGCGGGCGGCCGGAGGGGCCGGCGCTCGGCCTCCTGAGGATCGTGGCGCGTCACCCTTGGATGATTCGTGAAAATCTCAAATTCGCGGGGGAACGAGTCGGCGCGGTCAGCAACCGGGACCGTAGTAGTCGTAGGTCTTCTTGTCGTCGCCGGAGCCGGTCGTGTGGCTGGTCGACACGCAGCCTCCGCCGACGAAGGCATTGTTGCCCCGGCCGTCGCTGCGGTAGTAGCTCTCGGCGCCCTTACCTTTGCCCGATGCGGCGCGCTGCCGCGCCAGCGCGATCAGGTTGATCAACGGAGGCCCACCTTCCTGCCCCGCGTTGCCCTGGCCGTCGACCCACCAGCGACCGGGAATGGCCTGGCCGTAGATCGCGATCAACACCTGCACGTCGACGGGATGCAGCTCGCGTCCGTTGATGAAGATGCCGGTGACCGCGCCGTTACCGCCTCCGGAGGCGTTGGGCGGCAGGGGGCCGCCGAGTTGGAGGCCCGCCGGCAAAAAACCCAACGCCGGTCCACCCCACGCGCCGGCCGCACCGCTCACCGGGTCGTACCAGTAGTCGCCTTGAGGGGCAGCGTTGGCGTACATGCGCTCGATCTGCGCGAGGATCTGCAGGTCGCCGGCGGTCGCGGCACGTCCATTGAACGAGAAGCGTCGCGCCGCTGCAGGGCCGGGAGGCTGCTGCGGGGGGTATTGCTCTGGTTGCGGCGGGGGATAGCCCGCTTGCGGCTGCTGCGGGGGGTATTGCTCTGGTTGCGGCGGCGCGTACTGGCCTTGCTGTTGCTGTCCCGGGTAATACGGTTGCGGTCGCTGCGGCTCCACGCACCCGAGGACCGCGAGGACGGCCGCCACCAACGTCTTCATCTGGGTCACATGCTGCCAAAGCCGGCCGTCTTGCACAATCAACATCAGCCCCGAGCCCAGGGCCGGTTGG
>CAYTTF010000582.1:0-2108 GCA_964440665.1 uncultured Myxococcales bacterium | reverse complement strand
CTAGCCCCGCGTAGATCACCATGACCTTCTCCGGATCGATGTCCAGGAAGTTCACCAGATCCAGTTTGGTCTGCTTTGAGACGGCGACCACCGTCGCAGCGCGCCTGACGAATTCGAGGGAAAGCCGAAAGAGCTGAAGCGCGATCCGAGGAATTCGAGCGCCTCCTATCCGACCCAGTGCGAGGGCGAGCAGGATGACATCATGGCAGGTGACCACGCTTCGCCGGGCGTCTAGTTTGTTGACCAGATGACCCTCGCCATGGTCGATCACGTGCACGACATCGGCGGAAAGATCGCGCACCAGACGCGGGTACACCATGAAGCGACCCAGGTACATGTCGAGCTTGGCGAAACCCGGCGAGCGCTGGCGCCAGGCATCGGGCACGACCTCTGGTGGGCGGATACGCGCGACGGAAACACCGTGCCGGATCAGCGCCTGGCCCAAACGCTCGGCATAGAGACGCATGCTCGGCTGCTGCTCGTCGCGATAGTTGTGCAGGAGCGCGACGCGCAGCGCCCCCAACCGTCCGTTCATTTGCTTCGCGAGCCAGATGACTGCACCACGACGGACGGGTCCGGGCTCTCGAAGGGCGCCTCGCAACCCAGGGACTTCAGATCGTACGCCAGCAGAATTCGTAGGATCGCGTCGAACTTAACCCGGGGCGCGACGCCGAGCGCCCGGGCCAGCTTCGCGCTGTTTCCCACGATGGGCAGCTGCTCGCTGGGCCGCACCAGGCTCTTGTCGAGCCGGACGTATTTGCCCCAGTCGAGGCCCACCAGGCCGAAGGCGTGCGAGACGAGATCCCCGACGGTGTGGCCTTCGCCGGTCGCGACGATGAAGTCGTCCGGTGCGTCGAGATCGAGGATGGCCACGGACAGCGCCGCGTATTCCGGGGCGTATCCCCAGTCTCGAACGGTGTCGAGGTTGCCCAGCGAGATCTCGGTGCGCTTTCGCGCGACGATCTCGGCCACACTTCGGGTCACCTTTCGAAACACGAATTCGGATGTGCGGCGCAGAGACTCGTTGGTGAAGAAGATGACGTTCGTGGCGAACTGGTCGTAGTGACGGCGATAGGCGCGCACGGTGTGGAAGGCGTAGGCCTTGGCGATTCCGTAAGGATTGAGCGGGCGGATCGGCACCGATTCGTCCTGTGGCGATCGGTCGGCTTCGGCGAAGAGCTCGCTCGACCCGGCCTGGAGGACGCGACAGCGGGGGGCGGCCCGGTGAACCGCCTCCAGGAGCCTGACCACCCCGAGTCCGGTGTACTGCGCGGTCAGGATCGGCTGGCTCCAGGAGGCGGGGATGAAGCTCTGGGCGCCGAAGTTGAAGATGCGATCCGGTTGGATCTTGTCCAGGATCGAGAGCAGCGAATATTCATCGAGCAAATCGCCCGTGATCGGGTGATAGGGCAACGACCCCGTGGTCGTGCTCCGGCCCACCGTCGACTGCCTGACGAGACCCCATACCGTGTCTCCGCGGGCGCTCAGGTGCTCGGCCACGTAGTAGCCGAGCTGGCCTGTAACTCCGGTCACCAGGGTCGTCGCCATCGCGCGGAGTTTAGCATCGCCCCGTGCTACATTTGTGCGCTTCGAAGGACGCAGATCCCCTGAGCAGCGACGACCTTATGATTCGGGCTTGATGAACATCCTCGGCATAAACGCTTTTCACGGCGACGCGTCGGCGGCGCTGGTCAAGGACGGGGCGCTGGTGGCGGCCATCGAAGAAGAGCGTCTCAATCGCCGCAAGCACTGCGCCGGGTTCCCCACGCTGGCGGCTCGCGCGGTGCTCGCAAATTCCGGCGTCGCCCCGGGGGAGATCGACCACATCGCGATTTCGCGCGATCCCAAGGCGAACCTTCACAAGAAGATCCTGTTCGCCATCCAGAAGCGTCCGTCCTTCACCAAGCTGGTCAAGGATCGCCTCGCCAACGTGGCCAAGGTCCGTGGCATCGAGGACGCCGTGGCCGGAGCGCTGGGCGTGGAGAAGCGCGCGCTGCGGGCCAAGATTCACAACGTGGAACACCACAAGTCGCACGTCGCGAGCGCGTTCTTCATTTCTCCCTTCGAGGATGCGGCCTGTCTATCGATCGACGGATTCGGCGACTTCG
>CAYTTF010000581.1:0-2108 GCA_964440665.1 uncultured Myxococcales bacterium | reverse complement strand
GAGAACCAGATCCAGCCGGTGGCGCCGCCCGCCGTGGCCGAGATCGAGATCAAGACCGGCGCGCCGTTCAAGTTCTCCGCCCGGGTCGAGGTCCGCTCGCAGGTCACGCCGCAAGACTACTCGGGGATCGCGGTGTCGCGCCGGCCGCCCAAGGTGACGGACGAGCAGGTGGCCGGGGCGCTGGAGGGCTATCGGCGCCGACTCACCCAGTTCAAGGCGATCGAAGGGCGCAAGGAAACCGCCGAGACCGATCTCCTGCAGGTCGAGCTGTCGGGGCGGGTTGGCGAGCACAAGATCAAGCGGCGGGAGGTCCTGGTCGATCTCGAGGACGACACCAGCGGACCGCTGCCGGGCCTGGCGGGACGCCTGCGGGGCAAGCCGATCGGCGGCGACCACATCGAGGTCGACTACACGTTACCGGCCGAGGGGCCACCGCCCGAGCTGGCCGGGCGCCACGTGCATCTGCACGTCACCATAAAAGAAGCACGGCAGAAGCAGGTTCCCGCCCTCGACGACGAGCTGGCCAAGGACACGGGGGAAGCCGAGACGCTGGACGGCCTGCGCGCCAAGGTTCGCGAGAAGCTGATCGAGGCCGACCAGCAACAGATCAAGCGGGAGGTCTCCCAGGCGCTGGTCAAGGAGATCATCAAGCGCAACGTATTCCCGGTCGCGCCCGCGCTCATCGATCGCTACGCGCAGGCGATCGTCAAACGCGCCAAGAACCAGCTCATGATGATGGGCGTCGACGTCGAAGGGGTCGACGACCAGAAGATGCACGGCGAGATGCAGGTCGAGGCCGAGGAAGAGGCGCGGGGGGCGATCCTCTTGCAGGCCATCGCCGAGCGCGAAGGGATCACCGCCGGGGACGCCGACCTACAGAAGCGGATCGCCGAGCTGGCGGCCGCGCGCAACGAGAACCCCAAGCAGCTCCGCGCCGAGCTGGAGAAGGACCACCGGATCCACCAGCTCGAGGCGCAGATCCGGGAGCAGAAGACGCTTGATATGCTGATCTCGCAGGCTAAGATCACCGACGAGGATCCGTTGATCGAATCTCCGTCGTCATTGATCGTCACACCCGAAGAGGCGCGCCGCGAGGCCCAGGGCGCAACCCAGGCCGCCAAGACGACCGCCTCCGCCAAGAAGAAGCGAAAGGACCCCACGCCATGAGCGAGCGCGATGCCCCGCCCCCCGCGATCCGGAACTTCATCATTCCGACGGTCATCGAGCAGACCCACCGGGGGGAGCGCGGGTGGGACATCTTCTCCCGCCTGCTCAAGGACCGGATCATCTTCCTCGGCACGGCGGTCGACGATCAGGTCGCCAACATCATCATCGCCCAGCTGCTATTTCTGGAGAGCGAAGATCCCGACAAGGACATCATGCTCTACATCAACTCGCCGGGCGGGATGGTGACGGCGGGGATGGCGATCTACGACACCATGCAATACGTGCGGCCGGACGTGGCGACGTTTTGCATGGGGCAGGCGGCCTCGATGGGCGCGTTCCTGCTGGCGGCCGGCGCCAAGGGCAAGCGGTTCTCGCTGCCGCACGCCCGGATCCTGATTCACCAGCCGCTGGGCGGGTTCTCGGGGCAGGCGACCGACATCGACATCCACGCCAAGGAGATCCTGCGGACCCGCGACAAGCTCAACGAGCTGCTGGTCAAGCACACCGGCCAGCCCATGGAGCGGATCAAGTCGGACACCGAGCGCGACTATTTCATGAGCGCCATCGAGGGCAAGGAGTATGGCCTCATCGACGAAGTGCTCATCCAGAAGCCGAATATCAAGTAGGGACCCTCAAAGGGTCCCTGGCCCCCCGCGATGGGCTCGCGCGAGCAAAGCTCGCGCTCCCCCGACGCGATCGTGTCTGCTCTTGAAGCGCGGCTCGCCCCAGGGCGGGTGCGTGTGCTACATTTTTATTGGTGCCGACCGAGCGCAAGCGCGACGATCACGGGAACCTCTCTTGCTCCTTCTGCGGGAAGAGCCAGAAGGAGGTCAAGAAGCTGATCGCGGGTCCGACGGTTTACATCTGCGACGAGTGCATCGGCCTGTGCAACGACATCATCGCGGAGGAGATCGAGAAAGAGTCGGAGAGCTTCGGCCTGG
>CAYTTF010000580.1:0-2130 GCA_964440665.1 uncultured Myxococcales bacterium | reverse complement strand
ACCGGCGGCGCCCAATAGCCGCCCTGCCAGACCCAGGTGTAGCCGTTCCAGACCCAGTGCGGCGCCATCCAGGCCGCTCCCGCGTAGGGCGGATAGGCCCAGGCGCCGCCGATCCAGACGCGCGCGCCGCCGCGGAAGCCCCAGTACCCCGGGACCCAGGCGCGGGCCAGCGGTCGAGCGCCGACACCGACGCCCGTCACACCGTGGAACCCCAATCCCCCGCGGAACCCCGGCGCCGCGCGGAACCCAGGCCCGGCGCGAAAGCCCGGGGCGGCACGGAAGCCCGCTGCCGGGGCGGCGTGGAAACCGCCACCGCTGTGGAACCCGCCACCGCCGTGGAACCCGCCGCCGCCGTGGAAGCCACCGCCGCCACGTGCGAATGCGGCCGCCGGGGCGGCAACCAGAGCCAGACCAAGCACAGCCGTCAATATTCGTTTCATGACTCGAATCCTCCGATCTCCAGATGAATGACCCGCGACCTTGGTCGCGGGATAGTGGCATCGCGCACGACGCGCCCGAGCTTGGCCTTGGACGCCGCGCACCAAGTCTTGTTAGATCCCCCCGATGGCGGCCGAAAAGCCCGGAACCGCGAAGCCCGGAACCGCGAAGCCCGGAGGACCGGTGATGGCGGAGCCGTGGGTGCCGCGACGCCTGCGCCTGGTCGCGGCCGTGCTGGCCGGGTTTTACGTGCTGGCGGTCTGGCTGGACGCCGCCGGCAACGGCGCGGCGGACAAGGTCTTGCCGCTGCCGGTGCGCTTCTTCGTGCAAGAGGCCGCGCTGTTTCCGCATGCCGCGCGCGACGTGATCGAATGGCGGGCCCAGGCCTGGTTCTGCGACGCCGGGCACTTCGAAGAGCTCGACGTGCGTCCGTATTTTCCCATCCGCGCCGATGACAAAGAGAGCCGTTTCTATCGCGCGATGTTCTTCCACCTGCACCAGCGCAAGGTGCTCGCGGCGCTGGATCGGTTCATCGCGCGCGAGCAGAACCGCGCGCATCCCGAGGCGCGCATCGGCGGCGTGATGTTGCTGAGCCTGCGCATCCCGATCCCGCCGCCCGGCACGCCCGAGGCGCGCTACCAGCGGCTGCCGCTGGCGGACTATCCGGCAGCCGTCGAGCGCCATTACTGGTACGTAACCGACAAGGGCGAGCGCGAGCAGCGGTGCGCCGACCTGCAGGCGGACAGCCCATGAGGCGCCCGCCGCGGTCGGTGACGCCGCTCGATCGCGTCCGGAGCTGGCTGGAGGCGCCGCAGCCGATCGAAAGGCTCGAGCTCATCCGGATCGTGGCGCCGCTGGTGCTGCTGGCGTTCCTGTCGACCCGTCTCATCCACGCCGACCACTGGCTGAGCCCGATCGGATTTCGCGTTCCGTATCTGGGCGGCCACGACTGGCGGCAGCCGCTCTATCTGCCGCCCGTGTCGCCCAAGGTCGCGTGGATGATCGCCGTGCTCACCACCCTGACGGGGCTATGCCTATCGGCGGGGCTCTTCACCCGGCTCGCCGCCGGCGCCTTCGCGATCCTGCTCGCGTATCTGGCGCTCGCCGATCGGCTGGAAGCTTTCACCGTCAGCAAGCTGGGCCCGATGATTGCCCTGGCGCTCTGTCTCAGTCCCTGCGGCGCGCGCTACGGTCTGGATGCCTGGCGCCGGCACCGACGGCACCCGGAGGTGCCGCTGCCGACGCACGTCCCGGGAGGCGTGATCCGCTATTTCCAGATCTTCCTGGCCGCGATGTACTCGGGCGCGGGGATCGCCAAGCTGCGCGGCGACTGGCTGTCGGGCGACGTCTTGTGGAGCCACCTACACGACAACTACCAGACCGCGATCTCTTGGTTCTTGGTCCGCTCCGTCCCCGGTTGGGCTTGGCAGGCGCTGCAGTATCTGTCGCTGACCTTCGAGGTGGCCGCGCCGCTCTGGTTCGCGCTCCCGTGGACGCGCCGTCCGGCGGTGGTCGTCGCGCTCTCGATGCACGCGATGATCGGGCTCATGTTCGGGCCCGTGATCTGGTTCGCGCTGCTCATGAGCACGCTGCTGGTCGGCTGCTACGCGCCCGAGCGCTGGTTGCTGCGCGCGTTTCGCCGCGGCCAACAGGCCCAGGCGACGACCTAGAGCATGCCGGAGAGCAGCGTCG
>CAYTTF010000579.1:0-2131 GCA_964440665.1 uncultured Myxococcales bacterium | reverse complement strand
GGAGCAGGTGGTGGTGCACGAGCTGGTCCATCTCCGGGTCGGAAATCACGGCCCGCTATTCCGCAACCTTGTTCGCGCTTACCTTGCTGTGACTTCGGCTACCGACGCACCGAGCGAAAGAGATCCACTCCGGTAGAGGTAGTTGGAGGTGGTCAAGAGGAGTGCGCGGACCTCGCTCGCCCCATCTACAAGTCCCGTAGATAGCGGCTCGCACTCTCAGAGAAGACCGACCCGGCCCGGATGTACCTGCGAACCATTGCTTCCGATGTGTGGCCGGTTGTTCTCATGATCGACCGCTCCGGCGCTCCGCCGAACGCGGCGGATGTGGCTAGGCCGCTGCGAAGCGAGTGACCGCTCACGCTAGTAGGGTCCATGCCCACGCGTTGAGCCGACCGCTTGATGATCCGTGCTACCGCGCGGTCACTGAGGCGTCCAGCCCCAACCCGGCCAGCTCGGTCGACCTCCCGAAAGATCGGACCGTCGTCGATCATCGATACCGTCAGCCACTCGGTCAGCGCAGTCACCGGGTCCGTCAACGCATGCCGCCCACGAACAATCCCAATCTCGCGTCCAGCGGCCTCTTGGTCGGTCTTCGAGCGCCGAATCCTCACCCGCAGTCCCTCAGGCTCCTCGGAGACATCGGCAACGTCCAGACCAACGAGCTCGGACCGGCGCAAGCCGCCTGCGAAGCCGATCAGCAGGAGCGCTCGGTCCCGCCGGCCGCGCACGTCCTCCGGCAGCGCCTCGACCATCGATACGAGTTCCGCAACCAGGATGGCCTTCGCCTGACGGGGGGCCGTGCCCAATCGTCGCCGGATGCCCGCTGCGGTCATGCGGACGAGCTGTGTCTGGGTTGGGCTCTCGAGCCCAGCCATCGCGTGAGCCTGGCTGATCGCCGAAAGCCGACGGGTAATCGTGGCGGGGGACCTGCCTGCCTGGGCTAGGTCCGCCACATAGTCGGCGACCGCCTCGGGGGCAGCAGGGAGCGCAAGCCGCAATCGAGAGAAGCACCAATCCTCGAAGTCCCGCAGGTCACTCCGGTAGGCTCGGACGGTTGCGGGGGCGCGAGAGTCGCGAAGAAAGCCGCGTGTCTGGTCGCTGACTCCGGAGGGGTCTACAGCGACAACGTCAGAAGCCACGCTCGGCTCCTCGATACGTCCGATACGTTCCAGTTATCGGACCTATCGCGCGGGGCCTCATAGGTGCTGTCCCGAGTGTCAGCGCCACTGCCGAGGAGCTCCAGGTGTCGTCTCGACCTGCGAGTTGATCGTCTCCTCGAAGCGCCGGGGTAGAGCTGGGTGCGAGATTGGAGGCCTCTTCTTGGGCGCGAGGGGCATCGGATCGAGGATCGGCAGGTTGGGCGTTCTGCGCTCGTCCTCGACGGTGCGTGGGATGGCGGCGTGAGGAGTGACCCTGATGCCGAGACTCTCGGCATCGATGTCGATCTGGGTGAAGGCATCGCCGCCGGTGTCGTCGTGGACCCAGCGCGAGCCGTTCCAGTGGGTCATCCGGATCTCGCCAGCGGACCAGCAGGCATGACACGGTGCCGGCAGGCGGGTAGCGGCGATTGCCTTGCGCTCGGCGAACGCGATGATGATGCCGACGACGAACGCGAAACCAATGAGACTCATTCGGCGAGCCGTTCGTCTCGAGCCGTCCGAGGCGTGGCGTAGTGGCCCATCGGGACGCCGTGGGTCATCGCGGCGATGTCGATGTCCCACTTGGTCACGTGCAGGCGCTGGCCGGTGTCAGCGTGGACCCAGTAGCCATGGGAGAACCGGACCATGTTGATTTCGCGCTCGACATAGCAGATGTGGCAGGGCGCTGGCTGGCGAGTTGCGGCGATCTCCTTGCGTTCGATCAGCCAGAGGGCGATCCCGATGACGATCGCGATACCGAAGACGCTCATGAGAGCCATCCGTTCCGCACGTCGACGTCGGTCGTCGCGGATCCGTCGGCGGGGACGAAGTAGGACGAGAACGAACAGCCCGGGCACTGGACGTGGAGGTGCTCAGCTTCAGGGCAGTCCCGCTCGACCGACTGAGCGGCGTCGGGGTGCCACTGGCTGTTCAACCTCGGAAACCACGCCAGCTCGCATTTCGGGCAGACCTTCTGGGCGTTGAAGGCAACA
>CAYTTF010000578.1:0-2150 GCA_964440665.1 uncultured Myxococcales bacterium | reverse complement strand
TCGTGCGCACCGGCAGCCGCAACGAGGTCGAGCCCGGCAAGTCGGGCTTCGCCCACTTCTTCGAGCACATGATGTTCCACGGTACCGAGAAGTATTCCCTCGACGCCTACAACGCCGCGATCAAGGAGATGGGCGCCGACTCCAACGCCTTCACCTCCGACGACCTGACCGTCTATCACATCCTGGCCGGCAAAGCGGCGCTCCCCAAGATCGTCGAGATCGAGAGCGATCGTTTTCAGCACCTGCACTATCGGGAGGCCGATTTTCAGAAGGAAGCCCGCGCCGTCCTGGGCGAATACAACAAGAACGCCTCCAATCCGCTCGAGAAGATGACCGAGGTGCTCTACGACCACGCGTTCACCACGCACACCTACAAGCACACGACGATGGGCTTCCTCAAGGACATCGAAAATATGCCCAACGAGATGGCCTACTCGCGGCAGTTCTTCGACCGATACTACCGGCCGGACAACATCGTCATCTTGGTGGTCGGCGACGCCGATCCGGACACGGTCTTCAACCTGGTGGAAACCAACTGCGGCGCGTGGAAAGCCGGCGACAAGCACCCGGCCATCCCCGTCGAGCCGCCGCAGAAGAAGGAGCAGCGCGCCGAGCTCGGCTGGCCGGGCGCGACGCTGCCGATGCTGGTCGAGGGGTACCACACGCCCGCGTTCTCCACGACGAATGTGGACCTGCCGACGCTGGACGTGCTGGCGGAGCTGCTGTTCGCAGAGCGCGCGCCGCTTTACAAGAAGCTGGTCATCACCGAGCAGAAGGTGGAGGCGATCTCCGGCTCCAACGACGCGCACGTCGATCCGAATCTGTTCACCGTGCTGGCGCGCATCAAGAAGCCGGCCGACCTGGCCTACGTCGAGCGCGCCATCCACGACGAGATGGCGAAAGTCGCCAAGGACGGCATCGACGACAAGACGCTGCGCGAGGTGCTCTCGCACGTCAAATACGCCTTCGCGGGCCAGCTCTCGACGGCGGACAAGACCGCCTACACGGCGTCGTCGTTCCTGGCGTTGACCGGCGACCTGGCCTCGATCAACAGCTACTTCGCGCTCTACGACAAAGTCACGAGCGCCGACGTCAAGCGCGTCGCCGCCGCTTACTTTCAACCGACCAACCGGACGGTCGTGACGCTCAAGGCCGGCAAATGAGGTCGATCATGCTCCTTTCATCCGTTCTCCTGGCCGCGGCCGCGACGTCCTCTCGGGCGGTGGCGGCGCCCGCCAAACCGCCAACCAAGGTGGCCGGCATTCGTACGGTGATCCTCCCGTCGCCGGGGAGCCCGCTGTGCGCGATCCGGCTCTTCTTCCAGGTCGGCGCCGTCGACGATCCCAAGGGAAAGGAAGGCCTCGCCGCACTGACCGCCGAGATGATCGGGCACGGCGGCAGCAAGCCCCGCAGCTATGCCGAGCTCCTCGACGCGCTCTATCCGCTGGCGGGCGAGCTGCGCGTCTATAGCGACAAGGAGTCGGTGGTCTTCGAGGGGACGGTCCACCGCGACAACCTGGCGCGGTTCGCCGATCTGTTGGCCGACCAGATCTTGACCCCGCGCTTCGCGGCCGAGGACTTCTCGCGCAACAAAGACGACGCGCTCGACTTCATCACCAAGACCCTGCGCGGGAACGCCGACGAGGAGCTGGGCAAGCAGGCGATGGCGACGGTGCTCTACCGGGGCCACCCCTACGGCACGCCGACGCAAGGGACCGTCGCCGGCCTCGGCGCGATCACGCTCGACGACGTCCAGAAGTTCTACGCGACGCACTACGCGCGCGATCGGCTGACCGTCGGCGTCGCCGGCGGCATACCCGACGGGTTCGCCGAGGCGTTCGCAAAACGCTTCGCCGCCCTGCCGGCCAAGGCGCCGCCGCTCCCCAAGCTGCCGGCGCCGCCGGCCTATAGGGAGAACCAGCTGCTGGTCGTGCAGAAAGACGCGCGCGCCAACGCCATCTCGATCGGCCACAGCCTCGACCTGACCCGCAAGGACGCGGACTTTTATCCGCTCACCGTCGCGCGCTCTTACCTGGGCGAGCACCGCACCTTCAATGGCGTGCTGATGACCCACCTGCGTGGAAACCGCGGCCTCAACTACGGCGACTACGCCTACATCGAGAATTTCATCCAGGACGGCTGGACCACCT
>CAYTTF010000577.1:0-2151 GCA_964440665.1 uncultured Myxococcales bacterium | reverse complement strand
CGAACGTCGCGGCGTCGTGGCTGTGGGAGCTGTGGAACGAGCCCGACAACGACTACTGGCACGGGACGTTCGCGGAGTACGCCAAGCTTTACGACTACACGGAGGCCGCGCTGCACGGCGTGATGCCGACGGCGCAGATCGGCGGACCGGCCGTGGCGTCGGCGGGCAGCTCGTTCCTGCCGCAGCTCCTGCAGCATTGCGCGACGGGCGTCAACGCCGTCACCGGCAAGGTGGGGACGCGCCTCGATCTGATCAGCTTCCACGCCAAGGGTGGCAGCAGCATCACGGGCGGACACGTCGAGATGAACCTGGGAAACCAGCTTCGCTTGCACCGCACCGGGTTCACCGCCGTGGCTTCGGTGCCGGCATACAAACAGACGCCCATCTACATCACCGAGGCCGATCCCGACGGCTGCGCCGCCTGCCCCATCAGCATGACCCCAGCGGACGCGTACCGAAACTCGCCCGCCTACGGCGCCTACGAGATCGCCACCATGAAGCGCACCCTCGAGCTCGAGGCGAGCATGGGCGTCAAGGTCGGCGGGCTCACGACCTGGGCGTTCACGTTCCCGGGCACGCCCTACTTCGCCGGCTATCGGGCGCTCGCGACCCGGGGCATCCACCTGCCCGTGCTCGGCGCCTTCAAGCTGCTCGGAAGCCTGGCCGGCACGCGGCTGCCCGTCGTCAGCAGCGGGGCCGCGACGCTGGCGGCGATCCTGGCGAACGGCGTCCGCGGCAACGCCGACGTCGACGCGATGGCCACCTTGAACGGACACAGCATCCAGGTTCTGGTCTGGAACTATCACGACGATCTGGTGACGGTCCCGGCGACGCCGGTCTCGCTCACCGTCAAGGTCCCGGCCGATTTCGGCTCGTCCGTGACGGTCGCCCACTTGCGGTCCGACGACACCCACGGCGACGCGTACACCGTGTGGACCTCGCAAGGAAGCCCGGCCGCGCCTTCGGCCGCGCAGATCCTCGCGTTACAGCAGGGAATGGATCCGGTACCCCTGAATCCTCCGCAGTCGCTCGCGGTCAGCGGCGGCTCCGTGAGCGTCACCTTCGACCTTCCGCGGTTCGGTGTATCGCTCCTCACGATCAGCCCGAGCGCCGCCGCCACCGACGGATCCACCGGGATGGTCGACAGTGGAGCGCCAGATGTTCCCGCGAGCTCGGGCGGCAGCGGGGGTGGTGGCGGCGCGAGCGGCGGCGCGGTAGCTGGTGGCAGTGGCCAATCGGGCGGTGGCGGGCAAATCGGCAGCGGGGGGCAAACCGGTGCGGGCGCGCAAACGGGCGGCGCAGGCAATGGCAGCGGCGGCTCGAGCGCCGGTAGCGCCGGCAAAACGGGCACGAGCGGCGGTGGCGCACCGGGCACGGCCGCCGTGGGTGGGTCTGGCAAGAGCGGAGGGAGTGGCTGTTCCTGCGCCCTCGCCGTTGACGGGCCATTGCCGTTGCCACTGCCGGCGATCCTCTGCGTCCTCGGCCTGGCGGTCGCCTTCGCGCGGCGAGGCCGGCGGACGCGGCCTCAGGACACTTCGAAAGTTTCCCGCTAACGCCGGATCAGCTGCCGGTGGGCGCGAAAACCGCGCGCGATGATGTCGCTCGCGTAGCCCCGCTCCGCGCGAGCCTCGGCTGCGATTTCGAGCGCCAGGGCCCGCGCCTGGCCCCGCAAACGGGAGCCGGTCGTGACCAGCTTTCCGGTGATATGGTGAGCACGATGTCCGAGCGTGGGATATTCCGGTAGGAAGGCCGTGGCACGCGAATGATCGGGCAGGCGATCGGAAACTACCGAATCACCAAGCTCCTCGGCGAGGGCGGCATGGGGATCGTTTACCTCGCCGAGCACCCCGGCATCGGCCGGAAGGCGGCGGTCAAGGTCCTTCACGGGCAGATGGCCGAGAGCGCGGAGATCGTCACGCGCTTCTTCAACGAGGCGCGCGCCGCCAACGCCATCCGCCATCCGGGCATCGTCGAGGTGTTGGACTTCGGAACGCTGAGCTCGGGCGCGCCGTACATCGTCATGGAGTTCCTGGAAGGGGAAAGCCTCGCCGCGCGCATCCGGCGCAGCGGCCGGATCCGGGTGGGAGACGCGGTGGAATTCACCTTCCAGGCCGCCGGCGCGCTCGGCGCCGCGCACGCCAAAGGCATCGT
>CAYTTF010000576.1:0-2182 GCA_964440665.1 uncultured Myxococcales bacterium | reverse complement strand
CTCGAGGCGATCGGATACGACGCGCATTTCCAGTCGCGGCTGGCGGCGCTGGGGGGGACGCTCGCGCCGGCGCGGATCGCGATCGCCCATGGCGAGAGCTACATCGCCTGGTCGAGCCGAGGCACCTGCAAGGCAGTCCTGGCCGGCGGCAATCGGGGCGACCGTTGGCAAGAGGCGATCGATCGTCCGCAGGTCGGGGACTGGGTGGCGGGGAGCTATTCCGAGGCCGGCGACACGCTGCTCGTCGAGCAGCTCCTCCCACGCCGCACCTGCTTGATGCGCCAGGCGTCCGGCGGCCGAGGCGTCGCGCAGGTGATCGCCGCCAACGTCGACGTGGTGGGGATCGTGAGCGCCTTCGGAGAAGGGAAGGGCGCGCGCAATGTCCGCCTCATCAATGAGCCGCGCTTGCAGCGCTACCTGACCGCCGTCGAGCAGAGCCGCGCGCAGGCGGTGTTGATCGTGAACAAGAGCGATCTGAGCGCCGATCCGGCGGCCACCACCGCGGAGCTCGGCCGTCACTTTCCGGGCGTGCCGGTGGTGCTCACCAGCGCGACGCGCGCATCGGGGCTCGAGGGCCTCGGACCATGGCTGCCGCCCGGAAAAACCCTGGGCCTGGTCGGCATGTCGGGCGTGGGAAAGTCGACGCTGGTCAACGCTCTGGTTGGGCGCGCGGCGCTGCGGACGGGCGAGGTCCGCGAGAGCGACGCGCGTGGCCGCCACACCACCACCCACCGCGAGCTGGTGTTGATGGAGAGCGGGGCGCTGCTGATCGACACGCCGGGGATGCGCGAGCTCGACCTGTGGGAGGCGGAGAGCCTGGTCGGCTTCGAGGACGTCATCGCCGTCGCCGCCGGCTGCCGGTTCAGCGACTGCGGGCACGCGAGCGAGCCGGGCTGCGCGATCCACGCCGCGCTCGCGGGCGGGGATCTTTCGGCCGAGCGCTGGGCCGGCTACCAGAAGCAGCAATTGAAGGTCGAAGCTTCGGTCCGCCACCCTCGGCGCCGCTGAGGTGGGTCCGTCGCTGGGTACCTTTGGGGGGCGCCTTGACAGGGCGCGCCCCGGTCGACTAATATCTCTACATCGAGATACAGGGATATGAACCTCGCGCAACACGTCGATACGCTGAACCTGCTGGGGGACGAGAACCGGATCCGCCTCTGCGCACTGCTGCGCGGGCGCGAGCTGTGCGTGACCGACCTCGTGCGGGTGACCGGCGTGGCGCAGTCGCGGGTCTCCACGCACCTGGGGCGGCTGCGCGAGGCGGGGTTCGTCCGAGATCGCCGCCAGGGGGCGCAGTCCTTCTACGCGCTGGCCAGCGACAGTCTCCCCAGCTCGGCGCGGGTGATCCTGGACGAGGCGGCAAGCGCCTCGGATCCCACGCTGGAGGGTGACCAGAAGCGGCTGGCCGAGCTCGACGCCGAGAGACGCGGGGGGCTGCCAGAGTCGGCGGTGAGCGAGATCGAGCGGGACTACTCGCCGGGGCGCACCTGGCATTCGTTGGCGGTCGGCCTCTCCGGCTTGCTCAAGCTGGGGGACGTGCTCGACGCCGGATCGGGTGACGGGGCGGCTGCCAGCTCGCTGGCCCCGTTCTGCCGCTCGCTCACCTGCATCGACACCAACCCGCGCATGATCGAAGCGGCGCGCGAGCGGCTCCACCGTTACAGCCACGTTCGCACCCAGGTGGCCGATCTCCACGACCTGCCGTTCGCGGCGTCGTCGTTCGACGCCGTGCTGATGTTCCACACGCTCACCTATGCGGAGCGGCCGGCGCGGGCGGTGGCCGAGTGCGCCCGCGTGCTGCGACCCGACGGGCGGCTGGTCCTCCTGTGTCTCGACGAGCACCGGCAGTTGGAGGTGACCGCCCGCTATGGCGAGCGGCACCCCGGCTTCTCGCCGCGGGCGGTTCGCGCGCTGCTGTCACGGGCCGGGTTGTCGGTCGTCAGCTCGGAGATCGCCTGCCGGGAGATCAAGAAGCCGCACCTGCAGGTGGTCCTGGCGATCGCCGACAAGCCTGCCAAGACCGACGAGGCTGGCAGAAATGACAGGCCTGGCAAGACAAAGCCTGTCAAGAACAGCAAGACGAAACGGGCGTGATGCATCCACTGGAGAAGCTGTTGCAGACCCGGATCGCCATCATCGACGGCGCGATGGGGACCACCATCCGCACCTACGGGATGAAGGA
>CAYTTF010000575.1:0-2197 GCA_964440665.1 uncultured Myxococcales bacterium | reverse complement strand
GTCTATCGGACAGAGAGGTTCGGAATTCCGCTGACCGTGGTGGGCGCCGCCGGTCTGGTGGTCGGGACGGTGCTCGTCGTCCGCGTCGCCTCGGTGGGTCATACTAGGCTGGTAGGGGGGCCCGGTTCGGTCGCTCTTTTAGGGAGTTTTTAAGATGCGGTTCGCTTACTCGGTAGCAGTGGTCGGCGCCTTACTCTTGGCGGGGGCTTGCACTACCAGCCGACCAGGGTATTGCCAGAGCGACTCCGAATGCTTGTCGGGCCAGCACTGCCAACTCGGGTCGGGGGTCGACAAGCTCATGTGCGTGTCGAACGCGGACGCCGGTGGTCTCGACGGCGGCGGTGATGCGCTCGACAGCGGCGGTGGCTGCCAGAGCAGCCAGCATTGTCCGTCCAGCGCGCCGATCTGCTCGTCTGGCGTCTGCACAGTCTGCGGCGCGGTGGCCACGGGCGCCTGCGGTCTCCGCGATTCGTCGCACCCGGTGTGCGCCGTCGACGGAACTTGCGTCCAGTGCACCGTGAACAGCGATTGCTCGAGCGACCCGACAAAGCCGATCTGCGAGACGAGCACCAACACCTGCGGTGCTTGCGCCTCTGATGCGCAGTGCGCGGCGAAGGGCGTCGGTCCCGGCGTGTGCATGGCCCACCAGGACGGAAGGTGCGCCACCGACGTCGAGACCGCTTACGTCCAGTTCGTGGGCGCGTGCTCCACCGCCCCGAACGGCGGAAACGGCAGCTCCGCCACTCCCTTTTGCAGTCTCGGGTCAGCGGTCCTGAACCTTCCCACCGGCGCGAAATTGATCCTTGTCATTGGGGCCGTGGGAGGTTCGTCGACAGCGATTCAGACGTCGGGTTCAGGCGCGCAGCTGTCGATCATCGGGCAAGCGTCCGCGAAGGTGATCTCTCTTCCCGGCGCTCCGGTTCCGAACCTGATCATTCAGGGCACCAGCGTCTATCTGAGGGGCCTAACAATTTCCGGCTCCGGCGACGTCGGCCTAAGCGTGAGCACGGGCGCGATGATCGAGCTCGACACGGTGACGTTCGACAGCAACTCCAAGGGCGGACTGCTCATCGACAGCTCCGGCTTCGACATACGCAACAGCACCTTTACCAATAACGGCCCAGGCGACTCGATGGGGGCGGGGTGGGGTGGCATTCGAGTTCAAGGGACCACCCCGGTTACGAAGACGCTCGAGGATGACACCATCTCGATGAACAAGCAGATCGGACTCTCGTGCGCCTGGGCGGTGACCGGAACGGGCGTTTACGCGAGCGGCAACGCCGGCGGCATCGACGTCAGCTCAAGTTGTGTCGTCACGACCTGCCCGACGCTGACCACGGGGTGCGGCGCCGCGCCGTAAAGCGATGCAGACCGAAGGCGTGATCGAGCAGGACTTCCGGCGCTTCGGGCCGTACGTCTTGCTGCGATGCTCGGGAGCCGGTGGTTTCGGACGCGTTGACCTGGCGCTCAAGGGTCCGCCGGAACTCGCGAAGGTCTGCGTCGTCAAACGCATGCAGCAGTCGGAGCGCACGCCCGAACTCGAGGCGCGCTTCCGGCGCGAAGCGCACATTGCCCTACGGCTCGCCCACGGGGCGATCGCGCAGACCGTCGGCGTCGAGGAGATCGACGGGGAGCTGTGCCTGCTGCAGGAGTTCGTCGACGGGGCGAACCTCGCCCAGCTCTTGGGCCGCGTCGCGCCTGACAGAATTCCGCTCCTGGTCGCACTTCACATAGGCCGCGAGGTGGCGCGCGCCCTCGCGTACGCGCATGGCCAAGGAATCGTTCATCGCGACGTCACGCCCGACAACGTCATGCTGTCCTGGAGCGGCGAGGTGAAGCTCATCGACTTCGGCATCGCTCGGGCTGACGGTGAGGCGGCACTGACCAGCGCTGGAGTGGTCATAGGTCGCGAGACCTACACCGCTCCCGAGGTCTGGGAGGGGAAAAAGGCCGACGCGAGATCGGATCTCTTCTCGCTCGGGGTGGTGCTCTGGAGGTTGCTTACAGGCGCGCAACCTGAAGACATGGGCACGTCATCGAGCACTGGGCTTCCAGATCCGTGCGTCGTCACTCCGGAGCTTCCACGCGAAGTAGGGGGGACGGTTCGACGGGCGCTCGAGCTCAATCCCGCGCTGCGATGGAACTCGGCGACAGAGATCGGTGAAGCGCTCGGCCGCCTGATCCCGGCGGGTTTTAA
>CAYTTF010000574.1:0-2202 GCA_964440665.1 uncultured Myxococcales bacterium | reverse complement strand
CCGGGCCCAACCCTCAACAAAATAAACGTGGGTCCCCCAATGAGTCTATGATGCCTGCGGCTCTTCAATTCATTCTCGACGCGTTTGGCGGTGCGGGCTTCTCGTCGAAATCGCGGAGTGAGTCGGACCTATTGCCACACGACTCGGGAGGCGGGATGGACGGGTTGATCCTTCAGCGGGCCGCGCGACAGCGTCAAAACGGCGCCCGGGTGCGCAAGTGACCTCGACGGCGAGCGCTGCCTCGACCCGACCCGAGATGAAGGTTCTCTGTATGTCGGGATATACGGACGACAGCATCGTCCGCCATGGCGTGCTGGAGACGAGCGTCGCGTTCGTCCAGAAGCCGCTCATGCCCGCTTTGCTCACCCGGAAGGTCCGAGAGGTTCTCGATGGCGAAGACGTCTCGACCAGAATTCAGCTGCCGTCCGAGAGGGGGAGCAAATGAGCGCAGAGTCGCAGGTCGGGGCGCGGGTATTGGTCGTGGATGATGAGGAGGCCGTGCTTCGCGTCCACGCGCGGGTTCTTTCCAAGGCCGGCTACCAGGTCGAAACCGCCGCCGACGGACACGCGGCGGAGCGGGTCCTGGACAAGGTGTCCTTCGACGTGATTGTCAGCGATATCGACATGCCGGGCATGAACGGAATCGCCCTCCTGGAGCGGGTGCGGCGGCGCGACCTCGACGTTTCCGTCGTGTTCGTCACGGGAAGTCCTTCCGCAGAGACCGCCATCAAGGCCATGGAACACGGCGCCCTTCGATATCTCGTGAAACCCGTCGAGACGGCGGAGCTGGTGAAAACGGTGGGCGACGCCGTTCGCCTGCACCGCCTCGCGAGAGCCAAGCGTCAGGCGCTGGAAATAGCCGGGGGCCCCGATCGGTTCATGGGCGACCAGGCGGGACTGGTGGCGAGCTTTGATCGCGCCGTGGACAGCCTCCACATCGCGTATCAGCCCATCGTCTCCTGGTCGAAGCGGTCGGTGTTCGCGTATGAAGCTCTGCTGCGCTGCCGGGAGCCAAGCCTGCCGCACCCGGGCGCGGTGCTGGATGCGGCCGAACGGCTGGGCCGCGTCCACGAGCTCGGTCGAACGATCCGTGCCAGGGCCATCGAACCACTCGCGCAGCTTCCCGAAGACGTCATCCTCTTCCTCAACCTTCATCCGAGCGATCTGCTCGATCCGCAGTTGTTTGTGGCGGATGGGCCGCTGGCCGCGGTAGCGCCCCGGATCGTCCTGGAGATCACCGAGCGTGCGACGCTGCACGGGATGAACGACGTCCGCTCCCGCGTCGCATCGCTGCGCAAGCTCGGCTTTCGCATTGCCATCGACGATCTCGGAGCGGGATATGCCGGACTGACAAGCTTCACGCTCCTCGAGCCGGATATCGTGAAGCTGGACATGGCGTTGGTCCGCGACCTCGACCGCGAGCCCAGAAAACAGACCCTGGTGCGGACGATGATCTCGATGTGCAAGGAGCTCGGTATCACCGTCACCAGCGAGGGAATCGAAACGCCGGCGGAGCGCGACGAGCTGGCGCGCGGCGGTTGTGATCTGATGCAAGGGTATCTGTTCGCCAAGCCGGGCGATGCCTTTCCGACGTCGTCGTTCTGAGGCGTGAGATCCTGGCCGACTAAGCCGCAGGTCGCCCGTCTGCGTGCGCCGGCCCATCGTGATAGCGCGGGAGCATCGTGATCGCCCAGATCGGTCCATCGTGATCACCTGGATCGGTCATCGTGATCACCTCACCGTCCGGGCCCGGGCGGCGAAAAGGATAGCGGCGCTGGATCGTCCGCCGGAGGGTGCGTCTCGAAGGAGACGCGATACTCACGGAGCGACTATCCATGCGAGACGTCAGGGAAATACTGAGACAGAAGTGGCAGCTCGGCCGGAGCCACCGGCAGGTGGCGGAGAACGTCGGCGCGAGCGCCGGGGCGGTGGGCGAGACGATGCGGCGGGCGAAGGCGGCGGGGCGTGACGAGCTGGGCGTCGGTGGAGGGGCTGGCGCCGAGCGAGCTGGAGGCGCGCTTGTACCCATCGACGGCACCAACGGAGAAACCGACGCCAGACTGCGCGTGGATCCACCGCGAGCGCCGACGCGTCGGCGTGACGTTGCAGCTGCTGCACATGGAGTACGCGGAGCAGCAGCCCGGCGGGTACGCGTGGAGCTTCTCGGCGATGTGCGTCTCGATCGGGTACAGACGCAGCGTC
>CAYTTF010000573.1:0-2220 GCA_964440665.1 uncultured Myxococcales bacterium | reverse complement strand
CCCCGGACGCGATGGTGGTGGTGAACCCCGGCGGCGAGATCGTCCTGCTGAACGTGCAGGCCGAGAAGAAGTTCGGATACAACCGCGACGAGCTGGTCGGGCAGAAGGTGACCAACCTCATTCCGACGGGCTTCGCGGAGCGGCTGATCGCGGACGGCACCCGGAGCGCGGCGGAGGCGCTGGCGCAGCAGATCGGTACCGGGATCGAGCTCATCGGCCGGCGCAAGGATGGGAGCAATTTTCCGATCGAGATGATGCTGAGCCCGCTGGAGAGCGCCGACGGCATCCTGGTGACGGCGGCCATCCGCGACATCACCGCGCGCAAGACGGCCGAGAAGTATCTGGCCCGGATGGAGGGCCGGTACCGGGGCCTGCTGGAGGCGGCCCCGGACGCGATGCTGGTGGTGAATCCGCTGGGGGAGATCGTCTTGCTGAACGCGCAGGCCGAAAAACAATTCGGCTACCGGCGCGACGAGCTCCTCGGCCAGCCGGTGAAAAACCTCATCCCGAGCGGCTTCGCGGAACGGCTGGTGGCCGACGGTCTCCGATCGGCCGAAGAGGCGCTGGCGCAGCAGATCGGAACCGGGATCGAGCTGACCGGGCGGCGGAAGAACGGGAGCGCCTTCCCGATCGAGATCATGTTGAGCCCGCTCGAGAGCGCGGACGGCGTCCTCGTGACGGCGGCGATCCGCGACATCACGGCGCGCATCACGGCCGAGGCGGCTCTCTTGCATAAGGTGGAGGAGCTGAATCGCTCGAACGAGGAGCTGGGCCACTTTGCCTACGTCGCTTCGCACGATCTGCAGGAGCCGTTGCGGATGGTGGCCAGCTACACGCAGCTTCTGTCCCGGCGGTACAAGGGCAAGCTGGACGCCGACGCCGACGAGTTCATCGCTTTCGCGGTCGACGGCGCCAGCCGCATGCAGAAGCTCATCCAGGACCTGCTGGCCTATTCGCGCGTGGGGACCAAGGGCCAGGAGCTGCTCGCGTCGTCCAGCGAGGAGGCGTTTCGACAGGCGCTCGTCAATCTGCGCGGCGCCATCGAAGAGAGCGGCGCCCAGGTGACGCACGATTCGCTGCCCCAGGTGCTGGCGGACGGGCGACAGCTGGTGCAGCTGTTTCAGAATCTGGTCGGCAACGCCATCAAGTACCAGAACCCCGGTGTCCCCCGGATCCACGTCTCGGCCGCGCAGAACGGCGGGAAGAAATGGACGTTCTCGGTGAAGGACAACGGCCTCGGGATCGACTCGCAGTACTTCGAGAAGATCTTCGGGATGTTTCAGCGGCTGCACCGACGTGAGGAGTTCGCGGGGACCGGCATTGGCCTCGCCATCTGCAAGAAGATCGTCGAGCGGCACGGAGGCGGCATCTCCGTCGAGTCACAGCCCGGGCAGGGCTCGACGTTCCGTTTTGCCCTGGCAAGCACAGAGAGGAACACATGAATGCATTCGGAGAAGACGGCATGCCCATAGAAGTCCTGTTGGTCGAAGACAGCCCCGGCGACGTCCGGCTGACCCGCGAGGCCTTCCGCGAGGCCAACGGGTCCATCCGCCTGCACGTGGCCTCGGACGGTGTGGAGGCCATGGCCTTCCTGCGGCGCGAGGGTGTCCACGTCTCCGCCCCGCGCCCGGACCTCATCTTGCTGGATCTGAACCTCCCCCGGATGGACGGGCGCGAGGTCCTGACCCGCATCAAGGCGGACGACAGCTTGAAGACGATTCCCACCGTCATCCTGACCACCTCCGACGCCGAGGTCGACATCGTCAAGAGCTACGAGCTCCAGGCCAACTGCTACCTCAGCAAGCCGGTCGAGCTGGAAGCGTTCGAGGTCGTCGTGAGGAGCATCAACGATTTCTGGCTGAACAGGGTCAAGTTGCCGCAGCAAATTCTGAAGGCATCGGAACGGAGGACACCATGAAGGCCAACGAAAAAAGAGACACTCGCCCGCAGCTCCTGCTGGTGGAAGACAGCCCGGGCGACATCCGGCTCACGCAAGAGGCCTTCCGCGACGCGAGCAGAGCCGTCCACTTGCACGTGGCCACCGACGGCGTGGACGCGATGGCGTTTCTGAAGCGAGAGGGGACCTACACCCACGTCCCTCGGCCGGATCTGATCCTGCTGGACCTGAACCTTCCCAAGATGGATGGCCGCCAGGTGCTCGCTCTGATCAAGGCGGACGAGAGCCTGAAGACGATTCCCACAGTCATCCTGACCACCTCG
>CAYTTF010000572.1:0-2231 GCA_964440665.1 uncultured Myxococcales bacterium | reverse complement strand
GACCCTGCGTGGATCCTGGAACATGCGGCGCGCGGAACTTCTTCAGAGACTTTGGCAAAATTGCAGGAGCCGGACAACTATATCAAGACGGCGCAGTGGCGCAGGCTCGACTTCATGCCGTTCCCGCATACCGCAAACTTCGAACTCGATTTGCATCGCCCGTACGTTGACTCAGTAATGCTGAAGGATGCTAAAGGCCGGCGTTACGAGCGTACGCCCGAAGTGCTCGACTGCTGGGTAGAGTCCGGATGCATGCCGTTTGCGTCGGTGGGGTATCCTAAAAATAAATCAGTCGTAAACCCGGGACGTTTTTTCGGCCTCTTCCCGAAAGAGTATCCGGCCGACTTTATTGCGGAATATATCGCGCAGACAAGGACGTGGTTTTACTACATGCACGCGATAGGAACGCTTTTGTTTAATAGGAGTTCTTTTAAGGCGGTTGTCTCAACCGGCACTATTTTGGCAAGCGACGGGACCAAGATGAGCAAGTCAAAAGGCAACTACACCGACCCGCTGAACCTCATCGACCTGTTCGGGGTCGACGCCATGCGTTTGTACCTGATGGGCAGTGTCGTGATGCAGGCGGAGGACCTCAACTTCCGCGATGAAGATGTGCGCGAAGCGCATAACCGCGTCGTACAGATGCTATGGAATTGCTTTAAGTTTTTTGAACTGTACAAGTCCGAGTACCAGGGCCAGCCGGCGTCCCCGAGCAAGCACGTACTCGACCGCTGGGTGCTTTCGCGCTTGGGAGAATGCGTGCAGGGCATGACTGCGGCGCTCGACGCGTTTGACACGCCGCGCGCCTGCCGCGCCCTGCGTTTGTTTGTCGACGACTACTCCACCTGGTATGTGCGGCGCTCCCGCGACCGTGTCAAAGGCGACAGCACAGAAGACAAACAACACGCGCTCGCAACGCAGTACACCGTACTCCACAAGCTTGCGCGCCTGTGCGCGCCTATCATGCCGTTTACCGCAGAAAGTATTTTTCAAGGAATTGGCACAGAGGTGGAAAGCGTTCACTTGCTTAGCTGGCCGGCCGAAATTGCAGTTGATACAGCGGTGATAACCAACATGACGCTCGTGCGGGATTTTGCGACCATGGGGCTCATGCAAAGAGAGCAGGCGGGAGTCAAAGTGCGCCAGCCGCTAGCGCGGCTCACGGTCAGACACGCGGGCACTAGTTTGCCGCAGGAATATTTGGATATTTTGGCCGACGAAATCAACGTGAAAGAAGTGACGTTCACCATAAAAGCTGAAGGTGAACCGGAAGTTCTGCTCGACACCGCGCTTACTGAAGCATTGAAAGAAGAAGGCATCGTGCGCGACCTTATGCGCCGGGTACAAGAATGGCGCAAGCAGGAAAAACTTTCTATCTCGGACCGGCCTTCCTACACGCTCGCCGTAAGCGAAGAAGAAAAAGCCGTTGCGGAAAAAAATATAGAAAAAATCGGCAAAGAAACGGGACTGGGGCATCTCACTCTTACTGTTTTGTAATGCAAATATGTATGACTTGCTGGTCAGCGACGGAGTAGTGCTGGGGAAATACGGCGCAGGGGAGGCAAACACGGTCCTTGCGGTCCTAACCCGGGAGGCCGGCCTCTTGCGCGCGTCGGCAAGAAGTTCGCGCACAGAAGTTTCAAAACTGCGCTATGGTTTGCAGACGCTCCAGCGGGGACGGTTTTCTTTTGTGCGCGGCAAGCGCGAATGGAAGCTCGTAGGGGTTGATACTATTTCCCACGAACTGCTTTCTTCTTTCGCTAAAAACCGCCAGGCCGCGGGACGCATCGCAAAGCTGTTTTTACGCCTGGTGCAGGGCGAAGAGCCGGTACCGGCCCTGTACCCGGACTTTCTGGACGGCCTTACCGCGCTCGCCAAAGCCGCCTCTTCAGCTGAGGTGGAAAGCATCGAATGCATACTTGTTTTGCGCACGCTCGCGCATTTGGGCTACTTGGCGCACACGCCGGAGCTCGCGCCGTTTATAGAAGGAGACTTTTTGTCCGCAGAACTCTCCCAGATGGTGGCGCGCTCGCGCTCGCTCCTGTTCCGCACCATTAACCAATCGCTCGAAGCGACGGGACTCTAAGTGCTATAATCAGAAAATGGCCCGCAAAAAAGACGAAGACGCGATAGATCGGCTCAAAGGCCGGTTGTATGCGCGCGACAGCGGGACCGAAACCGGGGAAGAGCGCACCGTGCTTGAACACGAAGACATACATACGCCGACCTCA
>CAYTTF010000571.1:0-2232 GCA_964440665.1 uncultured Myxococcales bacterium | reverse complement strand
GCTCCATCCAGCTGAACCCCTGGTGCGTGAAGTACATCGGCGCGTACATGTGAAAACTGGCGATCAGGTTGGGATCGCCGGCCGGGACGGCCAGCGTGTCGCGCAGATCCTTGGCGGACGCCCAGTGCGCCCCCTCGACGATGATCAGGCGGTCGGGATCGATCTCGCGGACGGCGGCGACGGCGCGGGCCAGGATCGGGTTCCAGATCTCGGCGGTCAGCTTGTTGGTCGGCTCGTTGAGGATCTCGTAGACCACCGCGCGCGGCATCCCGCGGTAACGGGTCGCGATCTGGCGCCAGAGCCCGACCAGCCGGTCGGCGTGCGCCTTGGGCGCCGCCATCATCGGCACGTAGTGGTGCAGGTCGACGATGATGCCCAGATCGTTCGAGAGCGCCTGATCGATCGCCCAGTCCATGCGCCGCAGGAACGCCCGCTCGATCGCGTACGGCGGGTGCGCCCCGGCGTGCGACGAGATCCGCATCGGAACGCGCACGTGATCGAAGCCGGCCTCGCGCACCACTTTGAAGTCGGAGGCGGAGATGGTCCAGCCCCACTCGCCTTCGTTGGGCGCGTCCATGGCGTCGCCGAAGTTCATCCCGCGCTTGAGATCGGCGGTGGCGTGCGTCTGCGAGCGGCCGGTTTTGTACGCCTCGATCCGATCGGCGGCGGTGGCGCAGCCGCCGGCGCCAGCGCCCAGCAACGCCACCACCATCGCCGGCGCCAGACCGATCGCGCCCGGGCGGCCCTTGTCATTGAATGATATGTGCATGCGATCGCGACCCGCCTGCACGATCCGTGCACGGGCGCGACAGCTTACCCGCGATCCCGCGGGCGCGATCGCCTGGGGATGGGCATGGTCGTTGCTTGGCGCAAGCGGTAACTTATCAGGGGAGGGCACGGTTGCGGCGCACGCGGGTTCTGTCCTTTCTCTTGGCTCTGTCGCTATTGCTGGGGGCGTCGCGTTCGGGTCGCGCGGACGAGCCGCGGGACGCGGCGTTCGGGCACTACGAGCGGGGGCTCGCGCTGGTCCAGCAGCGGGACTATCAAGGCGCGCTCCGTGAGTTCATGGTGGCCTATGAGGTGAGCCCGCACTTCGCCGTCCTCTACAACATCGGACAGTGCCAAGCCCTGCTCGGCCATCTCCCCGAGGCGCTCGAGGCGCTGTCGAGATACCTGGGAGAGGGTCGCTATCTCGTTCCGGCCGAGCGGCGCCGACAGGTGGGTGATCAGGTCGTCGAGCTGGCCTCCCGCCTGAATTCTCCCACCGACACGAGCGCCCGTCCGCCCATGACCGATCGCGAGCTGGAAAAGGCCGCCCAGGACGCGGCGGAGGTGGCAGAGCGGGCCGGTCAGGCGGCCATTCGGGCGGCCAAGCTGGCACACGCGGCGGCCGTGGCGGCCCGGGTCGCGGCGACGGCGGCGACGGCGGCGCGGGCCGCCGTACCGAAACCCAAAGCGCCGGCACCCACGCCGGCCACCGCCCAAGCCATCAAACGCTGACGGCGAGGGCGGTCGTTGATGCCTTCGCCGGACGTCCGCGCGGACGTTCGGTCACCCGCGCACGCCGATCGGACGTCCGGTCCTCACCGATCAGGGCGCTGCGCGGGCGCCGACCGACAGACGGCGGGTGGCACCGCGGTTGCTAATAGGACGGGCATGCGACGTCCACGATCGTTCGAATTACTGGGGGCTCTCGGCATCTTCATCTTTCTAGCCGGCGCGCTCGCCGGCTGCGCGGGCGCCTCGGGCGCGGCGCGGACGGAAGTCGTCTCGCCCGTCGAGCCGTCGACCACGCCGCCCGCGCCGGCCGGCGTGAACCCCTTCGCCGGCGCGCGGATCTACGCCAATCCCGACTACGTGAAAGCCGTGCAGGGCCTCGAGGCGGCGCACCCCAAGGACGCGGCGCTCCTGAAAAAGATGGAGGCCTTCCCGACGGCGATCTGGCTCTCCTGGATCGCCGATACCAAGGACGTGCCGCGCACTCTCGACGATGCGCTGGCCCAGCAGAAGGCCGGCGGCGAGCCCGTCGTCTCGGTGTTCGTGCTCTACGATCTTCCGGGACGCGACTGCAACGCCGAGGCCTCCGCCGGCGAGCTCGACACGAACGCCGCCGGCGAGGCCCGCTACCAGCACAGCTATGTCGACGTCATCGCCGCCGCGTTCCGCGCGCACCCCGATCAGCGCATCGCGATGATCCTGGAGCCCGACTCGCTGTCCAACCTGGTGACCAAC
>CAYTTF010000570.1:0-2242 GCA_964440665.1 uncultured Myxococcales bacterium | reverse complement strand
GTCGATGACGCGGTCGACGCGCTCACCTACCAGGTGCTTGAAATCGGCGCCGCCGTAATACCATCCGGTTAGGCCGCCGCGCTTGCCGTGGGCGTCGAAAAGGCGCTCGGCCGGGATCGGCTCGAGCTCGCGCAGATCTCCGAATCGCGTGAACGAGGTGTTGTCCCACAGGATGCCCCAGCCGCGGCTCGACACCAGGAAGGGAACGACCAGGGTGCCGTTGTGCTGCCAGAGATCGAGGTCGTAGCCCTTCAGGTTGAGGAGGCCGAGCTGGTTCTCGCCGAGGCCGTAGAGCGCCTCGTCGGCGTGCGGGATCCATTCCTGTCGCACGTGCTGCGTATGTTCACCCTGGACGATCGCCGGCATGATGGTCCGGCCGCCCTCCTTCTCTTCGAGTAGAGCGGCGCCCGTCGAATCGAGGAACGCCAGGCGGCCCGTGCCGAGATCGACGCGGACGCGGAGCTTGGACGTGGCGAGCGTCGCCGTCTTCGCATCCTGGGTCAGATCCCACTTCGCGCCATCGCAGCGCTTCGGCGCCGCCGCCAGGCTCTTGCGGGCAAAGAATGCTGTTGAGACGGCCTTGTCCTTCGCGTACACCACGCGCACCACGTCGCTCGCACAGATCTCCAGCTTGAGGAAGCCCTCGCCGACGTGAACGAGAAGGCCGTCCGGCACCCGCTCGACCTCCGCTTTCGCGCCCGCTGGTGTTGCATGGCCCGGACCGCGCGGACCTGCGTGTGCGACGGCAGCGACGAGCAGCATGAGGACTTTCACGATTCGCATGGACGGGACCTCCTCGAAGGGCCGCGATATTTCCACGACGGGGTGGGCGTGGCTAGCCCAACGCCCACATATTCCACGCGCGCGCCGCGACGAGGGTACACTCTCGCGCGAATGACCCGACCCGACCCGTTGATGGTGATCGCAGCCACGCGCAAATTCAGAAGGCGCTCTCTGGCCCGTCTCATCGGCCTTGTCGGCCTGCTCGCCTCCCCCGCGATCGCCCGGGCCGCCGATCATCCTCTCCCCAGCTTGGTTCACAAGGACGGTCGCCACGCCCTGTTCGTCGACGGTGCGCCGTATCTGATGCTGGGCGCCCAGGTGAACAATTCGAGCGCCTGGCCGAGCGTGCTGCCGCAGGTGTGGCCGGCGATCAAAGCCATCCACGCCAACACCGTCGAGATGCCCGTCTACTGGGAGCAATTCGAGCCCAAACCCGGAGCGTTCGACTATTCCGTGGTGGATACGCTCGTCAACCAATCACGCAAGCACGACGTTCGCCTGGTCTTGCTGTGGTTCGCGACCTGGAAGAACGGCAGTCCCCACTACATGCCGCTGTGGATGAAGCAGGATCCGAAGAAGCTCGCGAGGATGGTCCGCGCCGACGGGCGCCCGGTGGACTCGGCCTCGCCGTTCTCGAGCGAGATGCTCGACGCCGACAAGCACGCCTTCGTCGCGCTGATGCGCCACCTCAAGAAGACCGACCCGCAACACACCGTCATCATGGTGCAGGTGGAGAACGAGGCGGGCACCTGGGGCGCCATCCGCGACTACTCTCCGGCGGCGCTGAAGGCCTTCGAAAGTCCGGTGCCGGCCCCCGTGCTCGCCGCGATGAACAAGAAGCCGAGCGGCCCGACGGCGGGCTGGAAAGAGGTGTTTGGCAAGGATGCGGACGAATATTTTCATGCCTGGGCTGTGGCCCGCTACGTCGGCGAGGTCGCGGCGGCGGGAAAGGCAGAGTATCCGCTGCCGCTATACGCGAACGCCGCGCTCCGCGATCCGATCTCGCCGGGACCGGCCGGCACGTATGAGAGCGGCGGCCCGACCGACAACGTGCTCCCGATCTGGAAGGCGGCGGCGCCCGCGATCGACATTCTGGCGCCCGACATCTACATGGACGACTACGCCAAGGTTCAGAAGGTCCTGGACCTCTACGATCGCCCCGACAATCCGCTACTGGTCCCCGAGATCGCCAACGCGCCGGCTTATGCCCGGTTCTTCTTCCTGGCGCTCGGCCATCAGGCCCTCGGCTTCGCGCCGTTTGGGATCGACCACACCGGATTCGTCAACTTCCCGCTCGGCGCAACCAGGCTGAACGAAGAAACGCTGGCGCCGTTCGCGATGAACTACCGCCTCGTCGGCCCGATGATGCGACAACTCGCCGAGCTCAGCTTCGACGGCAAGGTCAAAGCCGTCGCCGAAAAGAAGGGGACGCCGACGCAGACCCTGGAGATGGGTCCCT
>CAYTTF010000569.1:0-2247 GCA_964440665.1 uncultured Myxococcales bacterium | reverse complement strand
GCGACAGCCTGGCGGCGTTCCGGGTGGCGCAGCTCCTGCCGGGGATGGGCCCGCGCATCGCCGACAATCTGCTGCGGCACGTGGCCGGCGCGCCGTTCCGGTTCGCGCTGCCGCCGGCGCTGGCCAGCTTCGATCCGCCGGCCGCGTCGCGCGCCGACTGGCCGGCCTTCGCGGAGCTCTACGCGCGCCTGTGCGGCGACGCCGGGCCGTGGGCCGCTCAAATGGGCCTGGTGCGGCGGTGGTACCAGCCGCACCTGGAACGGCTATACGACGACGCGCGCGTGCGCCTGGGGGATCTGGAACAGCTGGAGCAGCTCGCGGCCGCCTCCCCGTCGCGCGAGCGCTTCCTGTCCGACCTCACCCTCGACCCGCCGCAGGCGACCGGCGCCGAGGCGGGCCCGCCGCACCTGGATGAGGATTACCTGGTGCTGTCGACGATCCACTCGGCCAAGGGGCAGGAGTGGGACACGGTGTTCGTGCTCAACGCCGCCGACGGCTGCATCCCCTCCGACCTGGCGACCGGCCACCCGGCGGAGATCGAGGAGGAGCGGCGGTTATTGTACGTCGCGATGACGCGGGCGAAGAACGCGCTGGCGCTGGTGCACCCGCTGCGGTTTTACGTGCGGGGGCAGAGTCGGTATGGGGATCGGCATGTGTTTACGCCGCGGACGAGGTTTGTGCCGGAGGGGGTGGTGGGGTTGTTTGAGCGGGTAACGCCGGTTGCGACGACGTCGGGGAAGACGGGGGAAGTGGGCGGGGCGGTGAGGGTGGATGTGGCGGCGAGGTTAAGGGCGACCTGGGGGGCACCCCCGTCGCCTTCACACGTTCGATGACGTTCAACGCGGCCGAATCGAAGGTCCAGGCCCAAGCGGCGGAGCACTTGCAGAACCCGGCCGATCTGAGCCGATGGCTTCCCGTTTTCGATCTCCGAGAGGAAGCGCGCACCGACGCCGGCCAACCCGGCCAGCTCGGCCTGTCGCATCCCGATGGCGCGACGTTTCAGTCGTATGGCAGCGCCGATTTGACCGACGTCAGCAATTTTCCTGTACGGGAAATTCTCGGGCTTATTGACCACCGAATACGTGTGTTTTTACCGTTCGGGAATATTGTGAAAGCGGTCAGCGCGGCCATCCGAGATTGACGACGGGCAGGTCGGTCGCGGCATGGAGAGCGCGCGCGAGGTGGGCGCGGTGGCAGCGGCCGGGATCGGCTTCCTGGCAGAGGAGCGCCGACGGCTGGTCCTTGAGCATTGCTGCGATGCGGACGATCGCGCTCTGCTGGGTCACGAGCGTGGTCTTGCGGTAGCGCGTGAACAGCGCGCCTCGATCCTCCTCTTCCAGACCTACTCGTTCGCGGGTCGGGATTCCGAGCTCGGGCACGTGCACGTAGTCGATGTCGACGTTGCTGCAAAGGCGCGCGAGCGTGCTCTTGTGGAAACCGAACCTGCGGGCGATCGGGTTTGCGCGGACATCGACGAGGCGCGAGATACCAGCCCGCATGAGGAGGTCGAGGAAGGCATCGACGGAGAGGCCTTCGTAGCCGACGGTGTGGACGGCGGGGGCGGCGGTTGGGCGCTTGGCGCGACGGCGTTGTTCGTTTGCGGCGTTAATGGTGAACCAGGGGTGGTTCGCGTAGACGTGAGCGACCAGAGCGGAGACGGGCTTGGACGTCCACCGCCGCGCCAGCCCGTCCGCATCGCGCGCAACGGGTAACCCAACCTTGTCTCCGGCGGTGTCTCCCGAGGGCGTGGTCGCCCAGGTCTTCTCGTCTGGCGTGGACAGGTAACCGAGGGACATCAGCGTGTCTGTGTCGCGCGCGAGCGAAAACGAGTATGGCCCCAGCTTGGAGGCGACGAAGTCGTAAAACCCGTCGCCACCCTTCGTCTCACTCTCGTGCGCCAGCGCGAACGCGAGCTTCACAAGGCCAAGCCGGGAAGCTCGGCCGCCCGATGCGGTGACCAAGCGCAGGAGCACCCGTTGACGCTGGAAGAGCACGACGCCAAATGTACTCTGGTTTGCCGGGTGGCGAAGTCGGCTGGCACTAGGCGGGATCTTCATGTCAGACGTCTTCGGATCAACCCCACCGCAAGCTCCCTCTCGCGCGCGCGTCCGGAGCGGATCCCCTCCTGGCGAACTTGTAAGAAATCCTTACAAGTTGCGGATTCCGTGAGCTCGGCCTCCTCGTAGAGGGCGGCCAGGTGCATCGTCACGTTCTGAGGCGTCGTCTGCCCGCCAAGTGAGTCAAGCT
>CAYTTF010000568.1:0-2254 GCA_964440665.1 uncultured Myxococcales bacterium | reverse complement strand
ACAGCCGTTCTCTATCCCGTTGTCCCCGGTAAAAAGTTCTCGTTCAAAAGAAGTCAAGGTTACTGATTTAGTGTTTGGTTACAAAAATGGTTTTTCTGCCGGACCTATTTCGTTTGTGTTACCTTACGGAAAAAGAATAGCAATTCTTGGTCTCAACGGGTCAGGTAAATCTACGCTTCTTAAAACATTGACCGGAAGTGTACCAGCTCTCTCTGGCACTGCGACGGTTGGTTCCGGAGTTTGTCTGGGAAATATGATGCAGGAACACGAATCTTTACCGCGCACATCGACGCTAATCTCTCTTTTGAGAGGGAGGGGTAATTTGGATAATCCAAGCGCTTATAAAACTTTGATTGAATTCGGTTTTAATGAAATGCAGGCCAATGCGACTGTCGGAGAACTTAGTCCTGGTGGTCGAGCTCGTTTACTTTTGGCTTTGTTTTCGGCGCTTGGGGTAAATGTGTTGATTCTTGATGAACCAACTAATCATCTCGATATTGAAGCTTTGGAAGCTATGGAAGAGACGCTCTCGACTTATACGGGCTCGGTTATTCTTGTGTCCCATGATAGATATTTTCTAGAGCGAACAAAGATAGACGATATTTACGTTCTTTTCGATAATCGTCTAACTCGGATTTCGGACTACGCTTCATATATTGATACAGCCGAAGCTAAGGCCAAAAAACTTTTAAAATTACTTGATTAAAAATATGGAAAGAAAAACACTCATTTGGATAGGTATGTTCGTCGGATCGTCGGCAGGAAGCGTGATTCCGATGCTCTGGAATGCGAGTCCCATTTCTTTTTCATCAATTTTACTTTCCGCCGCCGGCGGCATCTTGGGTATTTGGTTCGGGTTTAAGTTTGGGAATTAGGATTTTTATTGAGTGGTATTAATGGTGGCTCTAAGGTTTTTCTGTTGTTGCAAACATTCTGTACTATTGACAAGTATATTTTATACATATACCATTTTACCCGAACGGTGCTTGCTCTTTGAATTTTCATTGAGTGAACACCTCGACATAAACGGTTAGTGAACAAACATAATAGTTATGCACACTACATCATCCCGCTCAGCGGGAATCCAGCGGTGCGTCCCTGCGGAAACATTAAGCAGGGACGTCACCTCGACCAGCGCTCCGAAAGGAATTTGCCTGGTCAAACGGGGAATGGCACTGCGCCGTTTCGGGACAGCAAAACTGGGGAAGGACGGCTGCGGCTACTAGTTAGCCCAGACCATCTTAAAAACGAGCGCTCTATTCTGTAGAGCGCTCTAATTTTAAAGGAAATATCCCTATGAATACGTCCACGAAATTTCGCTGGAGCACATTCCGTGTCAGAGTTGCCTTACCAGGCGGACTGATTATCATGAAGAGCACTCTCACTGGTGCTGTCATCACCATCGATACAGAAACTGAAACTTCGCTTGAAGATTGGTTTGCGGGTAAATCTGTAGAACCCGTAGGCGTTGCACAGCTTCTTGATCCTGATGTCGCCCTTATCGTTCCTTTGGACCACGATGAGTTTTCGGTCTGGAGGCAAAATCTCATTGATCGTCGGAACAATCACGCGCACACATTCATCCTGCACTTCTTACCGACGATTCAATGCCAGCTCCGTTGCCATTATTGTTTTGAAAACGGAGGCGATCGTGGCAAAGGTATGAAGCTCGAAATGGTCGAAACCACAAGAAGGTGGGTTGAGTTGTATTTAGACGACCACCCGGAAATTGATGAGTTTCGACTTGTTTTGTTTGGAGGTGAGCCTCTCCTTAAAAAGGAAGTCGTCTATGCTGGCCTCGAAGCGTTCCATTCGCTTGCAAAAGCACGTGGGATCGACTTCTGGTGTGAGTTAACAAGCAATGGCGAACTTCTTGACGAAGCGGTGGCTCAGAAGCTCGCTGCTTACGAATGGCGTCGCGTCCAGATTACGATTGATGGTCCGGAAGACGTTCATGACGCGCGAAGGCACGGCACGAACGAACGCCCGACGTTCAGAAACATCATGAAGAACGTCGAGATGCTCCTCTCGACGGATTACATACCGTCAATCGATATTCGCATGTCGCTCGACCTGACCAACGCCGATCGTTTACCTGAACTTGTTCGTTTTCTGGCCGCTTTCGGCAAACAGGACAGGATCAGTTTGAGTATTGGTCTCATCACGCCAACCTTGGCAAACCAAACTCAGGAAGAACGAGAAGTTCTCGTGGCAGAGAAGGTGATCGCGGTTTGGAAAGTCGCTCAAGAGTGCG
>CAYTTF010000567.1:0-2259 GCA_964440665.1 uncultured Myxococcales bacterium | reverse complement strand
TCGCTGTAGAGCGGCGGCGTGTCTGGCAGAAAGCCGATCCGCCGCCGGATCTCGTGCGGATCGCGCGCGATGTCGATGCCGTCGACCGTCACCTGACCGGCGGTCGGCAAGAGCACACACCCGAGAACCTTGAGCGTGGTGGTCTTCCCCGCGCCGTTGAGGCCCAGGAATCCGATCACCTCGCCCTGGTCGATCGCGAAGTTCAGATCGTGGATCGCGGCGTGCTCACCGTAGTACTTGGTCAGACCCTTAACTTCGATCATGGGGGGCATGGAGGCGCGGGAACCGTGGGCGGCGTTTCGCGGGGCGTATTATGCATGAATCTGGTGAGGCGTAAAATCGAGGACGGCGCCTGCATATTCCCGGCGATGTGCTAGCGTCCTTGCACCTTGTGCGGGGTGATCGGCGTCTTTGGACACCCGGAAGCGGCGAACCTGGCCTACCTCGGCCTCTACGCCTTGCAGCACCGCGGCCAGGAGTCCGCCGGCATCGTCTCCACCGATGGCGAGCGCCTCTACGCGGTACGGGAGATGGGGCACGTCAACGACATCTTCACGGCCGATCGGCTCAAGCATCTGCCGGGAACCTCCGCCGTGGGCCACGTCCGCTACTCGACGGCGGGCGAGTCGACCATCCAGAACGCGCAGCCGATAGCGGTCAACTACGCGGGTGGCTCGGTGGCGGTCGGCCACAACGGCAACTTGGTCAACGCGATCGAGCTGCGCGAGCGGCTCGAGGCGGAGGGGGCGATCTTCGCGAGCAGCTCCGACACCGAGGTCATCGTTCACTTGATCGCCCGTTCGCGTGAGCTGACGTTGCCGGACCGGGTGGCGGACGCGCTCCGCCAGGTGCGTGGCGCCTACTCGCTGATCTTCCTCTCCGAGGGGATGCTGATCGCGGTGCGCGATCCGATGGGGTTCCGCCCGCTGGCGCTGGGCAAGGCCAAGGACACCTGGATCGCTTCCTCGGAGACCTGCGCCTTCGAGCTTCTGGAGGCCGAGTTCGTACGCGATGTAGAGCCGGGCGAGATGGTGATCGTCGACAAGACGGGCGCGAACAGCTTCCGGCCGTTCGCGGCGCAGCCGGCGCACCGCTGCGTCTTCGAGTGGGTCTACTTCGCGCGCCCCGATTCGACCATCGACGGCCGTTCGGTCTACCGCGCGCGCGAGCGGATGGGGCGTCGCCTGGCGGTCGAGCACCCGGTGCCCGCCGACGTGGTGGTACCGGTTCCGGATTCGGGCGTCGCGGCGGCCATCGGCTACGCGCGCGAGAGCGGGATCCCCTACGACCAGGGGCTGATGCGCTCGCACTATATGGGCCGCACCTTCATCGAGCCGTCGCAGCAGATCCGCCACTTCGGCGTCAAGCTGAAGCTCTCGCCGGTGCGCGAGGTGCTGGCGGGCAAGCGGGTGGTGGTGGTCGACGATTCGATCGTGCGCGGCACCACCTCGCGCAAGATCGTCGGCATGATCCGGAGCGCCGGCGCGCGCGAGGTGCACATGCGGATCAGCTCGCCGCCCACGGTGGGCCCTTGCCGCTACGGGATCGACACGCCGACGCGCGAGGAGCTGATCGCGTTCGACCACACGGCGGAGGAGATTCGGAAGTACGTCGGCGCCGATTCGCTGGGGTACCTTTCGCTCGAGGGCTTGTTTGCTTCGGTCAAGGGCGCAAACGAAGAGGCCAAGAACGGTTTCTGCGACGCCTGCTTCTCCAACAACCAGCCGATCAACGTCCAGCAGCCGGCGCGCCTGCGGCAGCTCCGGCTCGTCAGCGCGTAGGGCCAAGGGAAGCGCGGGCGAGGGGAGATGGCGACGGTCGCGACCTCGGTCACCGTCGTCGACGGGCGGCTGCCGGACGCCGACGAGCTCGACGCGCGGCTGGCCGAGCTCCGGGCTCTGTTCCCGCGCGCGATCTTCGATCGATATCTGGCCAAGCTGCCGACCGTCGGCGCGCGCGCGATGATCTCGGCCGGCGCCGCCCTGGTCGGCGAGGTGCGCCTCGCCGACGATGTGTCCGTCTGGTACGGCGCGGTTCTGCGCGGCGACATCGCGCCGGTCACCGTCGGCGCTCGCAGCAACATCCAGGACGGGACGGTCGTCCACGTGGCCGACGGCGGCCCCTGTGAGATCGGGGCCGACGTGGTGGTAGGCCACCGCGCCATGCTGCACGCCTGCCGCGTCGAAGACGCTTGCCTGATCGGCATCCAGGCGACCGTCCTCGACCAGGCGGTCATCGGCGCCGGCTCCGTAGTGGGCG
>CAYTTF010000566.1:0-2266 GCA_964440665.1 uncultured Myxococcales bacterium | reverse complement strand
CTTGGCGGAGGCCGAGATTGCACTGCGAGACCGCGACGACGCGCGAGCTCAGATGTTCGGCGCGCAAGCAGGCGCTTTGCTCGGACGGGGCGACGCGGCTGGCCGTGCGTACGTCGTCGCCGCCCGAGCCGCTCACTTCTGTGACGACGTCGAAGGCGTCAATAAGTACACCGAACTCGCACTCTCATCAACGACAACGATCGAACTGCACAACGCTGCGCTGTGGATCGCCTTCTCGAGCACCGCCGAACATTCAGGGGATGAGGCGAACGCCATCCTCGATCGCCTTGGCAGCCTCCGCGATAGTCGCCCTGATCACGCGGTTCGGATTCTCAACGCACATGGGCTGGTACTGATGAACAGCACCGGAGGTGACGCGCGAACGGCAGCCGAGAAGTGCGAGCTTGCGCACGCTCTCTTGCCTCAAGTCCGCGATCCATTCGTAACAACGGGCCTGCTCAATCTGTTCGCGAATGTAATGGTTCTACTCGCGCAATACGACCGCAGCCTCTCTCTTACGGACGAGATGCTCGCCGAAGCACGGTCAACCGGGCTCGACTTCGCGGTGGATCATGCACTTGTTGTTCGAACCAGCGCCCTCATCGGGCTCCGGAAACTCTCGGCAGCGCAACGTTGTTTGAACGAACTCCAAGGTCGGGTCGGCAGTGCATCGGCGCACGTCGTGGCAAACACTCGGCTCCAGGAAATCAGACTGAGAATCGCGTCGGGCGATCTGGAAGGCGCATCCCTTCTATTGCAACGTGAGCCACCAGACTCAATCTCGCCTACATTCACACGCGAGTTCCTGGCGCATCGGGGACTCGTGTTCGCTGCGGCCAACCGGGCGCAAGCAGCCGATGACGCGCTGACAGCAGCTCGGCAAACTCCAGGTTGGATCGGTACGACGTTCCTCTGTGATGCCGGCCGAGCGATTCTGCTGCTGCTCAACGGCGATCGAGGCGCCAACGCGCGTTGCGTCGAGGTATTAATGCGAGCGCACCAAGAGGGACACCTGGATGCGATCGTGACAGCGGCACGGGTGTGCCCCGACCTCGTTCGAGCCGGTTCCACTAGTGACGAGTGTGCGCGAGCTCTCACGCAAACTCTCAGCTCATCCTCGGATATCGATCTTGGTCGCCGAGCGGGTCTCGAGATGCCCAGAGTATTACGACGTCACGAACCGTTGTCACACCGAGAGCGTGAGGTCTATGAGCTGATGGCTCAAGGCCGAAGCAACAAGGAAATCGCTCGCACCCTCTTCATCAGTGAATCCACCGCGAAGGTCCACGTGCGCCACATCTACGAAAAGCTGGGCGTCCACTCCCGCGCCGAACTCGCGCGCACCTCGCTGGGCGAAGCGCGTCTCTAGCCGATAGTCGCGACAGCGACGTCCGCAAGCCGCAAGCTCGCCGTCTCCTCAAGAGGTTCGGTGACCTCTGCCCCCGCGAAGGAGTGAAGAACGAAGTCGGCACCTCGACCGGCTCGGTAGTCGTCAGACGCGCCGGCGAGAATGGCCTCGAACGCAGCGACAACGGACGTGTCGAACTGAGCCTCGACCGCTTGCGCTAGGCGCAGCCGAGCGACCCGACTCGGCATGGCATCACGATAGGGGCGCGCAGATGTCATGGCGTTGTATGCGTCGGCGACGGCGATGATCCGTCCGAGCAGCGGAATGCGGTCGCGCTCGAGCTGGTCCGGATAACCGAGCCCGTCGACGCGTTCGTGATGATGGCGCACGATCGCGGCGATCTCGCCGTAGTCGTCGACGTGACGGAGAATCCGTTCGCCGATGACCGGGTGCTGCTCCATCTGACGCCTCTCCTCCAACGAGAGGGCGCCCGGCTTTTCCAGGAGTCCCGCGGCCAATCCAATCTTCCCGACGTCGTGCACGAGCCCACAGAGATGGGCAAGTTCCTGCTCTGGCTCCGAGAGGCCCATGCGTTTCGCGATGTCGCTGGCGTAGATCGCAACCGCCGCCGAGTGGCCCGCCGTGTACCTGTCTCGCGCGTCCAGTGTGGCGACGAGAGCTGTCGCGAATGACAAGTTCGCCTTAGCGAGACGCGCGTTTGCAGATCCGAGTGCCTCTGCGGTCTCACGCTGCTGCCGGTAAAGAAGAAGCAATCTCTGGGCCGCCACGGCCGGAAGCAAGAAGAGGGCAACGCTCCACGGCGAGACCGTTATGTACGCGTAAGCAAGGACAGCCACCATAGGAGCCTGGAGAGGTATGGAGCCCACAAGCGGAGCACCCACGACGTGGGCCGCACCG
>CAYTTF010000565.1:0-2275 GCA_964440665.1 uncultured Myxococcales bacterium | reverse complement strand
GAGCGCCACGACGTGTTGGATCTGGTCCTCGAACAACCCACGGAGCCGGGCGAGCGTGCAGGAGATAGAGCCGGGCCTGTTTCCCTTATCGGTGAGGTGCTTCTCGTAAGCCGTCAGCGCCGCGTCGATGCTGATGCCGATTTCCTTGGCAGCTTGGCGGCGGAGTCTGCTGGGCGTTTCGATTCGTCTCTCTATAAACGCTTCAACAGCCGATCGAGCATCACGTTGCCGGCGCTACGTGACCGAAAAGAGGACGTCGGCGTCTTGCTCGTCCATTTTATGCGAACCGAGATGGCCGACGAAAGGAAGCTTCAGCGCCTCCAAGACCTCGATCCGAAAGGCCGGCCCTGGCTTTCGGTCCGGGACATTGCTGCTGTCGCGCTCTCACCCCTATCAGGGAACGTCCGCGACCTCGAAGGGCTGGCTGAGGATCTCATTTCTGCCGCCACGGACAACCCCCGCGGCGACGCCCACGACGTCGTTGTCGACTTCCTGAGTCGCAGCCTTCCTGGCCCGGGTGAAGGAGAAAAGGCGGCGAACCAGCCGCATGCCGTTCGCGCCAGGTCCGACATCACCAGCGACCAGCTCCTCGCAGCGCTTGAGAGTGCGGGCTGGAATCGCACCCGTGCCGCCCACCTCCTGAAGGTCGCCCGCTCCACGTTGTGGCGATCGATGGGTAAGTACCCGGACCTTCGCCGAGCGGCGGATATCCGTCTGTCCGACCTTCTCCGCGAGAAGGAGGCCTGTGGCGGCGATCTCGACCTACTCGCGAAGAAGATCGGCACATCTGTGATGTTGGTTCGTCGTCGGCTCGGGCGGCACCAGTAGGTCGGGCTACACTGGCAACAGAGTGACCGCTTCACCGAAACGGATCGTGATCGTCGCAGGCCCCAACGGTGCCGGGAAGACGACCTTCGCCCGCGAGTTTCTGCCACAAGAGGCTGACTGTCCGACCTTCGTCAACGCCGACCTCATAGCGGACGGCTTGTCGCCATTCGACCCGGCGCGCGTTGCCATACGCTCGGGTCGGATCATGCTGCAGCTCATCAGGGAACACGCCGAACGGGGCGAAACTTTTGCCTTCGAGACCACGCTGGCGGGGCGTAACTACGCCCGCTCCATCCGGCGCTGGCGTGCGGCCGGCTATCGCGTCACACTTGTTTTCTTGTCGCTTCCGTCACCAGAGATGGCCCTGTCGCGCGTGGCCGAGCGCGTCCTTCAGGGGGGCCATGGTGTTCCCGAAGACGTGGTGCGGCGCCGATTCATCGCCGGGAGAGAGAACTTCGAGACTCTGTACAAGCCTCTGGTCGACGAATGGCTTCACTACGACAACTCGGGCCCCGAGCCGGTACTTCTGGACAGAGGATGAGGTCATGAGCGCGGAGAACGGGAAGATCCGGGCGGACTCGACTGCGGAGGGCGCGCTGGCCGCCTTGCGGCGCGCCCGCCTGAGAGCCGAGCGCTTGGCACTGACGACGGGGACGTGTTTGGTCGTGGCTGTGGACGGCATGCCGGTCCGCGTGCAGCCCCGCCCGGCAGTCGCGGAGGGTGTTCGAGATCCCATCAGCGCGCCACGGTAGACGCGCGGGAGCTCCTCTTAGGGCGGGGAATACGGAAAGATCTCGGACTCGGCGATTCCGAGGTCGGTGGCCAGGGAGCTCCAGTAGTCTGGGCTGGTGGCGGTCCAGAGAGTCGCGGACGCCGATCCATTGGTCACCTGGACCTGTTGGCAGCCATCCGGATCAATGGTGGCGGTCATGACGGCCGACGGGCCTTTCGCATAGCCGTTCAAGAACGTCAGTTGGTAGGTCACGCCAAAATCCGCGGGACAATCGTAGGTGCCAGAGGGCATCACGGGCAGGGCCAGCGTCGCATCGCAGGCAGCCTGCGCCAGAGCGGAGTCGGAGACGGTCACGCTGACGGATGGAGGCGGGTTCGATGGAATCGTGCCCCAAGTCGTAAATTCGAGTGTCTTCACGTTCGCGACCTGCGCGCGAAGCGCCGCGATTGCGGCGTCCGTTCCGCTCATTCCGTCGCAGCCGGCGACGAGCAACAGAGCCGCACCACAGGCCAGAGGGATCGATTTCAGAAGGCTCAGCGACACGACCCCATGATCATGAATGAAACGGCACGCGGCACAAGTCGCGGGTCAGGAACCATCTTCACGCGGCTTCGAGTCGGCCGCGAAGATGCACGCGCGCCGCGGGAGGCCGTCGAGGTGCAACCGTTCGAGATGGGCGGTGAGGCTTCAGTGTGCCCTGCCGCGCAGGAAGAT
>CAYTTF010000564.1:0-2291 GCA_964440665.1 uncultured Myxococcales bacterium | reverse complement strand
CTCAAGGATCTCGACGAGTCGGGGATCGTGCGCATCGGCGCCGAGGTCAAGCCCCAGGACATCCTGGTCGGTAAGATCACGCCCAAGGGCGAGACCCAGCTGTCGCCCGAAGAGAAGCTGCTGAGGGCGATCTTCGGCGAGAAGGCCGGCGACGTGCGCGACAGCTCGCTGCGGGTGCCGCCGGGCGTCCAGGGCATCGTCATCAGCGCCAAGGTATTCTCGCGCAAGGGGACCGAGAAGGACGAGCGCGCCAAGGACATCGAGGATCAGGAGAAGGAGAAGCTTCTTGCTGACCAGCGCGACGAGGTCAAGATCGTCAGTGAGTCGTACCACGCCAAGATGCGCAAGCTCCTGGTCGGCAAGATCACGGCGGTCCGCCTGGTCGACGACAAGGGCAAGGTCCTCTGCGCCAAGGGGCAGAAGATCGAGAGCGCGAACCTCGACGAGATTCCGGCGCGCTACTGGTCGGAGCTGCAGGTCGAGGAGGGCGGCAAGACCGAGGAGAAGCTGGAGCAGCTGGCCGCGCGTCTCGGCGAGGACGTGGCCGCCATCGAGGCGCTCTACCGCGACAAGATCTCCAAGCTCACCAAGGGCGACGAGCTCCCGCCGGGCGTCATCAAGATGGTCAAGGTCTACGTGGCCATCAAGCGCAAGCTGTCGGTCGGGGACAAGATGGCCGGCCGTCACGGCAACAAGGGCGTCGTTTCGCGGGTGCTGCCGGAGGAGGACATGCCGTTCCTCGCCGACGGCACGCCGGTCGACCTGGTGCTCAACCCGCTGGGCGTTCCGTCCCGCATGAACGTCGGGCAGATCCTGGAGACCCACCTCGGCGGCGCCGCCCTCTATCTCGGCAAGCAGATCGACGAGATGGTTCAGCGCGAATGGACGGGCGACGCCCTCAAGGGCAAGCTCAAGAAAGTCTTCACCGACCCGCACCACGTCGAGATGCTCGACAGCCTCGACGACAAGGGCTTGCTCCGCTTCGCGCAGACGGTGCGCGAGGGGGTCCACCTGGCGACGCCGGTCTTCGACGGCGCCAAGGAGGTCGACATCAAGAGCCTGCTCACGGCCGCCAACCTGGCGACCAACGGACAGGCGACGCTGTTCGACGGCAAGAGCGGCGACGCCTTCGACCACGACGTCACCGTCGGGGTCATGTACATGCTCAAGCTCCACCATCTGGTCGACGACAAGATCCACGCCCGATCGATCGGACCCTACTCGCTGGTCACGCAGCAGCCGCTGGGTGGCAAGGCGCAGTTCGGCGGGCAGCGCCTGGGGGAGATGGAGGTCTGGGCCATGGAGGCCTACGGCGCGGCTTACGGGCTGCAGGAGTTCCTGACGGTCAAGTCCGACGACGTCATTGGTCGAACGCGCATGTACGAGGCGATCGTCAAGGGCGAGCACGTGCTCGAGTCCGGTTTGCCGGAGTCGTTCAACGTGCTCCTCAAGGAGCTCCAGTCGCTCTGCCTGAACGTCGAGCTCATCGAGGATCCGAACGCGCCGCGCAAGCAGGAGTCGACGCTGGAGCTGATGGCACGCGAGGTCGCGGCCAAGGCGAGCGCGGCGGCTGCGGCCGCGGCCAACTCGCCGGCGGCGACCGCCAGCGAGCTGGGCGGCGAATAATGAAAATTCGAAGGTCTAACTACAAAACGGTCCGGAAAAACACAGGGGCAAGATGAAAGACATTTTCAACTTCTTCGAGAAGCCCAAAGATCCACTGTCGTTCTCGGCGATTCGTATTTCCTTGGCGTCGCCCGAGAAGATCCGGGAGTGGTCGCACGGCGAGGTGAAGAAGCCGGAGACCATCAACTACCGCACCTTCAAACCCGAGCGCGACGGCCTGTTCTGCGCCAAGATCTTTGGCCCAGTCAAAGACTACGAGTGCAACTGCGGCAAGTACAAGCGCATGAAGCATCGCGGGATCGTGTGCGAAAAGTGCGGCGTCGAGGTGATCCAGTCCAAGGTGCGCCGTGAGCGCCTGGGGCACATCAACCTGGCGACCCCGGTCGCGCACATCTGGTTCTTGAAGTCGCTGCCCTCGCGCATCGGCAACCTGCTCGACATCTCCCTCAAGGATCTGGAGAAGATCCTCTACTGCGAGTCCTACGTGGTCGTCGACCCGAAGGAGACGGGCCTGCAGCGCGGAGAGCTCCTCACCGAGGAGCGCTACATGAAGGCGGTCGAGGAGTTCGGCGAGGATGCCTTCTCCGCCGGCATGGGCGCTGAATCAATTCGCGACCTGCTCAAGTACATCGACATCCATTCGCTCTCGGAGCAGCTGCGCGCCG
>CAYTTF010000563.1:0-2294 GCA_964440665.1 uncultured Myxococcales bacterium | reverse complement strand
AAGCCGAAGTCTGGTGGTGGGCGCGGAGGCCGTCGACCTCCTTGAGGGGGATCGCGTCGCGCAGCGCCTCACGCCGTCGGAGATCAATCGCGTCCGGGTGGGGGTGAGCGCCCGCGGACGCGCCCAGCTCCTGCTACACCACGACCGCGGTTTCTGGCGGCTTCCACTCGACGCGCGCGATCTCACCTGGGCGCGCATGTCGATCTCCCGGGTGGTGCGGGTTCCCTTCGCTGATCTCGAAGCCGACATCGTACCGGCCGCCGACGGGATCTCGATGGAGACGCAAGAGCGCGAGTACCAGGAGCGCAAGCTGGCGCAGAGTCTGACCGTGTCGACCACCAAGGGGGTGGTGTTTCTGGCCTCGGCGGTCGCCTTCGGCGCGTCGATGTTGTTCTTCACCTCGTGGAAATGGCTGGCGCTGGTCATGCCGGTACTGTTAATTCACGAGCTCGGTCACTGGATCGCGATGCGGGCCTTCGGGCACGACGACGCCCGCATCTCATTCATTCCGTTCCTGGGCGCGGCTACCATGACCAAGCGCCCGTTCGACAAGCGCTGGCAGGAGATCGTCATGCTGCTCGCGGGCCCGGTGCCGGGGATCGCGCTGGGGGTGGCGGTGTTGCTCTCGCCGTTCGGCAAGACCGAGATCGCGCGATCCGTAGCGGTGATGTTGCTCGCGATCAACGCGACCAATCTCTTGCCCCTCCATCCCCTAGACGGCGGGCGCATCCTGCACGCGCTCGTCACCGCTGGACGACCACGTCTCGATCTGGCTTTCAAGACGGTCGCGACGCTGGCGTTTCTGGCCGCTGGGCTCAAGCTGAAGGAGCCGGTCCTCGGCGGCCTGGGACTGTTTGGGTTGCTGTTCTGGCAGCAGGGATACCGGATCGCGGAGCTGGAGAGACGGATTCGCCGGACGCCGGGCTTCGATCCACGGTTGCCCGCGAAGGAACGGCGAGCTTACGTTTTTCGTGCGCTCACGGCGGACCCCAACCGAAAGGCCAGCGACTGGACCGCCACCGTCGCGGGGTTGGAGATGCCGCTTGGGTACCGGCGCTCCCCGACCTGGCAGATCGTGCTGGGAGCCGGCGGCTTCTTGCTGCTCGGGGTGGGCGGAGCGGCGTTCGTGGCGCGGTCGGTTGTCAGGCGAACCACCAGGTTCGCTTGCCCGGCCCGAACGCTGGCTTCGCCGGTGTCGTGCGCCGGCGCGCCGGCGTTCGCCGACGTCAACTGGAAGACGCTCGAGAGCGTGGCCAAGCGCCCGGTCCCGGCGCGCAACGGCAAGAAGGTGGAGCCACTTGAGGACGAGAAGTCCGACGACCCCTTCAAGATGGGCGCATTCGTCTGGTGCTCGATGGGGAAGGCCGCGACAGCCGGCGATCTGGCGACACGCTTGCACGAGGCGGCGGCCGGTTTCGAGTACTGCGAAGCGCTGCCATGGGAGCATCCCGCGTCGGGGTCGGAAGATGCCTGGCGGAAGGCGCGCTGGACCCAATGGAAGCTCCAGTACGCGACCAGCTACGGCGGCTCGAAGGGGGGCGAACGTTTCGACCGATTCATCGCGGCGATTAACAGATCGCCGCAGTTCGACCCCGAGACGGCCCGCCTGCTCCGTGAGATCGCCCTGGAGAACGCCACGCGGCGGGGACGGCCGGTCGTTAGCGAGGCGCAGGTGGCCCGCCACAAAGAGCTGGGTGCTCGGCTTGGGCGCTCTCCAAACGGGAGCTGCGAGCGGCTCCATATCCACAACGTTCAGGAACCCGAACCCGGCGACGGGGCGGCAGAGGTCGTGACCTTCTCGGCGACGATGACAAGCCAGGCGGAGTTCGCCGCGCTCGCCGGGTACCTGTGCCAAGCCGGATGTAGCCTGGCCCTGCTTCCGGCCCGCCCGGAAGACCGCCGCCTCGACTTCTGCTTCTAGGGCGCGGCCGGCGTCTCACCGATTCCACGACCTGGCGGACGAACCGCAGTCCCGGACGCCTCCAAGATCCTCTCGCCGGCGACACGTTCCTTGACGGCGGCGAGTTGGCGCGTGCGCCGCTTGGAGCAGTTGGGGGCAGCGATAGGTCGGCGTCGTCCTGCTGCCGTGGATGCTCATCGGTGCGCCGCACTCGCCGCACACCAGTAGTCCGCTCAGGAGGTAGCTTCGCGCATTGTTGCCAGCTGTCCGGCGCCGAGGATCGCTGAGGATGCGGACGAGTTGTCGATGCTGTTCATTCGGGATGATGGCCGACCACTCTGCCGCCGCCACGTCCTGACCGAGAACGATCGCGTCCGCGCCACCGTCGAGGCGC
>CAYTTF010000562.1:0-2303 GCA_964440665.1 uncultured Myxococcales bacterium | reverse complement strand
CACCTACCACGACAACCTGGACGAGATCTTCCAGAAGCAGATGTACGAATCGGCCTTGCGCGACGGCCTCACCAAGGCCTTCAACAAGAAGTACTTCACCGACCGGCTGGAGAGCGAGTTCACCTTCTCGATCCGACACGTCGCCCCGCTGGCCCTGGTGCTTTTCGACATCGACCACTTCAAGAAGGTGAACGACACGCACGGCCACCAGGCGGGCGACCACGTGCTCTCCGAGATGTCGACGTTGCTCACCGCCGCGCTGCGTGCCGAAGACGTCTTCGCCCGCTACGGCGGCGAAGAGTTCGCGGTCATCTGCCGCGGCTCGGATCTCGGACAGGCCCAGGTGGTCGCAGAACGGATGCGCAAAGCGGTCGAGCTCAACCGTTTCGTCTACGAAGGCACCCACATCCCGATCACGATCAGCCTCGGCGTCGCCGGTTTGCCGAACCCCGCCGTCAAGGACGCCAGCGATCTCGTCAACTTGGCCGACAAGGCGCTCTACCAGTCGAAGCACGGCGGTCGCAACCGCGTCACCGTCCACAAGATCGGCTAGGGTCCCGCGGCGGGCGGGCGCCCGAGCGGCGCGCCGGTTTCGCGGGCGCCGGGGTGGGTTGACAGGGGGCGGCCTCCCGGTCATTCTTAATACTGAAATTGATAGCCGTTATCAAAATCACCGCGCTGTGGTTGGCCCTGGGCGGCCTGGCTGGGGTGGCGCACGCCGAGGCCCCCGCCCCGTCCGAGACCAGCTACTACTCGACGCGCGCGATCCTGACGGCGTTCTTCCCCAAGAGCGAGCGGGTGACCTACAAAACCACCCTGCTCGACCCGCCGCTGCGGGCCCGTCTGGCGCAGCGGCTCGGCTATGCGCCGGCGCGCGATCGGTACACGATTTTCGTCGCCCAGACAAAGGGGCGGGTCGACGGGTACGCCGTGATCGACGACGAGGTGGGTCTGCACCAACCGATCACTTTCGCGACGCGGCTCTCGCCTCGCGGTATGGTGGAGCGCGTGGAGATCATGGTCTACCGGGAGCCGCGCGGTGATGAGGTCCGCGACGCGCGTTTCCGCAAGCAGTTCGAAGGCCGGACGGCGCAGGATCCGATGCGCCTCGACCGCGATATCGACGCCGTGAGCGGCGCGACGATTTCGTCGGCCTCGATCGCGGTCGGTGTGCGGCGCGCGGCGGTTCTGGTCGAGGAGCTGGCGATCGGGATGTCGGCGCTGGCTTCGACTGCGAATGTGCCTCTGGCCGCCGCCCCGGCGGGTATCGGCACGACACCGCGGCGGACCCCGGTCAGCCGGTGAAAGGCAGCGCCGCGGGCGCGCCTGGCGTCCGCGCGGGCCTGTGCCTTTGGGTCTCGGCGGCGATCCTGCTCGGGCTGGCCGGTCGTGCCGCCCTTGCCGCCCCAGCGGATGACCTTGCCGACCCGCCGCCCGGGCCGGCACCGCCGGCGACCGCATCGCCGGCGGCACCCTCGGACGCGGACGACGAGCCGATGCCGCCCGCGATGGCGCCGACCCAGCCGCAGAAGGCACGGCCGCCCGCGGCGTCGCCGCCTCCGCCCGCGGCGTCGCCGTCGCCGCCCGCGGCATCGCCGCCTCCGCCCGCGGCGTCGCCGTCGCCGCCCGCGGTATCGCCTCCTGCGTCGCCGCCGTCGCCTTCCGCGGCGCCACCGGCACCCGCGCCCGCGCCGATCGCGTCTGGTCCAGTCCCGTGGCCAACCGTCCCTTCGGAAGGCGGCGCCGGCGCCGCCAGCGGCATCGCGGCTTCGCCCGCCGCGCCGGCGATCGTCGGGCCGCCCGAGGTCGCCGCGCCTCGGAGCCGGCGCCAGACCTGGGTTGGCCTCAGCGGCGAAACGCAGCTTTTCATCGACGGGGCATCGAAGAAGACCGCGCGGCTGCCGCAGGTGGTCTTCTCGGTCACCCATCGACCGACGAACTGGTTCCGGATCGTGGCTGCGGTGGAGGCCGACGACGGGACCAGCGTCGCCATGCAGCAGGCGTTCCTCGAGGTGTCCCCGGTACGCGCCGTTGGCCTTCGCGCGGGGCTCATGATCGTGCCGCTGGGCCTCGGCAACCTGGTCCCGGAGCCGACGTCATATCTGACGGTCGACCGACCGCTCACCGACCAGCTCATCATCCCGACCACCTGGCGGGAGCTGGGCGTGGGGATCTTCGGCGAGATCGGCCCGGGGCTGCGCTACCAAGGCGAGGTGCTGAGCGGCCTCGACGGAAGCGGTTTCACCGCGGGGGCGCCGCTTTGGGGTGGACGGGGCGATGGAAGCGGCATCGCCATCCACGAT
>CAYTTF010000561.1:0-2335 GCA_964440665.1 uncultured Myxococcales bacterium | reverse complement strand
GCTTGACCTCTCGTTCGAACCACAGGTCGAGCACGTAGTGCAGATAGATGCTCCCAAGCAGCGGTGAGAGCCCCGACCCCTGAATTGTGCCCATTTCCGGCTCGGTGTAGTCCGCGCCGTCGAGCACGCCCACGTGCAAGCATTTGCCGATGAGCCGCAGTAGCGACCCGTCAGCGACCCGAAGTTCGATCATCTTCATCAGCTCGGTGCGATCCAAGCTGTCGAAGTAGGAGACGATATCTGCCTCCAAGATCCAGTTCACTTCCCCCCGATGCACCACCTGGTCAAGGGCACGAATCGCGTCGTGGGCACTGCGCCCGGGCCGAAAGCCATACGAGCAAGTCAGAAAATCCTGCTCGTATATCGCTTCCGGCACCTCGCGCACGGCGTCTTGGACCACCCGGTCTTCGAACGTCGATATCCCAATCGGCCGCGTCTTGCCCTTCTCCTTCGGAATGTGGACACGTCGGATCGGCTGATGACGGTACTGCTTCGTTTTCAGCCGTTCGTGCAGACCCTGTAGGTTTCCCTCCAGATTCTGCCCGTACTCATCCTTCGTGACCCCATCCACCCCCGCCGACGCATCCTTTCGAATGCGGCGGAAGGCCCGCCCCAGCGCTGTCAGATCTAGGAGATGCGCCAGCGAGTGAAACCGTCCTTCGGGTTCCCGTTGCGCTCGTTCCACTACCTTCAAAAGTTCCGGTGACATGTTTCCCGATGTCGAGGCATCGGCCATGGTTCCCTCCTGAAATTCACATCAACACGGGCCGCCTTTGCTCGGCCGGGTCGCGTTGCCTACCGACAGCTCCGATTGGCCGGCTCAACATGTCACGATGGCCGACACGGTCGGCGAACGTGCGGGTAAACCCACCGAGTTTTCCTTGACGGGCTCCGACCTGCCCGTCTGCGCCGACACAGATGTAGTCGCCTTTCGAACGACCCGGGACCAAGATCTGTGCGCGAAAGATCGACTACACTCGATCGACAGCGCCGAGCGGAGCAGAGATCGTGACGTCATCGAAGCCGCTGAGCTGACATGGCTGGAGTGGCTTTCGTCTGATTTATCCCCAGGGACCACACGATTGAGCCCTCCGGGCCACTGAGATTGACCTGCCCGGCGTTTTTCGGACCAGCTAAGACCTGCTGACGGACGTCTTCGCTCTTTGGGCTGCGTCTGAAATCAGTCCTCCAGCAGGATTGCGTACCCACCATACCCACGCGCGACCATAACGTTCACCAGTTCCCGGGCCTCTTTTTGGGCTGCGGCATCTCCGGATTCGAGAGCCGACGCCAAGATGGCCTCCGCCTCGCCCGACCACATCGTGAACCCGCCGTGATCCTCTTGGGATTGGGCAATCGCGGCTAAACACCTGACGGCTTGGAGCGCATGCGTTTCGACGGTCCGTGCAAGGAACTCAACGACGATGAAGGCGGGGTCGATCGACCCGGCCAGCTCGAGGACCGTCGCGACCTGAGCGATGCGCCAGTCGGGCTCAAGACCCGGAGCCTTGGCCCACCATCCGAACGCGCCAAGCTCACGGGCGTGGTTCGCGGGTGCGTTTCGGCCTTCCGCCAGGCGGTGCTCCCATAGGTCCTTGGCACGCGAGGCCATCTCGGCTGTGGCTGAACTCTGAGGCGATGAGAGAACGCGGCCGACGAAGTCGATGGCGGACGCTCGCACCGTCACAGGAACAGCCTGGAAGAAATGGCGCACGAAGCCGCCGAGTTCGAGGCCGATCGTGCCTTGAAGGTACTCGCCTGCGTGGCGCTCGCCATCTCCCGGGCCGCTAGGCCCCGTTGGGAAGCTGCCAAGCGCTCCGGTGACTGGGCGCCCTTGGGGAGCAGGCGTCCGAAACTCGGAAAAGGACTGGACCGAGCCAGTGACAACGCCGATTCCGTAGCGGAGGGCGAGGCTAGTCCGGACGAGCGGAGATCTGACCTCCGCTTTACCGCAACTTGGGCCGCCAACCGCCGTCGATTCGCCACGCCACGACCGACCCTCCCGTTCCTTGGCTAGTCAGGAGTACCGGCTCCAGAAATTCTGCCGCCACGCGGATCACGTCGCCGAGGCTCGGCGGCGCCTCCACGATCCGCGCCTTACCGACGAACGCCCGCCATTGCGTCGCCTTGCCGGCATCCATGGCAAATGTCGTCGTCAACGCGAGCGGCATCTCGGTCGGCACCGGAGTCCGCCGTCTCTCGAAAGTCGCCCGGATCGCCGCGCGCAGGATGCCCTGGTCGAACTCGAAGTTCCTTGCCAGAAACCAGACGTCGAAGAAATCCTTCATGCGGCTGTTGGCCATTCCGAGCTGCACCATCGCCTCGACCTTCTCGG
>CAYTTF010000560.1:0-2347 GCA_964440665.1 uncultured Myxococcales bacterium | reverse complement strand
GCGGCCGCGCGCCGTCGCCGACCATGGCCTTCATCTCGTCGAGCGGCGGCGGCGGGATCCCCACCTCGGTCAGCGTCGCGCCGAGCGCCCACGCGATGTCGGGCGCGCTGTCGACCAGCGTCCCGTCGAGATCGAAGATCACGAAGTCGCAGGCCGTCACGCCCGTAGGGTAACCGGTCGGAGCGCGATCGCGTATCGATTGAACGCCTAGCCGCCGTCTCGCTGGACGGCGCATTCGCTTCTGTCAGACTGCGCGCCATGTCCCTCAAGCTTTCCGGTCGCCGGATCTTCATCACCGGCCTCTCGCGCGGCATCGGCCTGGCGACCGCGCGCCTCTTTCTGTCTGAAGGCGCGTCCGTCTTCGGCGTCGCGCGCGACGAAGCCCGCCTCGACGCCACCCGCTCGGCCCTCGCGTCGGTCGCCCTGACCCCCGATCACTTCGACGCCTTCCCGCTCGATCTCGCCGACGCCGACGCGGCCGCGCGCGCGGCCGAGCAGATCGCGGAACGCTGGGGCGCGCTCGACGTGCTCGTCAACAACGCCGCGATCATGACCGAGGGTCCGATCACCTTCGAGGACGAGCCGCCCGGCACCCTCGAGCGCACGCTGGAGGTGAACCTGCTCGCCCCGTTTCGCCTCTCGCGCGCGCTGATCCCGCTGCTGCGCGCCGGGCACGAGCCGCGGATCGTGCACGTCACCTCCGGCGCCGGGACGCTGGCGGCGCTGGACGAGCCGGGGATCTCGAGCTACCGCCTCAGCAAATGGGCGCTCAACGGGTTGGTGCGGCTGCAGGCCCAGCACCTCGTCGGCCACATCGCCGTCAACGGCCTCGATCCCGGCTGGGTGAAGACCGACCTCGGCGGCCCGCGCGCGCCCGGCGTCCCCGAAGACTCCGCCCGCGGCGCCCTGGCCCTCGTGCTCGAATCCTTCGAGACGACAGGCAAGCTCTTCAAAGACGGGCACGAGATCGCGTACTGACGACCGGCCGGGCTCGCCGTTTGCTACCCGAGTTGTAGAATCGGTCGGCGCGAGCTACTGGGCGAACGGATCGACCCACTTCGCCGCCGGAGCCGGCGACGCTGTCGCAGCGGAGGGAGCCGAATCCGGCAGCTCCGACCCGGCGGTTGCGGCGCGTCGCAGATCCTGGATTGCGTGGGTGCCGCGAACCCGCCCGTCGCGCGTCGATTTCGAGACCCCGTGATGGAGCGGCTGGGCATCGAACGGGATTGGCGCGGCGGCCACCATGATCGGCTCCACCAACGGCAGCGGAGGCGGCGACGGGGAGGGTGACGGCGCTGGCACCTTTTCCATGAAGTGCGACGACAACAACCACGTTCCCCGAAACCGCCACGGGCGCTTGAGCGACGTCGTGAGCAGGATCCCGAAAATCAAGGTCGTCGAGACCAGACCGATCACCGCGCCCCGGGCGGTCCTTGGCGTCCAGCGGGCCGCCGGAGCTGGCGTCGCCGCCGCCAGCAGCGCGAACTGAATGCGATCCGATTCCGAGATCCGCTCGGTGGGAGTCTCCGAAGCTCTAGCTGGAATGGCCAGCTCGTTGCTGCGCAGGGTTCTTCTGGACGGCTGGATCACGTTGCTGTCTCCTCTTCCGAGGAGACTATAAGAGGTGAATGGTCAGCGCCGTGTGTCGTCTCCGTTGATGTTCCGTTAAAGTTGGAAACGCGCCAAGCATCCAAGGTATTTGCCAAGGCATTTGCCGACGGCTTTGCCCCGTTGCCGGCCATTTTCCGGTCCAAACGACATGAAGATGACGCCAGGACTGAACGGATGTCTCGGAAGATGATGTCTCGGAAAGATAAGGAGGGGCCGCGCATCCTTTTGGTGGGCCCGGTCGTGGTCGGGTCGAGGACCACATGAAAACGATCATGGTCAGATACAAGACCTCGGAGACACAGGCCGACGCGAACGAAGCTCTGGTGCACGCGGTGTTCGACGAGCTTCGCGCGACGAAACCCGCAGGCCTCCGTTACGCCACCTACCGACTGCCCGACCGCGTGTCGTTCGTTCACATCGCGACCGTCGAGAGCCCGGACGCCAACCCGCTGCTGGTTCTGCCCGCCTTCAAGGCTTTTCAGAAGGACCTCAAAGATCGTTGCGTCGAGCTGCCGGTTGCCACCGAGCTGTCGCCGGTGGATTCTTACGGTTCGGTTGCCACAACCACCGTCGGGAGCGCGTCGTGAGTCAGGTCAAAGGATTGGGAACGGCGGAGAAACCCTGGGAGCTGAAGACGCCGCCGGGGAGCTCCGACTATCGGGCTTACCGGGACGCGGCCGCCGATCCGCCGGCGCTGGTCGTGCAGGTCGGCAAGACGCAGCTTCGCTATCACCTG
>CAYTTF010000559.1:0-2347 GCA_964440665.1 uncultured Myxococcales bacterium | reverse complement strand
GACCTTGCCGCCGCCGCCCGCGGCGACCGTGCCGCCGCCGGCCGCGGCGACCTTGCCGCCGCCTCTGTCGCCTTCTCCGCCGCCCGTGGCACCGGTCGATCCGTTGCCGCCGTCTCCGCTTCCGTCGATCCCGCCGCCGCCCCCCGCGCCCGCCCCGCGTTTCGAATCGCCCGCGCCCGAATCACCGCCCGGGCTGGTGGCGGTTTCGGGGGCGACGTCGCCACCAGGGCGTGCTCCCGCGGAGGACCCTCAAGCCGATCGGGTGGTACTTCTTCCGACCGCTTACACCCACCCGAAGGGGACCTTCTACCTCACGAGCTACGACGTCGTTCTCCTGCAGGCGGGCTATGCGTTCACGGACGACACGCAGGTCAGCGTCACGGCGCTGCCGATCGCGACCGAATCGTTCACCGTCCTGGATTTCAGCCTGAAGACCGTCCTGGTCCGCAGCGGCCTGGTCCGGGTGGCGGCGATCGGATCGGTCAGCGGCGGCGTCGGCAAGGACATCGGCGCCCAGTTCGTCGGTCGGGTGGGCGGCGTTGGACAGCTCTGCCTCGATCGCCGCTGCGACTCTAGCTTCTCGCTGTCGAGCAACCTGACGCTGGTCGGCGCGCCCATCATGGCTAATGGCGTGGGCGGCATCTGGCGGGTGGGCCGGACCGTGTCGCTGCTGGCCGAGCTCGCCACGTTGGTGCCGCTCAGCGGCAGTGGGCTGGCAGAGTTCAACGGCGCCGCTCTGGGAGGTGGCGTGCGTTTCCACCTGGTGCACTGGGGTTTCGACGTCGCGCTCGTCCGCGCGCTCAATTCGGCAGGGTCCGTGGTGCCGCTGCTGACCGCGACCTACCGGTCGTCGCCGTAGTTACCGGTTCCGCCCCTTGCGGCGGCGCGCAATCGACTCGAGCTCCGCGACGACCGCGCGGGTCGCCTCGGCGCGCGCGAGGGCGCCCATGGCGGCGGCCATGCGGCCCCTGCGGGCGGGATCGCCCAGTATCTGATCGACGAGATCGCCGAGCCGCGTGGCCGAGGCATCGCTCTGGTGGAGGATCACGGCGGCCCCCGCCCGCTCGAAAGCCATCGCGTTTCGCGTCTGGTGGTCGTCGGCGGCTGTGGGCAGCGGAATCAGGATCGCCGGTCGCTGCATGATCGCCAGCTCCGCCAGCGTGAGCGCCCCCGCGCGCGCCACCACCAGCGCCGCGTCGGCGAGGACGCCGGGCATGTCGTCGATGAAGGCGCGGACGTCGACCCGTCCTTCGTACCCGAGCGCCGCGTAGTGGAGCTGCATGCGATCGTATTCGTCGGGGCCGGTCTGGTGCACCACCAGCGGCAGCCGGCCGCGGGCGTCGAGGACGCGCACCAATCCGGTCGCCAGCTCGTTGACCGCGTGCGAGCCCTGGCTGCCGCCCAGCACCAGGATGCTTTTCCCGCTGCCGGTCGCGGTCAGGGCGCGATCGAGGAAACGGCGCCGCACCGGGTTGCCGGTGAGCCGGACCTTGCGCCGCGCGAAGAAGCCGCCTGCCTCTTCGAACGCCACGAACACCCGCCGCGCGAAATGGCCGAGCAGACGATTGGTGAAACCCGGAAAGCTGTTCTGTTCTTGCACCGCGGTCGGATATCCCAAGAGCGCGGCCATCAACACCAGCGGCCCCGACGCGTAGCCGCCGACGCCGAGCACCACGTCGGGCCGATGGCGGCGGAGGATGCGACGCGATTCGAGCAGCGCGCGCGGCAGGCGCGCGAGCCCGCTCACGAGACCCCGCAAACCCATCCGCTTGAGGCCGCTCACCTTGACCAGCTCCAGCGGGAAGCCCGCCTGCGGAACCAGCTTGGTCTCGAGCCCGCGCGCGGTCCCCACGAAGACCGCCAGGCCGCCCGGCACCGCGGTCACCTCTTCGGCCACGGCGATGCCCGGATAGAGATGGCCGCCCGTCCCGCCACCCGCGATCAGCAGCCGCAGCGGCGGCGCGCTCATGCGCTCGGCGATCGCCGCCGCCCCACCTCGACGACCAGGCGCGGACCGACGTCGAGCCGGCGGTTCGCCCCCTTGAGCGCGTGCCGGGCCGCCGGCAAGAGGCCCTCGTGCGGCTCGGGGTTGCGCGCCGAGATGTTGGCCAGGACGCCGGCCGAAAACAGGCTCATCACCAGCGAGGTGCCGCCGTAGCTGATGAACGGCAGCGGCAGGCCCTTGGTCGGCAGCGATCCGAGGACCACGCCGATGTTGACCAGCGCCTGCAGGCCGAACATGGTGGTGATTCCGAAGGCCAGGTAGGTGCCGAAGACGTCGCGCGCGCGAACGGCAGCGCGCAGGCCACGCCAGACCAGCAGCGCGAAGCCGGCCACGATGCAGAGC
>CAYTTF010000558.1:0-2357 GCA_964440665.1 uncultured Myxococcales bacterium | reverse complement strand
GTCAGCGCGACCGCGTCGCCGAGCTCCTCCGCGAGGGCGGCCAGCCGTTCGGTGCGGCGGCCGGTGGCGATGATGCGGTGGCCTTCGCGGGCAAAGCGGCGCGCAATCGAGGCGCCGAACCCGGAGGTGGCGCCGGTCACGAGAACGATCATGGTCTACATCCTGGAGGCGACCGGCCAAATCGGCAAACCCCGTGCCGAGCCTCCTCTCGACGCGCCCGCCCCGTGCTTGCTATGCTTGCTGAATGAAGACGGCGTCCCCGCAGTCGCAGGGTGGCAAGGCCCGGGCGAAGGCCCTCGGGCGGCGGCGACGCGTGGATATAGCCCGTCGGGCTGCCGCCGCCCGCTGGTCGGAGCGCCCGCGCAAAGGGACGGTGGCCATCGCCGACATCCGGCGCCTCGCGGAGGAGCTCGCGCGGTCGGCTCCGCATCCGACGTTCGTCACGCTCTTCGGTTCCTATGCACGCGGAACCGCAGGTCCCTCCTCCGACATTGATCTGATGGTGGTCGAGGACGGCTTGCGCGACTGGGCCGCCGAATCGGTTCGTCTGCGGCGCCTGGTCCGGCGATCGCCTGCTCTCCTTCGCAAGCCCGTCGATTTAGTGGTGATGAGCCGGGCCGACTATCGGAAGTGGCGCGCGCATTTCGGCACGGTCCAGCACGAGGTCGAACGGGAAGGCATCCCGCTTGTCGAATAAGGCGATCGCGAAGGTGCTGGCCGGCAAGGCTTCCAGCAACGCGAACGCCGCGCGACTGATGAAGGACGTTCCCAGCCACCAGATCGGCGATGAGGTCTTCGGCAACAACGTCCAGCAGGCTGTTGAAAAGTGGTGCAAGGCGATGATCGCTTGGAAGGGCCACAAATACCCGTTCACCCACGACATCGGCGAGTTGCTCGAAGCCGCTCAGAAAGCGGGCCTCACCAAACCCGCCGACGTCGACGCGGATCTGGCGGAGACGCTCACCGACTACGCCGAGAAGGAGCGATACGAATCCGTACGCCGGGGTCCGCCGCTGGATCGGGACGCCCTGTCCGCGCTACTCGACGCCGTCGCGTCCTGGGCGGATAGCGTCGGGGTCCGCAGAGGCTAAGGGTCGCGGCGCTCCCAAATGTCTGGCGCGGTCGTCGCACTGGTGGTGTTCGCGTCGTTCGGTCTGGCGCGCCTCACCTACCGCGACTTCCTGAGCCGGGAGGCGCGAATCAAGCGGGCTCTCGCGCGGCGTCCGCGCGCGCGCATCCACGAGGCGGCCGGCGCCAAGCTCCGCGTGACCGGGCGGGTGCGCCAGCGCGGCGAGCCGCTGATGGCGCCGGTGAGCGGCCGCCCGTGCGTAGCCTTCCAGCTCTTCGTCGAGGAGCGCAATCGTCAAGGGTGGATCGATCTCCTCGAGTTGCGGGATGCCCAGTCGTTCGTGGTGGCCGACGAGACCGGCGAAGCCTTCGTCGACACCTCGGGACCGCTCGCGATGGCCCTCGTCCCCGATGAGCGGGGTGCCATGGGATGGTTCGACCGCATCACGCCGGCGCAGTTGCAGGCGCTGCGGAGCACGCTCGGGTCGCGGGCCACGACCTGGTACGGCGGATGGAAGCGCCTGCGTTTCAAGGAGGGCATTCTCGAGAACGACGATTGGGTCTCCGTCGGCGGCAACGGCGAGCGTGAGCAGAGCCCCGAAGGCCAGAGGAGTCTGCGACAACCACCCGAATGGCTGGTGCTGCGGGGGACCGCCGACGAGCCGTTGCTCATCAGCGATTGGCGCGAGGTCCGACCGGGCCGCGGCGACGACTAGAGGCTAGAGGCGTCCGCGCCCGCGCTATGAGACCAATTCGGCGCCCTGACCGATTTGCCCCGCTGCCCGCCTCATTTCGCGCCGTTGCCCGCCCCGGGCCGCGCGTCCTTCCCTGGGCCGTCGCCGTCGCCCAATCGCTTGCCGGTCACGATCTGGGCGGCCAGCAACGTCTGCACCACGCGCAGCACGTCGTTCGATCCGGTGGTCACGGCGCCGTGGTCGCCGTCGCCGCTGCCGAAGTTCACGAACTGGCTGCTGGCGAGCGCGCTGGCGACCTGCGCCGTCAGCTCGGGCGCCATTTCGAGGCGCCGCAGATCCAGATACGCGCCGCCCGCCTCCATCAACGCCTGCGCCTTGATGCGGATCGCCTCGGCGTCCGCCTGGGCGACGGCGCGGATGCGCGCCGCCTGGGCGCGACCCTCCGCTTCTTGATTGATGACGTTCTGCTCGGCATCGGCGCGGGCCTGGGTGATCTGGCTGGCGTTCAGCTCCGCCTCGCGCTGCTGCCGCACGGCCGACTGCTTCTCGGCCTCGGCCTTGGCGATCGAGGCGCCGTTGGAGGCGATCTGCATG
>CAYTTF010000557.1:0-2358 GCA_964440665.1 uncultured Myxococcales bacterium | reverse complement strand
GGTTCGTGTGACCTGCGCGCAGCCGCTTTAGACGAAGGCCCGTCGCGCGCGTCTCCACAATCTGGATCTCCCACCAAGGCGGCACCGCCGCAACGCCATCGGCGACGTGTTTGGTGCCGAGGACGAGGCTCGCCCGATCGAGAACGCGCCCGTACATCGCAGCCTGTCCGGCCAGCCGACGGAGACTATCGCGATCGGACTTGATCTCGTATCCGTGGATCGACCCGTTCACGACTGCGACATCGACGCGGACCTGCCCACGGCAGAGCCCGATCTCTTCGAGGAACGCGACGTCGGCCTCGTCGCTGTGCCGCGCGCGCAGGCGATCCAACAACACCCCGCGGATGTCGGCATCGCACAGCGGCGGCGCGAACCGCGACGCACTCACGTGCGTGCCCAGGCGATGATGGCGCACTCGCGCAGCGAGTCAGCTCTCCGAGTCGCCATTGACGAGCATCCTACTCGGGCATCGCGCGCGGTCAATTTCGATTCGCGCCTTCGGCCGATCAGGGGTCAGGTCAGCGTGGTGTGTGGTCCAAACTTGCAGAGCCGATTTTCTCAGGCAGTCGCGAAGGCCCACCGGGCGCCGCGCGGGCCGAGCGCTCGGCTGGAGTGACGACCTTGGCCGCGCGGTTGCGCTCCTCTCCGAGGAGCGCCCGGTTGGGGATCCCGAGACCGGGGGATGCCCACCGTCACCGGCCGTTTGATGTCGAGCTTTGCGCACGCAGGCGGCAGGACGTGATGAACTCGGACAGATCGCTCGGCGCGATCCTGATGACGTTCAGGATCCGGACGTGGGCAAGCCGGCCGTGCGCACACAGGCCATACACGGTCGCCGTGGTCACTCCCAAGTGCTCGGCCACCTGCTTGACCGAGAGCAACCGATCTGGCGCCCCGTGGCTCGCCCCGCCCGGAGATCCTGACACCCCTGTTCCCAGACACAAGCCAGACACAAAATCGGTGCTAATCGGTGCTTCTGGGGGCACCTGATGGGATCCGGCCTCGGAGCGATTCCTAAGGTTATCGCCCACTTGCAATGCCTTGCTACCCCCTGCGACGCTGGCGCCCGACCTTCCCAAGCTGAATGTCGTCGGTTCGAACCCGATATCCCGCTCAAAACAACTAAGCGACTGCGGTCGGTTGCAGCTCCCCCGCTCCCGACACCTCGATACCCCCGACCTCGTTTCCCACCACTTTCCCACCACTCCCCGAGCTCGCACCACTTCGGGCCCCACTGGACGCACCGCCGAGTAGATCGCGGTAGCCGGCCAGCGAGACCACCTTCCCGAGCGCCGCCTCGACCTCCACCTGCGCGACGGAGCTGTAACGCTCGGTCATCTCCTCGGTGAGGTGGCCGCAGATGCTGCGCTGAACGAGTCCGTCGACCGCCGCCCGCCGGGCGAGGTCTTGGAAGGTCCGGCGCATCGCCTTCTCGTCGCCATCCAATACGACCAGATCGGGACGGTGCCAGAACGGTGCCGAAGGCCAAAGGGGGCGTAACTCATTGTAATAGCTGTGGTCGTGCTGTCTCGGGCGTCGGGGTTCCGACAGAGACTCGGCTGGCACCGGCGGGACGGCGTCGATCTTGGTCCGCCGGACACGACGAAATTGTCAAATAGTTTGAGCGGCCGACTCCAGATGATCAATGATGGTGGCCGCTCTCCGATCGATCGACGCGGTTAGCGGTTTGGGCCGTCATCGCGGGATCGCCGAGCGATTCGGAGTTTTCGCCAGACGTCGATACGGGAGGCGGGATGGATGGGTTGTGCCTTCAGGAGGTCGCTCGGTGGCCTCAAAGCGCGTCTCCGGTGCGCAAGTGAGCTCCTCGGCGAGCGCCGCTGAGACAGTCGAAGAACGCCGCCGAATCCTCTCGGAAGCGATGCACCTGTTCACCGAGGCGACGACGGATTCGCAACGGCTTCTCGACACCGTGGCGCGGCGGGTGGCCGAGGTCGTCAAGGACACCTGCATCGTCAGGCTTCTATCCGATGACGGCCCACAACGGCGCCGGTTTCGACATGGCCCACGCGAGCAAGCTGTTCGCGCCATTCCAAAGGCTGCACACCGTGGCGGAGTTTCCAGGTACCGGCATCGGCCTCGCCACGGTGCAACGGGTCGTCAATCGCCACGGGGGGCGCATCTGGGCCGAAGGGAAGGTCGGCGAGGGCGCGGTCTTCTATTTCGTCCTCCCCGGCGTCTCGAGAGGCGGGACGTGAAACGCGTATTGGGGCGGAGGGACACGTCGGTGAAGGCGCCGCCGTTTACTGCACGCTTGGTCCAGAGATGAGTAGGAGGATGACGTGAACAAGGTCTTGCTGTTGGTCGAGGACAACCCGACCGATGAGAAACTGACGATTC
>CAYTTF010000556.1:0-2369 GCA_964440665.1 uncultured Myxococcales bacterium | reverse complement strand
GAAGCTCGAGAAGCACTACAAGGACATGCAGGACATCGAGTTCACCATCGAGAACACCAAGCTCTACATGCTGCAGTGTCGCAGCGGCAAGCGTACAGGCTTCGCCGGCGTGCGCATCGCCGTCGAGATGGTGGAAGAGAAACTGATCCCGAAGGAAGAGGCGCTGCGCCGGGTGGATCCGGAGGCGCTCAACCAGCTGCTGCGGCCGGTATTCCTGCCGTCGGCCAAGAAGGCCGCCGTCGAGGAAGGCCGCCTGCTGGCCAAGGGTCTCCCGGCCGGTCCCGGCGCCGCCACCGGCAAGGTGGTGTTTTTCGCCGACGAGGCAGAGGCGCTGGCCGCCAAGGGCGAAACGAATCTGATCCTCTGTCGCCACGAGACCAGCCCAGAAGACATCCGTGGGATGAACGCCTCGCTCGGCTTCATGACCGCCTTCGGTGGCATGACCAGCCACGCGGCCCTCGTCGCGCGCCAGATGGGGAAGGTCTGCATCGTCGGTTGCGACGCGCTGTCGTTCGACTACCACGCGCGGGAAATGAAGGTCACCACCGCGAAGGGGCCGATGGTGGTCAAGGAAGGCGACTGGATCTCGATCGACGGCTTCGCGGGCGAGGTCATCGCCGGCCGCATCGAGACGACGCCGTCCGAGGTCATCCGGGTGCTCATCGAGAAGAACCTCGAACCGTCGGAGGCGCCCGCCTACCAGCGCTATGCCAAGCTGATGAGCTGGGCGGACGCCGCGCGCAAGCTGCGGGTTCGTGCCAACGCCGACCAGCCCGACCAGGCGGCGGCGTCGGTGGCGTTCGGGGCCGAGGGGATCGGGCTCTGCCGGACCGAGCACATGTTCTTCGGCGAGGAGAAAATCGGCCCGATGCGCGAGATGATCGTGGCCGAGAACGAGGCGGCTCGCCGCGCGGCGCTGGCCAAGCTGTTGCCGCTGCAGCGGGCGGACTTCCACGGCATCTTCGCGGCGATGGCCGGGCGGCCAGTCACCATCCGGACGCTCGATCCCCCGCTGCACGAGTTCCTGCCGCACGACGAGGCGGGCGTTCGCGATCTGGCGGCCGCGACGGGCAAGTCGGTGGCGCAGATCCACGCGCGGATCGAGGAGCTCAAGGAGTCGAACCCGATGCTCGGCCACCGCGGTTGCCGGCTGGGGATCACCTACCCGGAGATCACCGAGATGCAGGCGCGCGCCGTGTTCGAGGCGGCCTGCGACCTGGCGGCCGAGGGCAAGCAGGTCTTCCCGGAGATCATGATCCCGCTGGTCGGCATCAAGAAGGAGCTCGACTTGCAGGCCGACCTGGTACGCAAGACGGCGGCCGCCGTCTTCGCCGAGAAGGGGCGAAAGCTGAGCTACACGGTTGGCACCATGATCGAGGTGCCCCGCGCGGCGATGACCGCCGGTGAGATCGCCCAGACCGCGGAGTTCTTCTCGTTCGGGACCAACGATCTGACCCAGACCACCTTCGGTCTGTCGCGCGACGACGTGCCGCGCGTCCTGGCGGCCTACCTGCAGCACGACATCTATTCCGTCGACCCGTTCGTCAGCATCGATCGGAAGGGGGTGGGGGGCCTCATGAAGATCGCGGTCGAAGCCGGACGGGCACAGAAGCCGAAGCTCAAGATCGGCATCTGCGGCGAGCACGGGGGTGATCCCTCGTCGGTCGAGTTATGCCACCAGCTCGGGCTCGACTATGTGTCGTGCTCGCCCTACCGCCTCCCGATCGCGCGTCTCGCCGCGGCACAAGCGGCGCTCAAGACAACCTAGCACCCACCGAGCTGGGTCGAAGAACAGGCATGGACCGCGCCACGGCGCCTTCTCCCGCGGCTCCGCGACGGCGGGGAGAGGCCGCGCGTGCGCTGCTGGTTGCGGGCGCTTGCGCGGCCTCGGCCTGCGCGCTCAACCAGCAGGGGGTGACGCCACCCGCGGATACCTTCTTCTACCCGGCCAGCGCCATCGTCGATCCGACCGCGAGCTGGTTGTTCGTGACCAACTCGAACGCCGATCTCCGCTACAACGACGGGACCTTGGTGGTGGTGGATCTCAATCAGGCCAAGCGGGATCGCACCCAGCGCAGCGGCCTGGTCCCGGCCGTGGGCGGCGCACAGGAGACCTGGGAGCTCTGTCCGCAAGAGGACTACGTGAGCCCGCTCTACCGCAGCGATCCGCAGATCTGCTGCTGGGATCGCCTGGACCGGAACATCCTCAATTGCGATGAGCGTCGCTATGTGCAGGCGTCGGCCACCGTCGCGATCGGTAGCTTCGCCGCCGGCATGGTCTGGCAGCCCAGCTGCACCGGGCGATGCGACACCGGATGCACGCCCGACCCGAACAAAGGTCGGCTGCTGATCGGCGTGCGGGGCGATAC
>CAYTTF010000555.1:0-2369 GCA_964440665.1 uncultured Myxococcales bacterium | reverse complement strand
TGCGGGGTCCGATGACGTTGAAGGGCCGAATGATCGTGAAGTCCAGCCCTCCGTGGGCGCCGTGGGCCCAGATGACGCGCTCGAGCAATTGCTTGGCGCAGGCGTAGGTCCAGCGTTCGCGCTCAACGGATCCAAGAAATAGTCCCGTGGACTCCTCGTTCATCGTGGAGGTCCGACACCCGTCGGCGGTGAGCGCGAGACGACCGTAAACCTCACAGGTGGAGAAATGCACGAGGCGTACGCCCCGGGCCGAACACAGCCGCACGAGGGGCACGAGGTCGGTGTAGTTCGCGTCGATGACGTCCAGCGGTCGGGTGTTGTACAGGGATGGGTTGCAGAGCGCAGTGAGCGAGACGACGGTCGAACAGCGCGCCGTGACCTCCTCGAGAAGGCCCAGCTGATCGACGGATGCGATCGACCGATGCAACCGCGGGTCCGTAGTCGATAGCTTGTCGAACGTCAGATCGATCGCTTCGATGTCGCAGTCACGGTGCGAAAGCAGGGCGGGAACCAGGTGGGAGCCGATGAAGCCACCGGCGCCCAAGACCGCAATGCGCTCCCGGCTCACTTGTGCCCCTTGCGGGAGTGCGATCGCGCCACAGGTGACTTGCTATCTTCACCGCCGCTCGGCTGAGCCCCTTCGCCTGCCGCGGGACCAGCCGCTGCGCCGGGAATGAAGATGTCTGGCCAGCGATCGTTGGCGGAGTGAAAGGTCAGCCGCGCTGCGCCGGTCTCTGGTGGCGTGCCGACCTCCCATAAGTAGATTTCGTAGTCGGCCGTGTCGTGATCGTGCCCGCGTTGGGTGATGCCCCACACGAGCCACTTCCCGTCGCGCGAGAGTTGCGGAAAGTATTCGTGCGAACGCCGGCCGGGCATATCCATGAAGCGGATCTCTGCCTCGGTTGGCGCCTTCGCCGGCGGTGCGCCTTCCTCGATCGGCATGCGATAGACCTCACTGCCCCCGTTCCCGGTGGGGTTCATCCAGTAGATCGACTTGCCGTCAGGGGCCCAGTTGATTTGGCAGCCGAGGCCCGTCTTCGTCCAGGCCTTCTTTTCGAGGCTCCAGATCCCAGTCTCTCGCAGGGCACCCCTCAGGGTGATGGCGATATAGCGCCGATCGGGAGACAGCTCTGGTTGTTGAAGCTCCGCGCCGTTGAGGCTGGCGACGTTCGCGCTATCGAGAAGATCCTGCTCCTTTCCGGAGCCGACCTTTGTTGTGAGGATCTTGCCGTCGCGGACGAAGATAACCTCATCGGGGCCGATCCAACTCCCCCAGGTCGCGTCGTCGAGCACTTTCACCAGGTCCGTTCCGTCGGGGTGGACCGTGAAGAGGTCCCACTTGTTACTGATGTTGGCGTCGCGCTCGCTCACCCAACCCTTCTTGCTCCGACAAAACAAGATCTTCCCGCCATCAGGCGAGAAGCGGGGAAACCAGTCGACGTTGTCGCCCGTCGTGATGGCCTTAACCTCCGAACCGTCGGTCTTCATCGTGAACAGGTCGTGATTTCCGTTCCTCGAGCTCGACCACACGATGAGGCCCTCCGCCTTGGCGCCGATCCGCCTCATCGCCGCGAGATCCTCGTTGGTGGGCTTCTCCTCCGTACCCGTCGGCGGCGCGCTGGAAAGGGTCGCGCAGTTGCAGAAGCCGAGGATCGCGAGTGCGCGAATCATCGACGGTACGCATCGGTTAATTGGTCTCGCTATCGTTCTCGCAATCATGTCGAAGTCCCTTCTGGGTTCGAGGCGAGCCCTGTGCGCTGGCCTCCAAGGTCGAGCGCTTCTATCGGAAAATGGCGTCGCAGGCCTTCGCGCACGGAGAGCGGTCGGTAGCCGATGTCATTCATCGCCTGCATCGGGTCGAGGTCGGCGTCGTTGATGATTCCCGCGATCGCGTTCGGCGTGAGCGGCGGGCGGTCCATGAGGCGACCCATGACGATCGCGAGAGCCCGACAAAGGGAGACCGGCACGTGCACGAATGGGCGGGGCTGCCCCACGTGCTCCAGAAGCAGGCGGGCGAAGTCAATCATCGAGATCGGCTCGCCGCCGCTGAAGTTGTAGGTCTTGCCGTGGCACACCGGATTGCCGGCCAGGCGCAGCAGGCCATCGATGATGTCCCCCGCCCATACGGGACGCTTCACAGCGCTACCCGACCCAATGAACGGCACGATGGGAAAGCGCCGGAGGTAGTCGAGGAACATGAGCAGCTCCTGCCCACCCCCGGCGTCGTATACGAGCGTCGGTCGCACGATCGTGAACGCGAACGACGTTTGGACTCTAACCAGCTCTTCGGCCGCCAGCTTGGAGTCTGCGTATCGCGTTCGTTTTGGGTAGGTGACGGACGCCGACGAGACGTAGATGAAGTGGCGCAC
>CAYTTF010000554.1:0-2372 GCA_964440665.1 uncultured Myxococcales bacterium | reverse complement strand
CTACGATCGCCACCTGCGCCGATTGCGTGGGGGCTGTAGAGGTGCTCCCGGAATCAGAGGAAAATCAGTGACCGGCGTTTGCCTTTCGTGTCTCCGCCCGATCCAGGGGGACCGTCGCTACCATGAGCGCTGCCTGCGCGCGCTCTTTGGATCGAGCCGCCTACCCCTTGTCGACGTCGAGCTCGGAAAACTCCATACGGTGGCTCTGGCGATGGTAGGTCGAACTTCACTATCGGGAGTACAGCGCAAGCTCTCACTGGGTCTGGACTCGAAACGCATGACCCTCCAGGTGGAGGTCGAGCGGCGCCGATACATTCTCAAGCCGCCCTCCGAAACCTTTCCCGCGCTGCCCGAGAATGAGCTGGTCACGATGCGCCTCGCTGATCTCTTCGACATCGAGATGCCACCATGCGCCCTCGTGCCGCTCCGGGACGGCCCGCTGGCGTATATCGTGGCGCGTTTCGATCGGCCTGTGGCGGGAGGCAAATTGCGGCAGGAGGACTTCTGCCAGTTGGAAGAGAAGTCGCCGAAAGAGAAATACGACGGCTCAGCGGAACGGTGTGCGAAGGTGACGCAGCGCTTTGCCGCAGAGCCGGGACTGGAGCTTCTCAAGCTCTTTCGCCTCGTTTTATTCGGGTGGTGGACAGGCAACGGCGACATGCATCTCAAAAATTTCTCGCTCCTCACTGGTTCGGACGGCCGCCCTCGCCTGGCGCCTGCATACGACCTGCTCTGCACCCGCCTCGTCATCCCGGATGATCCACTCGCGTTACCGGTCGGCGGCCGAAAGGAGAAATTGAATCGGAAGACCTGGGAGAAATTCGCCGAATACTGCGGGCTACCGCTCAAGATGACTGTCCGTGAGCTTGCCCGTCCGCAGGCCACTCTCGGCAAGGCGGTGGCGCTCATCGAGCGGTCCCCCTTGCCGAACGAAATGAAGGGGTCGTACGTGGCGCTCCTCAATGAGCGAGCGCGGATTCTCCGAGCAGGGCCGGATCTGGGCGCGGATCCGAAGTCGTGATGAAGGTAGGAACGACTTCATTCCTATCTCCCAACGGAAGATACGATTGCGTTCCTAGCGAAGTTCGCCACTGTCACTGCGGATCACACGCGTCGGTACGGATCTCGAATGGCATCGCTGCGCGATCCGCTGAACGCCAGCCGCGGTCTCCCACCGAGGGGCCTCCGCACCCCCGTTTTTGTGTGCGAGTTGGTCGTGGGCCGACCCAAAATCCGTATACCATCCGTATACCCAAATGCGTGATGAGGCGATTCGACCCGGCGCGGCTTGTTAAAAACATAGCTAAAAACCCGATGAAAATCACATCTTTCGCGCCAGCCCGAATTGCCACGCTGCGTCTTTCTCGGTCTCCGAAGCCGAGGGTAATGAGTTCGAATCTCATCGCGCCCACAGACTACAAGTCGCTGGCATCGTTGGCCGGCGGACGCGACGGCCGGCCCTATCGATTCGCCCCGACGGTGAGGTCGGTCGCGACCGCCGAGCCACCCATCGCCGCGCGGGCTTCGAGGCGGACGTAGCGCGCCGCAACGGGCCCGAAGACGACGGTCTTCATCTTGCCATCGGCGGCCCAGGTACCGGCGGTCGCCTGCGTGAAGGTCACCCCATCCCCGCTCACCAGGATCCCGTAGCTGGTGATCCCACCCGCGGCCACGCCCGCGCCGCCGGACGCGAGCGAATACTGGGGCAGGTAGACCAGCATGCCCACGTCCGGGTGGCTCTGGCCGAGATCGAGCGTCACCGACTGCGGCAGCGCGCCGGAGGTTTGCCAGATCGTATGGATGTTCGTGTCGTTGACACCGTCGATCGCGTTGGCAGCTACGCCGCTGGTCGAGGTGGCCCCGATCGGCGTATAGGGGTGCTCGATGGCCCGCCCTTGATCGGGCAGCGGCGCCCGCGCCGGGTTGGGGCTCCAGGCGGCGCCCACCTCGGCGAGGCGGCTCACGATATTGGCATCGATCAGGCCGTCACGGTTGGGGGGACAGTTCAAGATGAAGTTGGTCCAGCGCGGCTCGAGCAGCGCGAGGTGCTGGTTCACGATGGCGGTGACCGTCATCAGAGTGCCGACGTTCGGCGCCCAGAACCAGTCGTTGCCGCCGCTCCCGTTGATCTTGGTGTCTTGCTCGGCGGCGTAGGTGTTCGTGGCCGGGGAGAACGCGCCAGTGGGCTCCTCGAAATTGACGATGTCGACCTCCCACGGATCGACGAGGTGGGTGTGATCGGTGAGCAGGCAGTTCGGCTGCAAAGACTTCACCAGGTCTCGGATCGCCTGGTACGCGACCTTGTTGTGACCCATCTTCCAGGACCAGCCGTCGATGACCAGGATCGGGATCGGGCCGTAGTTGGTGAGCAG
>CAYTTF010000553.1:0-2387 GCA_964440665.1 uncultured Myxococcales bacterium | reverse complement strand
CGTCACATTTCCATGTTGTCCATGCGGCGCAGGCTTCCGTCGAGCATCCACATCCCGAAGAGGTGCAGGCCGACGTCCAGCGTGATCGCGTGGGAGGCCGGATAGTCGGGCGCCGCGCCAACCAGCGCCGCCGGGATGTGAATGTACGTCGCCTCGCCGTAGACGCCGATCTGCAAGCCGACGTGGCGCGACGAGGTGACGACGTGCTCGGCGCCCAGGGTCTCGAACAGCCACGGTGAGCTGACGCCGCCGCCGCGCGCGGCGGGCTCCTCGCGCTGGTTGATCTCGCTGCGCCCCCAAAAAATATTCCGCAGCGACGGATCGCGGGCGGCCAGCTCGACGAGCGCGCCGTTGGCGTTGGTGCCCAGCGCCGGAACGTCGATGGCCCAGTCGAGGAGACCGTCGAGACGCCAATCGTGCCAGCGGCTCCAGCCGTAGAGGCTGGCGCTGGCCTGCCACGCGTCGGGCTCGCCGTCTCCCTGATCGCGCAGGCGCTCGCCCGAAACCTGCCCTTCGAGCGCCTCGCCGAAGATGTGGCGCACGCGGCCCGCGACGGATTCGGGCGCGCCCGGGTGCGGGACCCAGCGGCTGTCGGCGGGGGTGAGCTCGCGGTCGCCAAATACCGACGCCTCGATCCAGGTGGTGCCCGCGCGAAACGTCGCGCCCAGCACCGGAAACGTCTCGTGAGGATTTTCGCCCTTGTGGTGCTTGCGCGGCACGCTCGGTCCCGGACTGCTGGCCCGGTGCATGAAGATGGGCGGGCCGATGGTGGCGCTCCCCTGGCCGGCGAACACCGACAGATCGAACGCGCCTTCTTGTCCCATGCGCGCGGCGCCGCCCGCGGTCCCCGCCAGCGGATGGAACGCGATCATCACCTGATGCAGAAACTGGTGCGAGTGCTGGGCGTCCCACAGGCCTTCGCCCGATTGGCCGAGCTCCGGGTAGCCGGCGCTTCCGACGGTGGCCGGTTCGAAGTTGAGCATCACCAGACCCTCGATCCAGCCGTGCGCTTCGCGGCCGTATCCCATCACCCAGTCGTCGGTGACCAGCGGTTGCGCGCGCCCGGCGTCGAAGGTGCGTCCGGTGCCCGGGTTGTCGATGGTATAGCCGCCGAGCCCGGGATCTTGCAGGTGCGCGAAGCCGTTCACCATCAGATGGAAGCCACCCGCCATGCCGGGCGTTCCCGGGATCAGCGTCTGGCGGGGCGTCGCGTAGGGCATGGCGCCGGCGTCGTCGGTGACGCCGGCAACGTCGGCAACGTCGGCAACGTCGGATCGCCCAGCGGTCGCGTCCGCGGCCCGCGCGCGTCCGAGCCACGGCGCGCAAACGACCAGCAACACCGCCCCCCAACGGATCAAGATGCCGTCGTTCCCGTCACCGCCCGAGAGTAGCGCGTTCGGGCGTCCTTGGCCGCCGTTCCCGAAAGCTGTTTGCAAAGGCTTGCGCGTCGAAAGCGGGGGCGCCATCCTTCGCGCCCCCATGCTGGTACCGGCATCGAGCACGGCGGCCGTCGAGACGACCGACCTCGCCAAGAGCTACCCGCGCGTCGAGGCGCTGCGGGGCCTGTCGTTGCGCATCGAGCCGGGCGAGATCTTCGCGCTCCTCGGTCCGAACGGCGCCGGCAAGACCACCTGGATCTCGATCGTCTGCGGGCTCGTCCGCCCCACGGCCGGCCGGGCGGTGGTGCTGGGACACGACGTGGTCCGGGATTCGCTGGCGGCGCGCCGGCAGGTGGGCCTGGTTCCGCAGGAGGTGAACTTCGATCCGTTTTTTACCCCGCGGGAGGTGTTGCGGTTCCAGATGGGCTACTACGGCGTTCCGCCCGACGACGCGCGCATCGACGAGGTCCTCGCGGCGCTCGACCTTTCGTCCAAGGCGGACACCAACACCCGCGCGCTATCGGGCGGGATGAAACGGCGCCTGCTGATCGCCAAGGCGCTGGTCCCGCGCCCGCGGGTGGTGTTCCTCGACGAGCCGACGGCCGGCGTCGACGTGGCCCTCCGCCACGATCTCTGGTCGTACGTGCGCACCTTGCGGGCCGGCGGCACGACCATCGTGCTCACCACGCACTATCTGGAAGAGGCGGAGGCGCTGGCCGATCGGGTGGCTGTCATCGACAAGGGCGCGCTCGTCGGGATGGACACGCCGGCGGCGCTGCTGCGGCGCTTTGGCCGCAAACAGGTGCGCTTCAAGCTGGGCGCGCCTTGGTCGGGCGGCGCCGAAGGATTGCCGCCGCAGCTGAAGCTTCTGGGCGCCACGCTGGACGCCAGCGCGGACACCGTCATCTGTCCCGTCGACGCCACCCCGATCGCCGAGCTCCTGGCGCTGGCGGCGCTGCTTTCGCCGACGGTCGTCGACGTCGCCATCGTACAACCGACGCTCGAGGA
>CAYTTF010000552.1:0-2388 GCA_964440665.1 uncultured Myxococcales bacterium | reverse complement strand
GACTTAAAATCGGGTGGCCTTCGGGCCATGCGGGTTCAAGTCCCGCTCCCGGCACCAAATGTTCGTTATTCAAACCCAGGCCAGCGAAAGCTGGCCTGGGTTCTTTGATGTTCCAGTGGTCGCTGAGCCACTCGGGAATGCCACCGAGCCAGTCTCGATTGCGATGACGGCCGCATGCCTCGACGGTTTCGTGTGACTCGTCCGTGGTTACGAGGTCGGGTGCGAGCAAGGCGCTGAACATGTCGGTGAGCTCGGCTTCGGTGCTTCCGTCCTCTCCGACGAGGAAGCGTGCGAAGACGGCCTGATTGAGACGCCTTCGAATCTGCTGGGGCGCGTCTTGATACGCCTGATGGCAGTTCGCGAGGAAAGCGAGACAGCCGTCTAGCGTCGCCTGGATCGTCGCGAATCTGACTTTGGAGGCCTCGAGGAGCTTCTTTGCGGCATCGAGTTCCTCGGTGATCCTGTCCTGCTCGCTCTTGAGTAGTTCGAGCGCGATGGCGTCGGCGTAGTGGGCTTCAAGGAGCTTGCGGCGTTGCTCGGTGAGATTCCCGATGCGTGCGGTTGCGACAGCATGATCTTGTTCGGCGTCGGCGCGGCGTGCGGTGATCTCCTGATCGAGCAGTTCCCTGAGGAGTGCCGCGTACTTCGGGTTGATACGGACGTGGCGCCACTTCTCTTCGATGAGAGCCTCGACCTTGTCGACGGGGATCGCTTTCTGGGTGCAGTCGGTGCGTTTCTGGTTGCGTCCGAGGCAGAAGAAGTAGAGGTAGGTAGTGCCGTGCCGGTTCGTGGTCTTGGTGATGCACAGTCGGCTGCCGCAGCCTTCGCACCAGACCGAACCCTTCAGGTAGTGATCGTGGACGCGCTGCTTCTCGCCGGAGACGTTGTGCGCGGAGAGGATCTCCTGGACACGCTGGAAGACGTCGGTCTCGACGAATCTTGGGTGGATGCCGTCGTATTCGACGCCCTGCCAGGTCATCTTCCCGATGTAGTACCGGTTGCGAAGCACTCGATGGACGCTTGCCTTGGTCATTGCCTTCTCGGCGAAGTGGGTCGTCGCTCGGTTGGTGAGCCCTCGTTCGGCGAGCGCGCGGGTCAAGCGGCCTAGCGACCAATCGCCGGTCGCGTACTGTTCAAACGCCCACTGCACGAGTGGGGCTCGCTGCTCGTCGAGCGCAATCGTGCGGATCTCCCGGCCGCGCTCCAACTTGCGTACGTTCAGATAGCCGACGGGCGCTTTCCCGAGAGTGCCGCCGGCCTTGGCTTTCTGGACGGAGCCCTTGATGACCTCCTGAGCGAGGTTACGCGAGTAGAACTCAGCGATTCCCGCCATGATCGCGTGCATCAGAGCCCCGCTTGGCGTCTCATCGATGTTCTCGCCACACGAGACGAGCGTTGCGTCGGCCTTCTTCAGCGCGAGGCTGATCTCGACGTCGTCAAATCGATTGCGAGCGAGGCGGTCGATCTTGTGGACGATCACATAGCTGACCGGCTCTTCGGCGACGAATGCGAGTAGCTCCTGCAGCTGGGGCCGGTCCGCGGAGCGGGCGCTCTCTCCAGCGTCGACGAACTCCGCAATGACCGCAGCTCCCATCGACTCGGCCTTACGCTGACAGGCCTGTCGCTGCCCAGGTATCGAGTAGCCCTCAGCCTCGCCACCTTTAGTGGCTTGCTCCTTGGTCGAGACGCGTAGGTAGATGACCGCTGTGAGCGGGTTGTCGTGACCGTGCTCGGACCATGCAGAGCTGTCGGTGTTGCCCCGAGGGGTCACCGGCTACCTCCAGCGAGCGCCGGGTGACGCACCTTGCTTCGGGTTGCGATGCTATTCGGGTAGGCGCGCCTGGCTGTTTCGCAGCGTGTCGGTCGGTCGGTGAGCCCGAGCTGGTCGAGCCGGTATCGCACGGCGGCAGGGCTGACTCGTAGTTTCTCGGCCATGTGCTCGATGTTCTGCGGTCCTTCGAACCACAGCCTCTTCACCACGCGCTTTGGCATGAGGAGACAGGCGGCGAAGTAGTCGGCGACGCGCTCGGCCTGCTCGTGGGCGCTGCTGGTCGGACGGTCTTGGTGGAGGAAGTCTTTGGTTGTGTGGTCGAGGATGTGTTTGAACTCGTGCATCAGGCTGAATCGCTGCCGGCTTCGATGCTCGTCGGCGCTGAGGGTGATCACCCAGTAGTGGCCGTTCCAGTGCGCGGCGCCGGAGACCGGCAGGCTGTGCTCACGTTCGATCTTGATGCGTGGCAGTTCGCTGACGATTTCGTCGGGAACGGCGGTGGTGTCGATCGCGAAGTGTTCGAGCAGGTGGTTGGCCTGCAGCTCGGCGATGCGCAGCGCTTCGTTGAAGGTGAGCTGGCGCTGCGGGACGAGACCGCGCAGGAGGGCGAGCACGCT
>CAYTTF010000551.1:0-2400 GCA_964440665.1 uncultured Myxococcales bacterium | reverse complement strand
CGCGGGCCCATCCCCGGCAGGAGCTGCGCCACCCGGAACGCCGCCAGGCTGTCGCGTGGGTTCTCGGCCCAGCGCAGGCACGACACGGCGTCCTTGACGTGCGCCGCCTCCAGAAAGCGCAGGCCGCCGAACTTCACGTAGGGGATGTTGCGGCGGCCGAGCTCGACCTCCAGCGCGTCGCTGTGGTGGGACGTGCGGAACAGGACCGCCTGCTGGCGCAGCGGGACGCCGGCTTCGCGTCGCTCCAGGATCCGCGTCACGACGTACTCGACCTGCGCCAGCTCGTCGGCGACGGTCGCCAGCGCCGGGCGCTCGCCGCCCGGGCGCGCCGCGAAGAGGCGCTTTTCGTAGCGCTCGGTGGACAGCGCGATGACGGCGTTGGCCGCTTCCAGGATCGGCTGCGTCGACCGGTAGTTCTCTTCGATGGTGACCACCGTCGCGGGCGGGTCGTACTGGGCCGGGAAGCCGAGGATGTTGCCGACGCGCGCCGCGCGGAAGCTGTAGATCGACTGCGCGTCGTCGCCGACCACCGTCACGCCGCGCCCGTCGGGCTTGAGGAGGCGCAGGATCTCGGCCTGCAGCGTGTTGGTGTCCTGGTACTCGTCGACGAGGACGTGGTCGAAGAGCTCGCCGACCCGCCGGGCCAGCGACGGCTCGGTCATGAGGTGGAACCAGTAGAGCAGCAGGTCGTCGTAGTCGAGCACGGCGCGCGTGGCCTTGGCCTCGACGAACGCGGCGTAGAGGCTGCGCAGCCGCTCTTCCCATTCGAGACACCAGGGGAAGCGCGTCTCCAGGCAGGCGCGCAGGGGCTCCTGCGTGTTCACCACGCTCGAGTAGATGGCGAGGCAGGTTCCCTTGCGCGGGAAGCGCCGGTCGCTGCGCGCGAGATCGAGATCGTGGCGTACGCGGTCCATCAGATCGGCGGCGTCCTCGCGGTCGAGGAGCGTGAACGCCGGATCGAGACCGACTTCTGGTGCGTGCTGGCGTAGCAGGCGATTGGCGATCGCGTGGAAGGTCCCAGCCCACGGCAGCGCGTCGCCGGTCCCCGTCCGGCGACCCGTCGTCGGGCCTTCGCCCGTCGCCCGTCGCTCGAGCAGGCGCACCGCCCGCCGGGTCATCTCCTGCGCCGCCCGCCGCGAGAACGTCAGCAGCAAGATCCGCCGCCCGTCCGCCCCCCGCGCGATCAGCGCCGCCACCCGATGCGCCAGCGTCTGCGTCTTGCCGGTCCCCGCGCCCGCAATGATGAGCAGCGGCCGGTCGTCCGCGGCCGCCGCCCGGCGTTGGGCGGGGTTCAGGGTGTCGAAGACCGACGAACCGATCGAACCGGCGGCAGCAGCAAGCTCCACCCGCGCCATACTATACTAACGTTCAGTCATCGCAACTCCAGGTGGTAACCTTGAGGGGCCATCCGGTCGCCGCGCTGAGGTGGTCACCGTCTGGGTAATACTGGTTGGCGAAGACTTTCCGCGGTTGGTGACCGCTTTCCCTGGGTGAGGGCGATGAAGTTCAAGCAGCTCGATACAGTCGTTCTTGACCGGGATGTGCCGGAGAACGGCCTTCGTACAGGCGATCTCGGTGCGATCGTGGAGACGTATGAGCCCGACGGACTCGACATCGAGTTCGTCACGGCTTCGGGCCGGACGCAGGCTCTTGTGACTCTCAAGGTCGGCGACGTACGGGCCGTCATGGATGAAGACCTGATTTCGGTCCGGCGGCTCACCCGAGGCGCTGCCTAACCCGCGAAGATCTTCCCGGGGTTCAGCAGATCCTGCGGATCCCAGAGGCGCTTGAGGCGCTTCTGCCAGTCGATGACCTCGGCGGATTGCTCCCAGGCCATGTAGCGGGCCTTGGCGATGCCGATGCCGTGCTCGCCGGAGAGGGTGCCGCCGAGGTCGAGAGCGGCGCGGAAGATGTCGCCGAGCGCGGCGTCGATGCGGGCGGCGACCGGCGGATCCCGGTGGTTCTCGTCGGTGAGGACGTTGACGTGCAGGTTGCCGTCGCCGGCGTGACCGAAGGTGGCCATCAAGAGGTTCTGGCGCGCGCCGATGGCGTCGGCGCGCCGGAGCATCTCGGCGATGGACCCCGGCGGCACCACGATGTCCTCGGAGATCTTGAAGGCGTGCGCCTCCCGGAGCGAGCGGGAGACCAGCCGCCGCGTCTGCCACAGCCGCTCGCGGTCGGCGTCGTCGCGCGCCACGATCACCTCGCGCGCGCCTTCGTCCTCGCACACCGCCCCGCAGCGGAGGACCCCGGCTTCCATGCCGTCGGGATCGCCGTCCAGCTCGACGAGCACGATCGCGCCCGCGTCGGCGGGAAAGCTGAAGGGCGCGCGCGGCCGCACGTGCTCGATGGCCGACTTGTCGAGGAGCTCGAGGGCCCGTGGGCGGTAGCCCTTGCGGA
>CAYTTF010000550.1:0-2407 GCA_964440665.1 uncultured Myxococcales bacterium | reverse complement strand
AAGGCGGGCTCATGCACGCGGCTCGGCGACACGGCCCCATCACGCGGGCGGCGGCTTCGGCATTGACGGCGGCGCCCGCCGCGGCGCCGGCCGGCAAAGCGTCGATCACGTTCGACCAGCAGAACCCATACAAGTAACTGTCGTCGCGAAAGCGCGGCAGCCCGCACTCAGTTCTGGAGGGTGATGTTGTCGAGGTGAAAGGTGCCGCCCGTCGAGGTTCCGCCGGCGAGGCCGGGGAGGATCGTGAAATGGATGCTGTCGACCCGGTGGAGACAATCCTGGTTGTGCACCGTCGTGCTCACCCGGAAGGAACTATCCAGCGGGAGGCGCAAGGGATACATGGGCCAGCTGTTGCCGCCGGGCTTGAGGTCCCCGTCGGCCTGGGAGGCGAGGGGATCGCCGCTGTTGGTCGAGCAACCGAGCTCGACCACGAGCTGCGTCCCCGTGGGCAACTGGGGCGGCTGCTGCGCCGATTCGAGGTAAGCGTCGAACCAGATCTCCTGGAAGGCGGTGACATCGACGGTGCTTCCCGGCGTCGCGCGTATGACCACCGCCGCTCCCGCCGGCTGATTGTTGCCGAGGGGCTGATTGAGCTCGAAGGCGAATCTGAGGGCGAAGTTGTCGCCGTCACCGGGTTCCTCGGGCGCGCAGGTCACCGACCCGTCGGGGTCCGCCTGGGTTCCAGCGGCTCCGGCATCCTGGCCGAGGTGCTGATCGCTGCCCATGAACGTGCCGCACTTCACTTGCCCGAAGCGGTTCCAGGCGGCGGTGAGCCCTCCGTCATTCTCGAAGTCGGCAACGACGCGCGGCCCCGGATCCACCTTCTGAAGATCGAAGCAGGCGGGAACGACCGGAGCGATCGCGATCAGCCCGAGCCACAACAGCGCTGTCTTCGCCGCTACCATACGCCGCTCCAGAAGACGCCGCTCGGCGAGACCGCAGCCCAGCTTCGTGGCCCGTCGATGTGGGCGGCCTTGTCGTCGTGCTTTCGATCGGCCCGCAAGAGGTAGAGGCCAGCGGCGAGCAGCCCGACGCTCGCGACTGCCAGCCCGATGGTAAGGGTACCCTCGCGGTTGATCGCATTGACGCGCTCGTTGTACTGCACGGCGGAGTCGTTGCGGTACGCCGAGGGAAGCGGGGGAATTCGCTTCTCTTGCGCCCGGGCGTCGTCGGCCTGGCCGCGGTCCCACAGATAGACGCTGATCGCGGTGGCGGCGAACGCCACGCCGAGACCACCGAGGACATACCCGACCGTCGACCGGTGCACCGTCGGGGGCGCAGCGTCTCCGGGTGCGCCCACAGCCACCGTCGGGCTATCCACGGGTGGACCGTCGACGGACAGACGCGGACGCTCCGTCACGGGTGGAGAGAGCAGGCTTTCGCAGATCACGATGGTCGCCACACCGGCGGGAACCTCGAAGCTCTGCGCGGCGGCGCGCCGGCCCGACCCGGAGAACGCGAGGCGATGCAGTCCCGGCGACACGGGGATGCCGGCGGCCGACGCCGCCGCGTCGACGCGCTGGCCGTCGAGCGTGAGCTTGAGACCGGGTTCGGAGCAGCGGATCGCGAGGGTGCCGGGGCGAGCGACCAGCAGGCCGGCGGCCTCGGTTGTCGCCTCGACCGCTTCGCCGACCGCCGCGCCGGCGGCCGCCCCCGCCGCACGCGCGGCCTCCGCCTCTGGCGGCAGATCGGGATTCGGCACGCGGGAGCGCAGCACGGCGATCTGGACTTGCACCTGCGCGCGGCGTGCCGGCGGAATCCGATCCGCGCCGTCGTGCAGGTAGCGCGAGAGGGCCTCGATCGCTTCCGCGGGGTGGCCGAGCGCGACCTGCGCCTGGCCGATGTTGTAGAGGACCGCGAACTGCGGGCTGATGGCGTACGCCTGATTGAATTCGCGCAGTGCCCCCTCGTAGCCATTTTGAGCCCCGAGCTCGAGACCGCGGGCGTAGTGAGCGCGCGCGTCGCCCCGGGGATCGTCGGCGTGTCCGGTCCCCGCCGCGGCGAGCAGCGGGAGGGCGACGAGGATCGCTTGGGTCCTTCGCACGGTTCCCCTAGTCGCTAGCATCGGCCATGCCCGGCAATCATACGGGGCCGCGCGGCGCGTGGACACCCCGGCGGACGTCCGGCGGACGTCCGCGGCGGTGTCCGGGGGCCCTGGCGGACACCGGTTCGGGGCCTCGTTGCGCCTGGAAAGGCCGCTTCGCGGGCTCCCGCCGGTTGGCGCGCGAGTTGCTAAAAGCTCGACGGAAGATGCGAAAACTCAACACGCTCCTGTCGAGTCTGCTCCTGACGCTGCCGGTCCTTTCGTCGCAAGTCCGGGCGCAAGAGAGCGCTCCGGCGCCGGCCGCCGCGGCCGCGGCCGCGCCAGCGCCCGCACCCGAGGCCACCCCCGCGGTGAGCCCGGGCG
>CAYTTF010000549.1:1176-2417 GCA_964440665.1 uncultured Myxococcales bacterium | reverse complement strand
TCAAAACGAAGGCTGGCCGGCAGCGCGAGATTTGGCTAGTCTCCGCCGGCACCACGTTTTTCCGGGCGCGTAGCTCATCTGGATAGAGTATCGGCCTCCGAAGCCGAGGGTAATGAGTTCGAATCTCATCGCGCCCACCGGAATCATGACCGGCCATGCCACTGGGAGGTGTCCCAATGACTCGCTCTATCCGTAGGGCAAGCCTATGGCGGATCTCGACGTTGACCGTGGTCGCGGCATCGGTCGCTGGGTGCTCGGGCAGCGGCCGGGCCGAGGGGTTCACCGTTCTCTATGAGGCCGGCACCAATGCCCCGCGATCTTGTCGATCCGGGGGAGTAGCCCGACGGACGTCTGGGCGGTGTGCCACGACGGCACCCGGGCGCAAGACGCATGGATGGCGGCCGCCTCCAGCCAACGTCAAGCGACGAACTGATCACTGACCGATCGCGTGTCTCATGCCCGCGCGGGTGCTCCGGTGGCCAGACTTACGGGCCGAAGGAGAGGAAGGTAGCGCGGGCGCCCAGTTGCAACCAGGTGTGGATTGCGATGACGGCGTCCTGATCGCCAGAGTACCGGCCCACCGAATAGCTGACGTATGGTCCCACGGCGACCGTAGGCGTCACGCGTGGGCGAGGGGCAGGTGGCCTGCCTCTCGACGACCACGAAGGGATCGTTCGAGCTGCTCTGGCACGCGGTCAGCCAGCCGGCGCCGGTGGTGGTCCTCGCGAAGGCGGGGCGCTGAACTCAGCGGTCGCCTTGCACGCCGCTATGTCACCTTGAGCCCAAACGAAGCGGCCAGGAGCATGGCGGCTTCGATCGGGATCGAGGCGCCCCGCACCTGGTTGGTGGCTGGGTCGAGCGGCAGTGCGCGCGATCCGGCGAAGTTTGCCTTCCGGGGTCCACGTCGGGAGCCGCGTGGAGGTGATCCGACGTGAAGGTAATTCACACCATCGCCAGCCATTTCCGTCTCCTGAACGCGTTGCCGCCGACTCCCTGACCACCTGTTTACGCATTCTCGAGGGGACGCGTTACCCTCGGTGCGGGCGAACAGATCCTCGCGTTCACGAGCCTCTGTTACCTGACCCGTGGGCTCAGATACACATCTGAGTCGTTCCGCAGCAACTCGTTTGAGGTGTATCGATGCGGAAGTTGCGCAGGCCCAAGAGCTTGGGGTTGGCTCGATTCACGTAGATCTCGACGTGGAACGTCGTGATCACCTCGCAGCCGTTCCAGCAACCGAG
>CAYTTF010000549.1:0-1076 GCA_964440665.1 uncultured Myxococcales bacterium | reverse complement strand
GATCGTGGTGGGCGTGCCCGTATGAAAATCCGTCGTGCAGCCGGAGCAAGTCCCCGCGGTGCCGCTCCAGGTCGAGCCTGGATGGTTGACCAGCGTCGCGTACGTGTCAGTCGCATCGTTCGGGACCTGGGCCAAGCGGATCGCCGTTTGCCCATTCGTCGCGACGACCACCAACTCGCGCCCGGCGTCCGAAATGGTCGTACAGCTCTCGAAGATCATCTGGGAGGGAATCGCGAGCGCTGCGATGACCGCGCCATCGAGAATTCCGTCCGGCCCGGCTTCGACCGTCGAGACGTTGTCGTGCGCGGTGAACGTGCCGCGATAGAGCGGCGTCGTGCCGCAGGCGTAGCGTCCAATCATGCGCTCGAGCTTCGCGTGGAGATCGGCTTCGACGAGGTGGTAGACGTGCAGCGTCAGCGGATCCGTGGGGAGCGTGTCCGTCGTGGGACAACCCGCGGCCGCGCCCGCGCCGCCCGCTCCGGCCGCGCCCGCGCCGCCCGCTCCGGCCGCTCCACCAGCGCTGCCCGCAGCACCGGAAAAGGCATTACAGCAGGTCCGGAGCGAGACCACGCCACCGTCGTAGCCAGCGCTCGTCGCAGATCCGCCGGCCCCGGTGGTCGTGCAGATGGCGCCGCCAGCTGCTCCATCTGTGCCCGCTCCCCCGTCGATACCGCCGGTTGCGTTCGCGCCACTGTCCCGGCCCGCATCATCTCCGTTTCCCGCCACGCCAGAGCGTCCAGCCGTGTGCAGGCCGGTCGAGGACCCACAGGAGGCAATGGCCCAAGCGCTCATTGCAATAATGAGATAACGAACGAAAGGGACGGGCATCGCTGGCAGATCTATACAACATCCATGCCACCAAGGAGCTCCGCCGGCGTGGCGAAACCACGCTGTGAACAACGGACGGGCAGCAATCGTGGGGGTTGCCCTGACATTGGAGTCGCGATTCGATCCATTCACGATCGGCAGTTCCGCGTCAATGAACGGCGCCGTCCAAGAGAGATGTCGCGGGCGACGGCACAACAGGACGGCGCCGCCCGCGATCCCCGGGACGGGGGGGCAGTGAGTACAAGCCG
>CAYTTF010000548.1:0-2421 GCA_964440665.1 uncultured Myxococcales bacterium | reverse complement strand
CCCCCAGCGCCGCCAGCCGCGACTGGAAATGCGCGTCGTATCCGATCGCCTCGAGGTCCCTGCCGGCTTCGGTCATCCGCGAAGCTCCGAATAGCACATCCGAGACCTCATGAGCTCACGGCTGCTCCAGCGAAAACCGGACCGGCACCACGACGCGGCTGGACACCGCGACGCCGGCCGCGCGCCCTGGTTCGAAGGTCCAGCTTCGAACGGCGTCGAGCGCGGATCGGTCGAGGAGTGGATGGCCACTGCTTCGGTTGAGCGAGATCGCGCTTGGCAGGCCGTCCGCCTGCACGACGACGTTCAGGAAGACGATCCCTTCTTCGCGCCGGCGCTGGCAGGGGAGCGGGTAGTCGGGCGTCGGGTTCGTGCGGTAACGGGGTGTCGCAGAGACGATGGCGTTGCCGCCCGGGGCGTCGGACGTCCGCACGCGCATCGGCGAGACGGTTGGCCCGGCCGCTGATGCAAGGGCCGATGGGGCGGACACGATGGTCGGGGCGTTTGGCTCCGGGTCGCTGACCAGCGCGACCCCGGGACGACGGGGGTTGGTTCGTGCTTTTGGGGGCGCGGTCGTCTTTGTCGGGATCTCTCGCGAGGTGGCAGCAAAATCGACGACAGGATCCGGCCTCGGTTCGATCAACTCGACATCGACGGTCACCGGCGCGGGGGCAGCTTTGGTCGGGCGCGAGAGGACGGCGGCGGCGACGCCGAAAAGGACGCCGTGGAGAGCCGTGGCCGTCAGCAAGGCGGCCGTCAGTCGCATCTGGCGCTTCGCCGCATTCTAGAAGTGGGCTGTCAGGCTGCCGCGGATCTCGAACGGCTCCACCGGATGTACGTGAAAGTCGTTGACGCCCGCCGCCGGCTCGGGAGCGAGGTTGTGCGCCGTCACGAGGCCATCGGGCAAACGGGATGGGTAGTAGTAGGCGATGTCGTCGGCCTTCGAGTCGAACAGGTTCAACACCTCACCGCTGATCTCATAGCGGCCGAACCGATAGCCCGCCAACAGGTTTACGATCGTCGATTCGGGCTGGCGCTGGGTGTCATCTTCGATGATCGGTTGGGAGCTGAAGTAGCGCAGGCGTACGCCGGCGAAGACCCCGCTCGGTGCCTCGACGATCGCGGCGGCTGAAACGACGACTGGAATCGAGTTGGCGATGTAGAGGCCGGACTGGCCGTCTGCGGCATCCTGCGGGTCGAGATAGCGGGCGTGCGTCAGCGCGAAGTCGGCGGAGAGTGTCAGCCAGTGGGTCGGCTTGTAGAAGTTGGCCCACTCGATCCCGGTGCGGCGAGAGGGGCCGTTGGCCTCGGTGTCGCCCGAGTCGCCCGAGAATGTCAGCTCCGAATTCGACCGGAGGATCCAGAACGACAGTGTGCTGACCAGCCCGGGCAGGAGGGACGTTCGAGCCCCGATCTCAGCGCCCCTGGTCCGCACCAACAAAGGCACCTTCTCCTGAGGCATCCCTGTCGCAGGATCGACGGTGATGGTCGCGCCACGCGCGTCGTTGCTGTGAAAGCCCGAGCCGACGTCGAGATAGATCTCGGTTCGTTTCCAGGGGCCGAAGACCAGCGTGGCCTTGGGGCTGAGGATCCCGCCGCTGGCGTTCCCCGAGTTTGCGGAGCTGTTGCTGTTGACGTGAACGGCGAAGACATCGCCGCGCAAGCCGAGCTCGGTCTTGAACCAGCGCGTCCATTGGATCTGGTTGTTGGCGTAAAGGCCGCTGTTGATCTCCTCGATGTGGTCGTAGATCTCCACCTGCACGACTTGCCGAGCCGCCGTGTGGTTGAGGCCGGAGTCCGGAATGTAGTCGTTGCGGACCTGGAGACCGACGGTGTTCTCGACCTTTTTCCCCCACCAGAGGCGGTCCCAGGTTCGCTCGAGCTCGCCCCCCGTGACGAAGCGGCGATCGACCTGCTCGAATTGATCGAGGTTGGTCGGATCGTCGAGGGCGTAGTCGAAGTCGGACCACAGATTCAGCCGGTAGTAGAACCCGTAGAGCAGGAGCTTGGTGGTGGTGTCCCCGTCGTTCCGGACCCAGTCGAACGAGAGGGCCGCGCGCCCGGTGTTTCCGCCGTCGGTCGGATCGATGGCGCCGAAACGGCCGATGAGCCCTTCGTTGACCGCCCGCTCGGCGACCTGATCGGTCGAGTGCCACCCGGGCGCCCAGTACAAGCTGGCCGTCAGGGTGTAGTCATCGCGTCCCCGGTCCCAGTGGTAGCGCAGTAGAGCGTTGTAGCGATTGGAGTTCTCCGGCAGGTCCCATGGTCCGTCGTAGTGGTTGTACTCGAGCGCGTAGAGAAGCGTGCCCGGACCGAGCGTCGGGCTCTCCGCCAGAAGTGCTCTTGCGTAGCCGAAGGCACCGAGCTGCAGGTTGGCGATCCCCTCGGGAAGCCTGGTCACCAGGTGAACGTTGGCCGCGCCCG
>CAYTTF010000547.1:0-2422 GCA_964440665.1 uncultured Myxococcales bacterium | reverse complement strand
TGCGCGGCGGTGGCGGCCAGGTTCAGCGTCGCCGCGGTCGACGGCGGCCAGAGGAAACGCGCGATCGGATCTTCGTCGGGGCGAATGCCCAGCGCCGTCCACTCCTTGTCGTGGATCTTGTGATGGACCATTCCCGCCTTCGGCTGTCCGTCGGGAACCTGCATCTTGATCATGAAGTCCACTTCCCAGCGCGCCTCGTCGAGGATGTCGGGGATCTTGTTTTTCTTCTCGGGGATGCTCATCTTCCCGTCGCCGAAGTCGTCGGCGGTGCCGCGCTGCTTGGCCCGCTCGTACTCGTTCATCAGCGTCCAGGCCGAGATGCCGCCGTTGACGACGTACTTGCCGTGATCGCCGGCGTCGTACCAGCCGCCCGTGACGTCGAGCTTGTAGTCGCAGCCGGAGCCTTGCAGGCAGGGGACGGCCTTGTCGCCCTGGTTCGGCGCGACGTCGACGTGGCCGGCGGGACGGGTCCACTGCTTGCCGCCCGCGTACGGCATCGCGATCTCGATGCCGCTGCGCGTGTGATAAAAATAGGCCAGCGCCTCGTACTTCAGCTTCTTGTAGAGGCCCGCCTCGATGTCGAACGGGTGGCTCACGTCGGCGCCGACCGAGAGCGTGTAATCCTTGCCCGGTGTCTTGAAGGTCGAAAAGTCGGCGATCTGGACGTCGTCCCCCGAGGCGGCGTCCTTGCCGACCGGCTTGGTCTCGCCCGCCGCCACCACCGCGCGGCCGTGCTTCTTCAGCTCCCACTTGAGCGGCGTCGTCGCGGCGCTCTTGATCGTCGCCAGCTTGGGGAGATCGGGCAGGTAGCCGGTCTGGTTGACCAGCACGTTCGGGATCGGTGCCTCCTCGACCTTCTTGGCCTTGCTGAACTTGGGATCGTCGAGGTGAATGTCGTCCAGGCAGATGGTGTACGGCGCCGGTGTCTCGCCGGCCAGGCCGCCGCCGAAATGAAAAGCGAGCTCCGCCGTCGCGTCGTCGTCGGCCTCCATGGTGAACCTCCCGACGAACGTCTGCGGACGCGTCGTCAGGTCGACCGTGTCGGCCCAATATTCCTTGTACGGCGGCCCCGACATACCGATCTTGGCCTTCAGCTGCACGGGCGCCGAGGCGTGGGCCATGTACTCTATCGAATAGGTGTGCCCCTTCTGAATCACCATCTCGCGGTGGCGCGCCTGCGTGTCCCAGGGGTTGACGCCCTTGTTGGTCACGGCGATGCAGAACTGCCCGTCCTTGATGTAGCCGTTGGCGTTGGCGGGCGCCGTGGACGAGGTCGTCCAGGGGATGTACTTTCCGCCGCTGAAGCTGGTGTTGTTGAGCAGCTCGTTCCCGGAGAGCTGCGGCACGTCGATGCCGGGCGAGCCGTTGGTGGGCGCCGCGGTCCAATCCGACGCCGCGCTGACCACGGCAGGGACGGCCGGCGCGGTGGCCGCGGCGGACGCGGTGGCGGGGGTTGCGGCGGCGCCCGATTGCGCGGCGGGCGCGCCGCAGCCGACGGACGTGACGACCAACAGAAGGGCGAGCGCGCCCAACGCATTTCGATAGCTCATGTCGATCCTCGGGGCCTCGGGGAAAAGAGAGGCCGGCTCAGCGCCGGCGGCGCGAAACTACCCCGAAAGAGGCAGGCTTGGAAGATGGCCGCCGGGCTCATGTTACCGTATAGTTTTGCGATGCTGGCGCCGCGGTCGCTTGACGGCGCACGGCCCGGCTACATCGGTTCGGTGCCGTAGATCAGCGCGCCGCTGGCGTAGGCCGTGACGTGGTCCCAGGGCTTTCCGTCGAACGGCGAGTCGTAGGCCGTCTTGCCGCCGCTACAGGGCTGAAACGAATAGTCATCGGTCTGGTCGTTGTCCCAGGTCGGCGTCGAGTAGTCGTTCAGACGCAGGTCCAGCTCACCGCTCGTCTCGAAGAGGCCCAGCGACCCGGAAGAGAAAGCGATCTGGAGGTATTCGTTGGCGCCGGTGACGGCCGGCGACACCGGCACGAAGGTTCCGGTGACGGCCCCACTCGAAAATGGCGGCCCCGCATAGTCGATCGCGAGACCAGGCGGTGACGGATCGTCGACGGTGAACCAGTAGCGCAATGTCACCTGCGTCAGATCGAGGGCCGCCGTCCTTTCGTTGGTGAGCGCGAGATGAACCTTGATCTCTTGTTTCGACGAACCGGTCTGACATTCCGCGAGGACCTGAAGCGCGCATCCCGTGCAAGAAGAGGCGGTGCCGCCGGTGCCCGTGCTGCCCGTCGTCCCCGCGATGCCGGTGGTGCCCGCGACGCCCGTGGTGCCCGCGACGCCCGTGGTGCCGGCAACGCCCTTCGTTCCAGCAGCTCCAGTCCCGCCGTGACCCGCGCTGCCTGTGGCCCCGGCCGAACCGGACCCACCGGTCCCCGGGTTGCCCGATACCGTGGATCCATCCGCGCACGA
>CAYTTF010000546.1:0-2425 GCA_964440665.1 uncultured Myxococcales bacterium | reverse complement strand
GGAAGACATCATCGAGCAGCGCATCGGCCAGAAGCAGATCGGCTTCGGCGCCAAGATTCAGTCCAAGAAAGAACGCCGGGTGTGGGATCTTTTGCGCGAGGTGCAGCCGGAGGATCTGCTCAAGTACGGCATGATCCCCGAGTTCGTGGGGCGCCTGCCGGTGATCGCGCCGCTGCACGAGCTGGACGAGGCGGCGCTGATCGACATCCTCACCAAGCCCAAGAACGCGCTGGTGCGCCAGTACCAGAAGCTGTTCGAGATGGACGGCGTCAAGCTGCGCTTCACCAAAGGGGCGCTGCAGGCGGTGGCGCTGGACGCCCAGAAGCACCGATCGGGCGCGCGTGGCCTGCGGGCGATTCTCGAGCAGGCCATGCTCGACATCATGTTCGAGGTTCCGACGGCCGGCGCGCCCATCCGCGAGGTCGTGATCAACGAAGAGACGATTCAAAAGGGCCAGCAGCCGATCCTGATGTACCAGAAGGGAACGGCGGCGGCCGGCGGAGCCGGGGAGAGATCGGCATCGTGAGCTTCACGCACGGAGGCGTCCCATGAACAATCTATGGTCACGTTCGTCGGCCCGCTCTACCGCCCGCTGGGTGGTGGTCTTGCCGCTGTTGCTGGTCGGCTCGATGCTGTTCTGGACGATGGCCCTCGGCTCCGGGGCGATCTCGCTGCTGGCGGTGACCGGCTTCGCCGAGGTCCCCCAGCCCTCCGACGATCTTCCGGCGGCCGGCGATGTTGCGCCGACGGCGACGGAGCCCATGCCGGGACCGATCTTGGGCACTCAGGCCAATCCGGCCAATCCGATAGTGGTCCACCTCCAGGAATCGGCCGAGCCGGAAGACGTCAACGACAACCTGGGCGCGGCTGCGCCCGGCGAATCGGATGACGACGGCACCGGGCAGATGTCCGGTCAGGCGCTCTCCCCCGCCGACCCGAACTGACCGGCTCGAACCGAAGAACTAGGAGGGAATTTGGCGTCTGCCTCCGGGCGGCGCTACGATGGACGGCAGTCGAATGCCCGACCGCCACGACGACAAGAGGGGTCCCAGGCGCGTCCCGCTCCTGCCGTTGCGGGACATTGTCGTGTTCCCGCACATGGTCGTGCCGCTCTTCGTGGGGCGCGAGAAATCGATCGGCGCGCTCGAAGAGGCGATGGCCAAGGGGGGAAGCAAGGAGATCTTCCTTTCCGCGCAGCGCAAGGCCAAGACCAACGAGCCCTGCCCGGAGGACATCTTCACGATCGGCACGCTGGGCACGATCATTCAGCTCCTGCGTCTTCCCGACGGCACCGTGAAGGTGCTGGTCGAGGGGAAGCGGCGCGCCGCCATCCGGAGGTTCACGCAAACCGACGGGTTCTTCACCGTGGAGGTCGAGGAAGTGCCCGACCTTCCGGAACGGTCGCTGGAGCTGGACGCGCTCGTGCGCGAGGTGCACGCCACCTTCGAGACCTACGTGAAGCTCAACAAGCGCATCGCCCCCGAGATCCTGATCTCGGTGCAGACCATCGAGGAGGCTGGGCAGCTGGCCGACACCATGGTGGGGCAGCTGCAGCTCAAGCTGGCGGAAAAGCAGGCGGTGCTGGAGATCGACTCGCCCTTCAAGCGTCTCGGCCGGATCTACGAGCTGGTCAAGGCCGAGATCGAGATCCTTCAGGTCGAGCGGAAGATCCGGACCCGCGTCAAGAAGCAGATGGAGAAGACGCAGAAGGAGTACTACCTCAACGAGCAGATGCAGGCGATCCAGAAGGAGCTGGGCGATCGGGACGAGTTCAAGAACGAGCTGACCGAGCTGGAGGAGCGCGCCAAGCAGAAGGAGCTCTCGAGGGAGGCGCAGGGGAAGGTCAAGAAGGAGCTCAAGAAGCTGCGCATGATGGCGCCGATGTCGGCGGAGGCGGCGGTGGTCCGCAACTACGTTGACTGGGTGCTGGCGCTCCCCTGGGGCGAGAAAACCGAGGACAAGCTGGACGTCACCGACGCCGAGCGCATCCTCGACGAAGATCATTACGGTCTCAAGAAGGTCAAGGAGCGGATCCTCGAGTACCTGGCGGTCCAGGCGCTGGTCAAGAAGCTCAAGGGACCGATCCTCTGTCTGGTCGGCCCGCCCGGCGTGGGCAAGACCTCCCTGGCGCGGTCCATCGCAAAGGCCACCGGCCGCAACTTCGTCCGCCTGTCGCTGGGTGGCGTGCGCGACGAGGCCGAGATCCGCGGCCACCGCCGCACCTACATCGGCGCGCTGCCCGGGAAGATCGTGCAGTCGCTCAAAAAGGCGGGCACGCAGAACCCGGTTTTTCTGCTGGACGAGATCGACAAGATGTCGACCGACTTCCGGGGCGATCCGTCGGCGGCGCTGCTCGAGGTCCTGGATCCGGAGCAGAACAGCACCTTCAACGACCACTACCTCGATCTCGACTACGACCTCTCGG
>CAYTTF010000545.1:0-2428 GCA_964440665.1 uncultured Myxococcales bacterium | reverse complement strand
CGATGAAGCTGCGCAGGGGGCTGAAGTTGTCGATGAAGAGCAGCACGAACGGGATGAACGCCACCCGCCCCATGGTCACCAGGTTCGGAAGGTTGGTCAGCTCGCGCCGGAGGTTGGGCATCTCTACTCCGTGGCTGCGTCCAGCAGAACGACCCCTTCGCCCTGACAGGCGAGCTGGAACGGCGAGGCGCCCGGGAGGCGCTCGCCGTGCGGAACCAGGCGACCCACCCACCCGACCAGGCGCGCGGCGGCCAGCAGCGTCGGCTTGTCGTCCGTCACCTTGAGCGCGATCGAGGCGTCGTGCAGATCTAGCGCGACCGTGCCGCGCCCACGGAATTGCAACATGCGCAGCCCCGCGTTCGGGACGGTGCCCGCCTCCCAGGTGAGCGAGCCCTCGAACGCGAGGACCCGATCCTCGCGCACGTAGAGCACGTCGTCCGCCAGCCGGAGGGGCAGCCAGCGACCGGGCGCACCCGCGATCCAGATCTCACCGGCGCCGGTGAGACGGAAGTACGGCCGCTTTTCGTCGCCGAGCCGCTCGGGGCTGCAGCGTCCCTGCGCGCGCCGGAAACCAGGCTCCCATTTGAGCTCGCCCGCCCCGGCCAGGATCGCGTCGGCGCGCGCGTGCGCCTCATCGGAGATCGTCAACCGCAGCGCGCCCGTCGGCGGCTGCGGCGCGGGCGCTTGTCCGAGGCGCGAAAGCACGAACGAGAGCAGCGGAATCGGCTCGACCTCGCGGGGCTGTGGCGGCCCGAGGGCCTCCACGACCGGCGCCGGCATCGCGTGCGCCGGGGCCTCGAACCGGGGCTCGGCGCGCGGCTCGCCACCTTCGCGGGCCGGGGCCGGCAGCGGCGGCGCCAGCGCGACGGGACGGGAAAATGCCACCCGCGCCAGCGGCTGGGGCGAGCGTTGGACCTTCGCCGACTGTTCTAGCTCGTTGGCCAGCGCGTTCTGGCCGGCCCGCCGGAACGCCGCCGCGGCCTCCACCGACTTCCCCTTCTTGGCGTAGGTGTAGCCGAGGTAGCTCCAGGCCCGTTCGTCGCCGGGCGCGATCCGCACGGCCATCTCGAGCTCGGGGAGCGCCTCATCGAGGCGTCCGAGCTTGAGCGCCAGCAGACCGAGGTTGCGACGCGCGCCCGCGTCCTGGGGCGTCGCGCCCGCAATCTCGCGGTAGGTCGAGTGCGCGTCTTGCAGCCGGCCCAGCTTGTAGCGCACCAGCGCGAGCAGATTGAGCGCCTTGGGGTCGGTGGGGAGGTCCGCGAGCGCGCGCAGGATCTCACCCTCGGCCTCGTCGAGCTTTCGCGCTGCGACCAGCTCGCCGGCGGTGGCCAGATGCGCCAGGTGCTGCGAATGGGCTGTGTCGGCCGTGCCGGTCATCGGGTCAACGGTCCCCGATCGATCCGCCGGCGGACAGACGGTACTGGTCGTAACGGCGCAGCACCGACGCGACATAGGCGTGCGTGGTCTCGTAGGGGGGCATCCCGCCGTATTTCTCGACCGCGGCCGGGCCCGCGTGGTAACCCGCGATCACCTTCACCTTCTCCTCGGGCGAGCAGACAGTGAGGCGCTGCCCATCATCGGTGGCCACCGGCGTCCGGCAGAATCTTCGCGCAAGCACCTGGAGATAACGTGCGCCGCCCATAATATTCTGCCGTGGATCGAAGCTGTCGGTGACGCCCATGAGACGCGCGGTCGAAGGGAGCAGCTGCATGAGCCCCTGGGTGCCGGCGCTGGAAACCACCCGCGGATCGAAGTCCGACTCCGTCTTGATGACGGCGCGCGTGAACGCCTCGGGAATGCCGTAGAACGCCTGCCCGTCGAGGATGTCTCGATCGTAGCGGGAGTAGCGCACCGGCGAGGTGTCGCGCGACGGCACGATGTCGGTCGAGCCGCGCAGCGCCGAGGCCTTGCCGGGGCCCGTCTTGAAGAGAACCTTCCAGCTCTTGCCGGCCGGCTGCTTGTTGGTGAACTCGACCACGCCGTCGCCGCGCTCGCGCGACCAGAACGTGCCGGCCTGCGCCTGGAGCCCCGGCAGGACCACCCCCACCGCAAGAATGAGTGCCCAGACCTTCATAGAACGACGATCGTAACACACGGTTCCGAACGAGAGCGCTCCGTCGGGAGCGCAACCAAGCGGCAGAAAGTGCCCGACGAGACACAATGATCGTGCCGCGCGGAGCGAGCCCACGTCCGGGCGAAGGATGCACTAGACTGACAAGGTGATCGAGACCGACTATCTGGTCATCGGCTCGGGGCTGGCGGGGCTCACGTTCGCGCTGCGCGCGTCGACACACGGGCGCGTGATCGTGGCGACCAAGCGCGCGCCCGCCGACGGCAACACCAGCTGGGCGCAGGGCGGCGTCGCGGGTGCGCTCGATCCCGACGACGGCGTCGCCGCGCATGTCGAGGACACGCTGCGGGTGGGCGA
>CAYTTF010000544.1:0-2433 GCA_964440665.1 uncultured Myxococcales bacterium | reverse complement strand
TCCGCGAAGGCGGCAAGACCGTCGGCGCCGGCGTCGTCACCAAGATTCTGGAGTAGTCATGACCCCCAAGATTCGCATCCGGCTCAAAGCGTACGACCACCGCCTGCTCGACCAGTCGACCGGCGAGATCGTCGACACTGCGAAGCGAACCGGGGCCAGCGTGGCCGGTCCGGTTCCGCTTCCGACCAAGATCAACAAGTTCACCGTGCTGCGTTCGCCCCACGTCGACAAGAAGTCGCGCGAGCAGTTCGAGATCCGGACGCACAAGCGGCTGCTCGATATCCTGGAGCCGACGCAGCAGACGCTCGACGCCCTCATGAAGCTGGACCTTTCGGCGGGCGTCGACGTCGAGATCAAGACCTGACCTGATTCGAGGGTTTCTCCATGCAGATCGACATCGTCAATATCGAGGGCAAAACAGTGGGGCAAGCCAGCCTCGCCGACGCCGTCTTCGGCGCGAAGGTGAAGGAGCATCTCCTGTGGGAGATGGTCAACGCCCAGCGCGCCGCCAAGCGCGCCGGCACCCACTCGACCAAGACGCGCGCCAACGTGCGCGGCGGCGGCAAGAAGCCCTACAAGCAGAAGGGGACCGGCAACGCCCGTCAGGGCTCGAACCGCGCCCCCAACCACGCCGGCGGCGGCAAAGTATTCGGACCGCATCCGCGCTCGTACGCCTACACGGTGCCGAAGAAGGTCAAGCGGGCCGCTCTCGTCTCGGCGCTGTCGTTGCGCGCCAAGGAGAAGAAGCTGGTGGTCATCGACGCGCTGTCGTTCGACGCGCCCAAGACCAAGCGGCTGGCCGGCATCCTCAAGGTGCTGGGTGTCCCCTCGGCGGTGCTCGTCGACGGCAAGGAGAACGCAAACCTCTCGAAGTCGGCGCGCAACCTCCCGAAGTCGAAGTACCTGGCGCCCGAGGGATTGAACGTCTACGACATCCTCAACCACCCGAGCCTCATCATCGCGGCCGGTGCGGTCAAGCTGATCGAGGCGCGCGTGCTGACATCTGAATCGGGGACCCTGAGAGGGTCCCCGTGCCCCCCCGCGAAGGACTCCGCCGGGCAAAGCCCGGCTACGTCCACGCGATCGGCTGCCGGTTAAGGAGCGAGCTCCATGCGATCACCCGAAGAAATCATCAAGCGTCCCTTGCTCACCGAGAAGGGGACCCGGCTCAAGGAGACGGGTGGCCGGGGCCAGGGGGATGGCGAGATCGATCCCGAGACGCTCAAGGCTCAGCTGCTGTTCGAGGTCGCGCGCGACGCCAACAAGGTCGAGATCCGGTACGCGGTCCAGAAGCTCTGGAACGTCGACGTGCTCTCGGTCCGCACCTCGGTGGTGCGCGGCAAAGAGAAGAAAATGGGACGCTACGTGGGAAGGCGTTCGAACTGGAAGAAGGCCGTGGTCACCATCGCCCCCGGCCAGAACATCGAGTTCTTCGAAGGCGTCTAAAAGGAGTCTAGAGCCATGGGTCTTCGTCCACATAACGCCACCACCCCCGGAAGCCGCGGCCGCGTGGCGCCCGACTTCGCAGAGCTGTCGCAGGGGAACCATCCGGAAAAGACGCTCACCGCCGCGATTTCCAGGACCGGCGGCCGCAACAACAACGGCCGCATCACCTCGCGTTTTCGCGGCGGCGGTCACAAGCGGCGCTTCCGGCTCATCGATTTCCGTCGCAACAAGCTGGGCGTCCCCGCCACGGTGGCCACCGTCGAGTACGATCCCAACCGCACGGCGCGCATCGCCTTGCTGCACTACGCCGACGGCGAGAAGCGCTACATCCTCTGCCCCGACGGCCTCAAGGTCGGCGACGTGATCCTCTCCTCGCGCAACGCCGATATCAAACCGGGGAACAACCTGCCGCTGCGGTTCATGCCGCTCGGCACCACGGTCCACAACATCGAGCTCAAGATCTCGGGTGGCGCGCAGATCTGCCGCTCGGCGGGCACCGGCGCCCAGGTGATGGCCAAGGAGGGCGACTGGGGCCAGCTGCGGTTGCCGTCTGGCGAGACCCGGCGCATCCACCTCGAGTGCCGCGCCACCGTCGGGCAGGTCGGCAACATCGAGCACGGCAGCGTCCACGTCGGCAAGGCGGGGCGCACGCGCTGGAAGGGACGCCGCCCGCACAACCGAGGCGTCACCATGAACCCGGTCGATCACCCGATGGGCGGTGGCGAGGGCCGATCGTCGGGCGGCCGGCACCCCTGCTCGCCCTGGGGTCAGCTTTCGAAGGGTCTCAAGACCCGTCAGAACAAGCGCACCGACGCGATGATCATCAAACACCGCGGCAAAAAAGCCTAACGGGGCAATACGGATAGAGGACACCATGGCTCGCTCAATAAAAAAGGGTCCATTCATCGAGGCCAGCTTGATGAAGAAGGTCGTCGACATGCAGCGCCAGAAGTCGAAGAAGGTCCTCAAGACCTGGTCGCGGCGCTC
>CAYTTF010000543.1:0-2449 GCA_964440665.1 uncultured Myxococcales bacterium | reverse complement strand
CGAAAGTGCTGCCGGCCGTGGCGCCGCCCAGCTTGACGGTCACGACGTAGTTGCCGGCCTCCGCTTTGGCTTGCGCGCTGGGAACGGCCGTCGAGAGCGCCTCGCCGTAATCGTAAGTGCTGCCCCCGAAGAGGCACTGCAGGCAGACGGGCCCGGGGCCGCCGCCCGGGCACAACCCGCCGGTCAGCCCGACCGTCGTGCACGCGACGGCATTCGCAACCGTCGGGATGGGATATCCCGAGGGAATACCATCGCCGGTTTGGGGACCGCCGCCCGAGCCCGCCATACCGGTGCCCGCGGCACCCGCGCCTCCGGTCGGGCCGACGGAACCCGCGCTGTTCCCGAAGCCGGCGCCCCCAGTGCCGCTCGAGTTGGCGTTTCCCCCGGAGCCGGCAGCACCGGTCGCGTTGCCGGCTCCCGTGGAGCCGGCGGTGCCGGTCGTGATTCCAGTTCCCGTAGAGCCCGCGGTGCCGGTCGCTCCGGCGGCGGAGCTGCCAGCCGCGCCTCCCTTGCCGCCGGTGTTGGTGCCCGCCGTCGTGCCACCGCCGCCGGTCGCCCGGAGCTGGTGAACGTCGTTTCCCAGGATGCTGTTGCAAGCGGCACCTGAGACCGTCGCGCCCACGGCGATCAGAAACACCAGAACGCGCATCACCAAACCCCCTTCAATTGAAGCGACCCGAGCCCGAGACCCACCTCTGTCTTTGCGACGCCCGAGCCTTCGGGATTGTCGGTGAACCACAGCACGACGCCGCCGACGATGCCGACCGTCCCCACGATGAAGGCGACGGTCGAGACGGTGCCGTCGGAACGAGCTTTGTTCCACAGGTCAACGCCGTTTTGATCGGCGCACTCGCCGGGGCACGCTTGCACGGCGTCGCGGTGTTTGAAGATGGAGGCCAATCCAAATCCGATCCCGACGCCGAGCCCAACGATGCCTATTCCTGCGGCCGCGAGCGCGAGCTTTCTCTGCGTGTCGACAGGTCGCGGTTCGGATTGTGCGGACACGGACGGGGTAGAAGATGCGGTGACCGTCGGTGTGGGTCGGACGGCGGGCAACGACGTGGCAGCGACGGCCACGGATCGGTCGAAAACGATCCGTTCGCGCCGGTCCTTTTCACCTTCCCGAATCAGAAACTGCTTATGGACCCCTGGGTGCCCCGCCGTCGCGAAGGTGAAGGCGCGCGCGCCCGGGTCGATGGAGAGCGCGCTGCCGTCGAGGCGCTCGGCCAGGACCTCGCCGTCCATCGTGACCTTGACCGCGCCGAGGTCGTTGCCGGCGGCGTCTCGGGCCTCGAAAACGATCGTGGGGATGGCCGTCTTGATCTCTGCCACGCGACGGATGCACTCGTTGCGGATGTCCGCCGGACAGCTGTCGGCGGAACAGATGAGGAGCTTGGCGCGCGCGTCCCGCAGCTTGTGCTGATGTCGCAGCGCCAGCGAGCTCTCGGTCGCGGAAAGGCATTCGGCTGTCGTGGGGTCAGCGGCCAGTGCCGGACGGGCGGCAGCGGACGCGCCTGCGAGGAGGCCCAGGGCGAGACCGGTTCTAGCGATGCGGATCATTTGTCCTCTTGGCGGTGGATTCAAAAGCATTCGGGCTTGAAGTGCTTGTCACCCTGCGCGTCGAGATAAAAATTGGGATCACAGCTCGGCTTCGCACGCGGCGGCGGAGACTCCACCAACGGTTCCGAGCGTGCTCGGTGAGCCGACTTCTTCGGGTGCACGCGCTTTGGCTCTCGGGACCCGCGTGCGGTGGCGGTGGTGTCCCCGGCGATAGGGGGCGCCTCGCGCTTTTCGTCCTCCAGAGCCGGCTCTCTGGGAACGGGCCTCGCCGGCGTCGTCGCGGACCGAGCGGCGAGCTCAGCGGTCGACGGCGCCGTCGCCTGCACGGGCGCGGGCGCGGGCGCGAGCCTGTCGGAGCTCTGCGGGGGCACTGGCACGCGCGTTGGCAAGGGCAGGGGCGTCGCGGCCGCCCCGGCGCCCGTGCCCGAGACTTCCGCCGGCGCCGGCGCGAGCCGAGCGGAACGCTGTGCAACGACACCGACGATCGCGATCGCGGCCAGCGCGGCGCCGCCGAGCGCGACCATCGCCGTGCGCCTCCACCAGGGCCGCCCGATCGGCGCAGGGTCGGTGGCGACCCGAGCGTTGGCCGGAGCCGTGCCGATCTGACCCGTCGAGGATTGGAGAGTCGTCGGCTGCTGGAACGCGGTTCGTGAGACGGCATACATCGACGAGGCGGCGCCCCGGTTTTTGCCCGCTCCGGTGCTCGGTCCAAGCTGCTGCAATGCCGCGCCGATCTCCGCCATCGAGCTCCAGCGGAGCGCGGGATCCTTCGCGAGCGCTTTGAGGATGATCGCCTCCAGTCCGATCGAGATCGCGGGGTTGCGCGCGCGCGGTGGTTGCGGGGGCTGGCTGATGTGCATGTGCACCACCTCGCCCCAACCCGCGCTCA
>CAYTTF010000542.1:0-2450 GCA_964440665.1 uncultured Myxococcales bacterium | reverse complement strand
TCCTCTGGCCGCCGTCGACCGCGGCGACGCTGAACCTGGCCGCCACCGCCGCGCAATGCGCGCGCATCTGGGCTGGCCTAGACAAGGCGCAGTCGGCCAAGTGTCTGGCGGCGGCCGAGAAGGCCTGGACCGCCGCGCTGGCCAACCCGGCTGTCTTCGCCGGTAGCGCCGCTATCGGCGGGGGGCCCTACGACGACAAGAACGTCGGAGACGAATTCTACTGGGCAGCGGCCGAGCTCTACATCACGACCAAGAAGGACGTCTACAAGGCGTTCATCGAAAAGTCGCCCTACTTCAAAAAGGTGCCCACCACGGTCGGTGACGACGGGCTTGCCATGGCGTTCGACTGGGGCAACGTGCAGGCGCTCGGGACGATCTCGCTGGCGGTGGTGCCGAACAACCTGCCCGCCAAGGACATCGACGACTGCAAGGTCGCCATCGAGGCGGCGGCCGACGCGTTCGCGGCGCTGGTCGATCAACAAGGCTACCGCCTGCCGTTCAAGCCCGGGACCAAGGGGTACCCCTGGGGATCGAACTCGTTCATCCTCAACGACGCGATCATTCTCGGCCTCGCGAATGATTTTTCGGCCGAGCCCAAGTACCTGAACGCCGTCGCCGAGGGAATGAACTACATCCTGGGGCGCAACCCCCTCGACGAGTCCTACGTCACCGGCTATGGCGAGCGGCCGCTGGAGCACCCGCACCACCGCTTCTGGGCACACCAGGCGAACGCCAAATTCCCCTCGGCGCCTCCGGGCATCGTTTCGGGCGGACCCAACTCCGGCTTGCAGGATCCCTACGTCCAGTCGGCGGGCCTGGCCGGCTGCCCGCCCGAAAAGTGCTTCGCCGACAACATCGAGGCCTGGTCGACCAACGAGATCGCGATCAACTGGAACGCGCCGCTCGCCTGGGTGGCAGCCTTTCTCGACGAGAAGGCGGAGGGCAAGCCGCACGGTGGCAAGGTGCCCAAGGACAAGAGCGCGCACGGCAAGAAGTAACGGGCGCGCGCCACGGCACCGGGGTGCGGGCACCGCGACGGGAAGTGACTGGCCCGTGGGCAAGAAGTAGGCGCAGGGCAGCCCCAGAAATCATGCTAATTTCAGCTCACTCCGCTTTGGTGCCGTGAGTTTCAACGCCCGAGCGACCATGACTCCGAAGAAGGAGATTTTAGAGATGGCTCACCGTTATCTTTTGGCAGGTCCTTGTCTGCTCCTCTTGGCCTGCGCTTCCGCGGGCTCCACGACCGGAACCGCCGGAACCAGCGGCGGCGCCGGAACCAGCGGCAGCGCAGGAACCAGCGGCACGATTCCGGGCCTAGGTATGGGCGGCCCCTTCACCTTCCCGCAAAACAAGGTCTCGGGATCGTGCATGCTGACGACGGTCGCCAACGCCTCGACCGCGACGATGAGCGCGTACGCGAGCTGGAAGTCGACCTACGTGACCTCGAGCGGCGCGCCCAGCGGGGCGCTTCGGGTGACCGATCCCGAGACCGTGCACTGCGACAACAACGTCGCCGTGGCAGGTGGAACCGTCTCGGAGGGTATGGGCTACGGGATGATCGCCGCCGTCTATATGAACGATCAGGCGACGTTCCAGCAGCTCCTGGCATACGTCAACGCGCATTTGGACGCGAAGGGGTTGATGAACTGGTGCCTCGATTCGAGCGGCACCGTCAAAGGCGCGTTCTCCGCCAGCGACGGGGACGAGGACATGATCTGGGCGCTGCTCATGGCATCCGACCAGTGGAATTCGACGGCCTATCTGACCACCGCCCAAACGATGATCGGCGCGATGAAGACCTACTCCCTCTTCTCCGACGGCTCGCTGCAGAACGGCGACAACTGGAACACCGCGGACAACGTGCACACGGACTACTTCTCGCCCGCGTACTACCGCGTCTTCGGGAAGGCCACCAACGACATCTTTTGGTCCAAGTACGCCGTCGACGCGGCCTACACGCACCTGGCGGCGGTGAGCGGAAACAACGGCCTCGTGCCCGATGCGAGCACGCTAGAAGACGTGATCTCGGGAAACTACTCCTATGACGCCTGCCGGACGCCCTGGCGGATCGCGATGGATTATTGCTTCAACAACGAGCCCCGGGCCCTGACCTACCTCCAGAAGATCGGCGCGTACTTCGACGGCGTCAAGGCGGCCAACATCGGCGACGGCTACACGGCGCCCAACGGTCCGGCGACGAGCAACAACCACAACTCGGCCTTCATTGGCCCGGCGGGTACGGCCGGGATGGCTGGGTACCCGAACCTTCTCAACGACGCCTTCAACTTCAACGTCAGCAACCCGACCGGGAACAACGCTTACTTCACGCAGTCGCTCCGCGTCGTCACGATGCTCATGATGTCGGGGAACTTGCTCGACTACAGTCAGCAATAGAAATGGGAACCCTGGGAGGGTTCCCAAACCCTCCCGCGATGGGCTCCGCTGGGCAA
>CAYTTF010000541.1:0-2450 GCA_964440665.1 uncultured Myxococcales bacterium | reverse complement strand
CGGTGTCACCACCGAAGTGATTGACGATGCCGTTGACCGTCGCGCGGAAGCGTTTGGAGTGCCAGTAGTTGACGCCCAGCTCGTACGAATCGACCTTGGTCTTGGTCCCGTTGCTGGGGCCCAATATGCCGCCCAGGCCCTGGACCGAGGGATCCGCGGTCAGGTCCTCGTCGAGATGCTCGACGCGGAACGCCAGCATCAGGCCGTCCTGCACCGGCTTGACGCCGAACTTCTTGTAACGCGTGAACGGCTCGAGGCCCTGCTGATCGCCGATGATGCGATCGTCGCCCATCACCCAGGCCCACAGCTCGCCGTACATCGAATACCCCTTGAGCTCGGCGCCACCCACGATGGTGCCCACACCGGAGGCGGCGATGGTGTCCGCCGACAGCGGGCTGTCCCTCCAGACGAGCTCACCGCGGAAGCCGTACTTGTGATCGATCGGCGCGTTCAGCTCTCCGGCAAAGGCCTTCATGCGGCCGACCTGGCGCAGCTGGATCGTCTCGGCCGTCCCGCCCATGGGCGTAAAGCCGAAAGAACCCGCGTTCCAGAACGTGAACCCGGCCTGCGTCGTCTGCGAGGCCGGCGCCAGCGTGTTCGAGCGATCGCCGGTCCAGAACGACCCGCCGATCTCGACGTCGTGGAGCGGCCCGTCGCCCATGAACGAGAGCGGCGCCACCCAGGCGCGGCCCATCCAGTCGTACTGGCGATCTGCGTTCTTGAAGTTCTGCCCGTCGCCGTTGAAGACGCCCAGCGAGTAGTAGAAGTTCTTGTCGTCGTTGAACCCGTGCACCATCGCCCCCATTTCCTTGTTGTCGGGGATCCCGAAGGCGCGAACGGTGATCGACCGCTCCATGAAGTCGAAGTACTTGTCCGAGGTCCGGTTCTCGAGCGTGAAGGGCGCGTCGAACTGGCCGACCTGCAGGATCGCCAGGTTCTTCCAGGGCGCCAGCGCGACGAAGTCGTCGGTGGTGGCGATGTTGCCCGGCGCGACCGGCGCCGCCGCCGCGGGCGGACCTTGCGCGAAGTCGCCCGCGAGCCAGAAGTACACGAAGCCGCCGATCCAGCCGCCGACCTCCATCCGGGCCCGCCGGAGCAGGAAGGTGTTGTTCGGAATCTTGTCCGTGTACTTGTTCTTGGTGTACCCGAACATGTAGCTGTCGACCTGGAGGCGGCCGTTCGGGAAGAGGATGAACCCGTTGTCGGGCGACCGCAGAAACGCGGTCCCGTCGCTGAAGCCGGCCAGCGGTTCATCGGAAGAAGATGTGGCGGCGGGAACCAGGACGGGCCCCGGCGGCGACACGATCGGCGCGGGCACCATGAGCGGCGCCGCAGGGACCTCTGCGGGAAGCGGCGCGGGCGCTCCGGGCGGCGGCATGGCGACGCTCGGGCTGGCCGTGCTGGGAGCGAGCGGCTTCTGATTGGCGATGTCGGTCGGCGGCAGCGTCGAGTTTTGTGCGCGCGCGGCGAGCGGCATGCCGACGAGAAGCGCGGTCATCGGTACGGCGGCGGCCAAGCTGCGAAAGCGACAGGGGCGGGGCTGGGTCATCTGGGTTCTCCTTTTGCCGGGCATCGTGCCCGTGGTGGGTGACATGAGCGTGACGAAGCCGAAACGTTTCGGGGAAGTGGGCGAGATCCATGAAATCTCCGCCTCGACCCGAGGGTTCGTTCCGTCGGTGTCACGGCGATGTCACAGATGCGGCACCTGTTCGTCAACGGCCGGTGGTCTTATCCACAGGTGACCACGCCCGAGGGCGCCATCGCGATGGCCCGCCAGAAAAGCATCAGTGCCAGGATCGCCGTGCCGCCCGTTCGCCCCCCGAAGTTGAGGCTCGCGCCTGCCCCGCTCTGGCATCGGGCCGCCGAGTGGTTGCTGCGCTGCCTGGCCGTTTCCGCGGTGGTGGCGATCGTCCTCATCCTGGTGTTCATCGCCAAGGAGGCCGCCCCCATCTTCTACAGCGCGGCGGTGCGCGCCGAGGTGACGCTGTCGAAGATGTGGGTACCGCAGCTGTGGCCCGGATACGACGAATCCGCGTCGATCTGGCAACCGGTGTCCGAGATCCCGAAGTTCGGCGTCTGGCCGCTCATCCTGGGGACGGTCAAGGTGACGCTGGTGGCGATGGCGGTCTCGGTGCCGCTCGGCGTGGGCGCGGCGGTCTACGTGTCGCAGTACGCCCGCCCGCGGACCCGCGAGATCGTGAAGCCGGTGGTGGAGCTGCTGGCTGGAATCCCGTCGGTGGTGCTGGGCTTCTTCGCGCTCATGATCATGGCCACCTGGTTCCAGCATTTGTTCGGCCTGGAATCGCGGCTGAACGCGCTGGTCTCCGGCGTGGCGCTCTCCTTCGCCGTCATTCCGGTGATCTTCACCTTCGCCGAGGAGGCGCTGCGCGCCGTCCCGCGCAGCTACGTCGAAGCGTCGACGGCGCTGGGCGCCGCGCGCTGGCAGACCA
>CAYTTF010000540.1:0-2456 GCA_964440665.1 uncultured Myxococcales bacterium | reverse complement strand
TGGACCCAGATCTCGTCACCCGAGTTCGTCTGGCTCAAGATCCCGAGCTGATTCGCCATCGTCCCCGTCGGCACGTAGAGCGCAGCTTCCTTGCCGAGGATCGCTGCCGTCTCTTCCTCGAGCTGCCGGACAGTCGGGTCTTCGCCGTAGACATCATCCCCCACCTCGGCGGAGGCCATCGCGGCTCGCATCTCGGGGGTCGGGGATGTGAACGTATCGGAGCGGAGATCGATCGTGGGGAGGTGACTCACCTCAGCACGGCCAATCGGGTTGCATGACGTCGCGCACGAGGGATCGCGTGATTTCCGCACAGGCCTCGAGGGCGCGGACGTTGACGCGCTCATCGGGCAAGTGGGCACGCGAAAGGGGGCCAGGGCCGATCGCGGGCAACGTGGGAATGCCCACAGCGGCGAGGTTCGCTCCCTCGCTGTACGCGGGAAACGCGCCGAATTCGGTCGCTTCGTAACCGGCTGCCCGCACGGCGTGAAGCGCACTGACGGCGAGGGGGTGCGCTCGGTCGAGCTCCATGCCGGGACTCCAGGCCGAGAGGCGATCGTCCACGTCGACATCAACGCTGTAGCCGCTCGGCAGGTCCGCGGCGACGAACTGCTTCAGGTCGCGGTAGAACTCGTCTTCGCGGGCATCGGGGAGTGTCCGCACCGTGACGGTGAACTCGGCGTTCCTCGGGAGCTCGCCAAGTCGTTCGCCGCCGCGAAAATGTTCACCCGCGACGACCGTGGGACCGGCCGGATATGCCCAGTGCGTCTGTGGCTCGGGTCGGAAGCCCTCCTCGATTGCCTGCTGGAGGCGACAAGCGACGCCGACGGCGTGCTCTCCGCGCGTGCGGCCAAGCGACGCGTGCCCACCAGGTGCGCGAACGCGGACGACAGCGAACGCTGAGCCACGCGTTGCAATCGGCAGGCGGTCGTAGTCGTCGTGCACTCCGGCGGCCTCCGCGACGATCGCAGCATCTGCTTCGAACGCGCGCTGCTTGATCAGCCATGGCAGACCCCACCGGCCTTCGCCTTCTTCGTCGGCAGTCGCTGCGAGGACCAGCCGTCCACATGGGGGCCCGCCAGACAGCGCAACCTCGACGAAGACGGCAAGCAGTGCGGCGAGTCCGCCCTTCATGTCGACAGTCCCGCGTCCCCACAACTCCTCGCCCACCACGACGGGATCGAACGGGGGCCTTGCCCACTCATCCGCGATCGCGGGTACGACGTCGAGGTGCCCAGTGAGAAGAAGCGATGGGCCGGGAATTCCGGAATCGATTGTCGCGATCAGATTCGGTCGCCCGGGTTTCGCAGACATGACGTCGCAGCGAATGCCCGAAAGCGGTTCGAGGAGACCTCGCACGTATGCCACCGGGGCAACCTCTGCGTCCGGTCCCGTCACCGAAGGGAGTCGAATGAGGCTCGTAGCGATCGTGAGGACGTCGTACTTCGACAACAGAACTCCTCTAGTAGGCCATCAGGGCGCCATCGACGACGAGGGTGGCACCGGAGACGAAGCGCGCTTCGTCACTGAGTAGGAATGCGACGGCCGCCGAAACATCGCTGGGCTTCCCGGCTCCGAGCGGCGTGGCCTTGGGAAGGCGAGCGTCCGTCGCCTCGGCGACCTCGCGAGATCTCGCCGTGTCGATATCCCCGGGTGCGACGGCACAGACGCGAATGCCCTCCGAGGCGAGATCGAGCGACATCGCGCGCGTGAGCCCGATGACGCCGGCCTTGCTCGCGCAGTAGGCGGCCGCGTCCTCCTCGGCCCCGATGCCGGATACCGAGCTGATGTTGACGATCACGCCGCCATCGCCGGCTGCCAGAACGCGGGCGACCGCCCGTGACACGAGAAAGACACCGGTCAGATTCACGTCGACGGTTCGACGCCACGCTTCGGCGGTGAGCGAGAGAAACGGCGACTTGGCGTAGACACCGGAGATCGCGGCGCAGTTCACGGCGCCCCAGAGCGTGCGTCCCTCACCGCTCGCAGCGCTGACGGCCGCCTCGACCGCGGATTCGCTGGAGACGTCGCACTCCACGGCAAGCACGTTGAGTCCTTCCTCGCGGAGTTCGGACGCGACGCGAGTAACCTCGTCTGCGAGCACGTCGAGCGCAACGACGAAGTAGCCGTCGCGCGCGAGTCGCTCGGCGATGCAGGCCCCGATTCCTCGGCCGGCCCCGGTAACGATGACGCTCTTCAACGATTGCCTCTCACACGATGCTCGGTGGGATCGCGAGGGTGTCGAGCACGGCGAGCGCCGCGTCGCGCGCTCCAGTCGCGCGCTCGAGAAGTGGAGGCAAATGTCCCGAGAGGAGCCAGTCGAAGTCGAGATCCCTCAGCGACTCGAGCGTACTGACCAACTCCCGGAGGCAGCAGTCGTGCGTATTGATTAGCGCGATCTGGCCCCCTGGGAAGAGAAGATCGCCGGCGAACAGCACCCGCTGCTCTCCGATGTCGGC